>JBFGLT010000006.1:0-44109 GCA_041576015.1 Acidimicrobiales bacterium
CGTCGAGACGGGCGAATTGGTGGTGCACGAGAACCATGCGACCGCCATCGTCGCCGTGTTCAAGCGGCTCTACGAAGCGGGCTATCCGATCCAGTCGATGCGAACCATCGACGAGTTCGACGGCTCCGACGACGCCAGCATGGAAGCCAACAACACGTCGGCGTTCAACTGCCGTCCGGCGGTGTCGAGTTCGTCGTGGTCCCGCCACGCCTATGGCACCGCCGTCGACATCAACCCGCTCGTCAACCCCTACGTCAGGAACGCAACCGTGCTCCCCGAGGCGGGCCGTCCCTTCGCCGACCGTAGCATCCACCATCCCAGCGTCATCCGGGAAGGGGACGTCGTGACGCGCGCGTTCGACGCGATCGGATGGTCATGGGGTGGACGATGGTCGAGCGCCCGGGACTATCAGCACTTCTCGGCCGACGGCCGCTGAACTCGACCGATCAGTCCCCGAGGATCCGATCGCCGGGCAACGGTTGATCGTGGTAGAGCCGGTCCTGGAAGCGCCGCATACCGCCGAGCCAGCCGTCGATGTCAGCCGCCTTCATGGCGACGTAGTCGGCGACCTGGGGGTGGGGCAGTACGTGGAACCGTTCAGCGGCCATGGCGTCGAGACATGTCCGGGCGACCTCGTCTGGGTCGAGGATGCCGTCGGCGGCCGCCACGCCAAAGTCCTCGATGTCGACGTCGTCGCCGGGACGGCGATCAGGGGAGTTGGCGATGATGTTGGTCCGTACGGCCTGCGGACACAGCACGCTGACCCGGACCCCGTGATGATGGTGGGTGATGGCCAGCCACTCGGCGAGCGCCACCGCCGCGTGCTTTGTGATCGTGTAGCTCATCGACCCGATCTGGCTGAGTAATCCGGCCGCCGACGCCGTGTTGAGCAGGTACCCCTCACCTCTGGCGGCCATCGACGGGACGACGGCCCGGGCAGCGTAGATGTGGGCCATCACGTGGACGTCCCACATGTGGCGGATGCTGTCGTTGCCGTCCTCGAGACCGGCGACCGTCACATAGCCGGCGTTCGACGCGAACACATCGACGGGCCCGGTTTCCCGCTCGATGCTCTCGACCAGGCCGGCGACTGCCTCCTCGTCGGTCACGTCGAGCTCGACGGCTGAGGCCGCCGCGCCGCTCTGGTCGATCTCGCCTGCCACCCGTCGAGCGCTGTCGCCATCGAGGTCGGTGACGACCACGTGTCGCGCGCCAGCGACGGCGAACTGGCGAGCCAGCGCCGCACCGATTCCCGACCCGGCCCCGGTCACGATGGCGATGCGATCGGCGATGTCCATGTCGCGACCTTAGGGGTCCGCAGCCGGGCCCACGAACGGCCGGCCCGATGGCCCGCTAGCCACAGACGTCGAAGTTGTTCTCGAGCCCCGTGAGCCCCGCCGCACGGGCGTTGTCGCGAACTACGGCCAGTTCGGCGAACTCGTGGAAGAAATCGAGTCTCGGGTGTACGGCTGCGGGAAGATCGATGGAGAAGACGAAGGCGGCGAAGGACTCGGCGAAGTCCTCCTCCGGGTGGGATGCCGCGTACGCACCGGGAATGTCGGGATTTTCCAGGCAGCGTCGATCGGCAACGTCCTGCCTGAAGCCGTCGGGGCCGGGAACGGCGTCGAGGTCCTCGGCGGCCCAGAATCGCCGGGCGAAAGCCCAGAGGTACGAGTCGGCGGTGAAACAGCCGTAGCCGTTGTGGAACGTGTCGCAGTCCAGAGCCAGCACGCCGAGCTCGAGCTGGTCGGGCGTCTGGGAGAAGATGTGGGCGAACTCGTGCATCACGGTGAGCTGCAGCTCGTCGGGGTCGGCCTCGGACTCGTCGATCTCGACTGCGACGGTGAATTCCTCGGCGGCGTCGTCGATCGGACCGGCGAAGGCGACGACATCGGGAGGGTCCTCGGGCGCATCGAAGCCGGCGAAGGTGCCGATCAGGCGTCGCTGTTCGATCGGAACGAGCTGAGCGAGAGCATCCCACGCATCGACGACGGCACCGGATTCCACCCCGAAGCACAGCGGTCCGAGGATCCCGTCTCTCACGTCGTACACGGACAGGATCGGTCCGTCGTCCTCGCCGATGACGTCGGGGTCACAGTCGGGATCGCCGGTCAGGACCACCGGCGCCCGGCTCCCCCCCGACTCGCCGGCGGCCAGCCATGCCCCAGCGAGCGCACCGAAGAACACCCCTGCGCAGAGCATCGCACCGAGGATGATCAGAACCTTCTGTCGACGGCTCAAGCTCAGAGCAGGTCGGCGATCCACGGCCTCAGTATCCCCGCTGGATCCGGCGACGCCGCCCCGGCTGGAGCGACGACCGGCGCCGTGCGGGAGCCGTAGGATCAGCGGATGGGAGCCCAGGTGGTCGTCGTCGGCGGAGGGATCGCCGGAGCAAGCGCTGCCGCCCACCTGGCCACCAGGGGTGCGACGGTGACGCTGGTCGACCAGGAGCCCGTGCTCGCCCACCACACCACCGGACGGTCGGCCGCCCAGTGGATCGAAAACCTGGGCCACCGGGCCATTCGTCCGTTGACGACCGCCAGCCTCCCGTTCTTCCGGGACCCTCCGCCGGGCTCGACCGACGCCCCCCTGCTGAGCCGGCGCCCGGTCGTGATGGTCGCCCGCTCCGAACAGTCCGAGGTGTTCGACACGGTGCTGGCCGCCGGCCGGTCGGCCAGTCCCCCCGCCCGCCGGCTGAGCGTGGCCGATGCCGCCGCGATGTGCCCGCTGGTCGAACCGTCGACCACCGCCCAGGCCATGATCGAGGACGGATCGATGGACATCGACGTCGCCGCCACCCATCAGGCCTTCGTTCGTATCCTCCGGTCCGCCGGTGGACGGATCGCCGTGTCGACCCGAGTTGATGCCGCTCGCTCCCATCGCGATCGGTGGATCGTGCAGACCACGGCCGGTCCGCTGGATGCCGACGTCATCGTGAACGCCGCCGGAGCCTGGGGGGATGTGGTGGCCGAAGGAGCCGGGGTCCCGGCGATCGGACTCCAACCGCGACGCCGCACCGCCTTCATGGTGCCGCTCTCCGCCCTGCCCGGCGCCGAACCCGGCCGCTCCCACGAGTGGCCGATGCTGGTCAACATCGACCACGACTGGTATGTGAAGCCCGACGGAGCCCAGTTTCTCTGTTCGCCTGCCGACCAGACGCCTTCGCCCCCGACCGACGCCAGGGCCGACGAAACCGATGTGGCGATGGCGATCGAGCGGATCAACGCCGACACCCGACTGCGGATCCGTTCCGTCGCCTCCGCCTGGGCCGGCCTGAGGACCTTCGCTCCTGACGAGGCGATGGTCCTCGGACCCGAGCCGGGGACACCCCGGTTCATCTGGTGCGTCGGCCAGGGCGGAACCGGCATCCAGACCGCACCCGCCACCGGTGCGCTCGTCGCCTCCCTCGCCCTCGGGACGGCCATCGAGCCGCCCATACCCGGACTGGACTTGCCGGCCCTGCTGCCCGATCGCTTCCGATCCTGAGCCGTGCCGGTCGATCAGACCTCGATCGTGCCGGCGAGATCCATCGACACGGCGACCGTCTCCCCGCCGTCGGGCATCGCCTCGATGATCGCGGCGCTCCGCCCCGGGTGGGCGATCATGCCGACGGTGGGACCCGACCCGCTCAGCCAGGCGGCGGCGGCGCCAGCTCCGAGGGCGGCGTTGTAGGCGACGGCGCTGAGCGGTTGATGCTCGAATCGCTGGGCCTGGTGCAATCGATCGCCGGTGGCGTCGTGAAGCAGATGAATGTTCTGCTCGTAGACGGCGGCCATCAACAGCCCGAGCCGGCCGAGGTTGAAGACCGCATCGTCCCGGCTCACCGTCGGCGGGAGCGCCGATCGGCTCTTGTCGGTCGAGGTGGTGGCCTCGGTCGGAACCCAGAGCAGCAGCTCTCCGGGCAGTTGCGCTGCCACACGGTGACACGTGGCTCCGGCGACGACGTGGATTCCGCCGAACACCGCCGGCGCAGCGTTGTCGCCGTGGCCCTCCAGTTCGGACGTGATGCGAAAGGTGTGACGCTGCAGCTTCCAAGTCGGGTCGCCGCGCTGGGCCGACGCCAGCGCCGCACCGGCCGCCCGCGCCGCCGCCGAGAACCCCATGCCCCGGCCGGGAGGAACCTCGTGACGAAACCACAGATCGCCGTGGCCCCCGGCCCGCTGGAAGGCGACGAGGGCGATGTGGCCGTCCTCGCACCGGTGGCCGTCGCCCTCGTCGTGGGCGTATACGTAGCGATCGACGGCACGGCCGAGCACGTCGCAGCCGGGACCCAAGTTGGCCGATGACGCAGGCGAACGAACGGCGGTCACGGGCGCAAAGATAGGACACCTCGGCGACGAGGCCGTAGTCCCGGCTCGCCGTCCGGCTACTTGCGTCCGTCCGGGAGGTCGGTGGCGGCGCGCCGGCCGGCCTCGAACAGGTCGTACGAGCCGGCGGCGAACTGCTCGGGTGCTTCGAACAGCCCGTAGGCGCTCAACGAGCTGGTTCCGTTCGTCGAGTGGACAGTCAAGTCGAGCCCGAAGCCGTCGGCGATCGACACCTTGGGATGGTCGCCGGGGTCGATGTCGTGCACACCGGCCCGCTCGAGCTCGACGAGGACCGCATTCAGCTCGTCGAGGGAAACGGTGATCAGCTCGGGCTCGCCGTCGAAGCTTGTGACGGTGCCACGACCGTCGCCGTAGACGACGACGTCGACCACGGTCTCCCCGGCGATCCCGCCCGACTCGGTGTACCGAAAGGCGATCTCGTCGGGTTCGGGGATCACCACCCGCTCGTGCGCGGTGGTGGAGGGCCCACTCGTCGAGGGCGCCGGGCTCGTCTCGATGTCCGACGACGGACCACAGCCGGCGGCCAGGACGAGCAGGATCACAGCACTACGGCGTCGGCGTCTCACGATGGCTTTGACGGCCGCTACCCGGCCCTGGTTCCCGGCCGTGCGATGCGTCGGTCGCATCGTCGGGATCAGAGTCGAAAGTGATCCAGGGCCTCGGGGTTCGCCAGCGCCTCGGTGTTGTCGACCGGGCGGCCGTGAACGACATCGGTGACGGCCAGCTCGGTGATCTTCCCCGATCGGGTTCGCGGGATGTCGGGCACCGACCGAATGACGGCGGGAACGTGACGGGGCGAGCAGCGTTCCCGGAGCTCGGTTCGGATTCGTCGCTCGAGCTCGTCGTCGAGCTCCTCCTCGCCCTCGGCGAGCCGGACGAACAGAACGATTCTCGTGTCGCCGTCCCACTCTTGACCGATGGCGATCGCCTCGGTCACCTCGGGCAGCTGCTCGACCACGTTGTAGATCTCGGCCGTTCCGATCCTGACGCCGGAGGCGTTGAGCGTGGCGTCGGATCGTCCATGAATGACCATGCCACCACCCGCCTCCCAGCTGGCGAAGTCACCGTGGGCCCACGTGTCGGGGAACCGCTCGAAGTAGGCCGCCCGGTAGCGCCGGTCACCCGGATCGTTCCAGAACTCGAGTGGCATCGACGGGAACGGATTCGTGCACACCAACTCACCTTTCACGTGGAGCTCGGTCACCGGCTCGCCGGTCGGGCCGTAGACCTCGATTCCCATGCCCAGCGACCGGCCCTGGATCTCGCCGACGACGACCGGCTTGGTCGGGTCACCACCGACCAGGCAACCGCACAGGTCGGTCCCGCCGCTCATCGATGCCAGGTGGAGGTCGTCGGCGACGGCGTCGTAGATCCAGCCGAAGCCGTCATTGCTCAGCGGTGAGCCGGTGGAGCAGATCGTCCGAATGGCGGTGAGGTCGAACTCCTCAACGGGTCGGAGGCCGGCCTTGAGGCAGCCGTCGATGTACTTGGCCGAGACACCCATGAGGGTGAACCGGTGACGCTCGGCCTCGGCCCACAGGCGCGAGGTGGTGGGATGAGCGGGACTGCCGTCGTAGAGCACGATCGTGGCGCCGGTGGCCAGCGCGCTGACCAGCCAGTTCCACATCATCCACCCGCAGGTGGTGAAGTAGAAGACGACGTCGCCGCCACGAACGTCGCAGTGCAACAGCTGTTCGCTCAGATGTTTGATCAGGACTCCGCCGGCTCGGTGCACGATGCACTTCGGCCGGCCGGTGGTCCCGGACGAGTAGAGGATGTACAACGGATGGTCGCCGCCGCGGCGCACGAACTCGAGTGGTCGGTCCCGGTGGGGGTCAAGAGCGTCGGCCCAGCCGCTGATGGCCGGCCGGCCGGGAGCGATCTCACCGACGGTCTCCTCGGGCCCATCGACGACCAGCACATTCTCGACCGAAGGAAGCAGTTCGAGGATTCCGGTGAGGCGCTTGCGAAGGTCGAAGACCTTGCCGCCGTAGGAGTAGCCGGTGGCGGCGAGCAGCACCTTCGGCTCGGTCTGGCCGAAGCGGTCGACGACACCGTCGACGCCGAAGTCGGCCGACGTCGAGGTGAACACCGCCCCCAACGACGCCCCGGCCAGGAACAGGATCACGGTCTCGGGCACGTGCGGCATCCACGCCGCCACCCGATCCCCCGGGCCCACCCCGACCGATCGGAGCCAGCCGGCGGCGGCGGCCACCTCGCTCCGGAGCCGCTCCCAGGTCCAGCTCTCGGTCGCACCGGACTCGTCGATGGCGACGAGGGCATTCGCGCCGGCGCCGTCCCGGTCGGCGAGGAGGTTCTCGGCGAAGTTGAGCTGGGCGTCGGGCAGGAACCTCCACCGCCAGAACTCCGCCGCCGGCTCCACAAGCCGGTCCCCCGGAGTGCCGATGACCTCGCCGTAGTCCCACACGGCGCGCCAGAACTCCCCGGGCCGCTCGACCGTCCATTCCCACAACCCGTCACTGTCGACCGCCGACGGGCGGACCATGCGGCGAAAACGGTCCATGTGCGAGCCGGCCACACGCTCCGGGCTGGGGCGCCACAGCAGGTCTGAGAGCTCGCGGGAGTGGTGGGCCATTGGGCGATCATCCTCGATGAATCGGTCAGACGCACTCGACGTCGGGGATCTCCGACCTCAGCACCTCGATCCCAGCCTGGTCAAGCCCATCGTCGACGATGAGAACGTCTGCCCGCGACAGCGGACAGATCGTGCTGAGGCCGGTGATCCCGAACTTGGTGCGATCGGCGAGGACGACCAGTTCGGCCGCAGCGCGGATGAAGGCCTGGTTGGTCTCGGCTTCGAGCAGGTTTGGCGTGGTGAAACCGGCCTGGGCAGTCATTCCGTGGACGCCCATGAACAGGACGTCGATGTGGAGTGACGACAGGCTGCTGACGGCGACCGGCCCGACGAGGGCATCGGAGGGGGTGCGGACACCCCCGGTCAGCACGATGTCCAGGGTGGCCGACGCGCTGGGATAGAGCGCCTGGGCGACCGAGATCGAATTCGTCACCACCGTCAGCGGACGGAGCTCGAGCAGGCCTGCCAGCATCCAGGTCGTCGTCCCCGCCGTCAGGCCGATCGAGCTGCCGGACCGCACCCGGAGCGCCGCCCGCCGGGCGATTCGCTGCTTGGCATCGGTCTCCATCGTGCGTTTGACGTCGAATCCCGACTCCTCGGTCGTGGGTCGTTCGACCAGCGACGCCCCGCCGTGGAACTTCTCGACGACTCCGGCCGACCGCAGCATCTCCAGATCGCGCCGGATCGTCATCTCCGAGACGTCGAGCGCGTCGGCCAGGCGAGCGACTCGAACCATCCCGTCGGATCTCAGGATCTTCACGATTTCGTCATGTCGTCGCCGGGCCAGCACGGGTCACGCTGTCCCGGCGTGGCGCTCGCCACCGAATCGCACACGTCGAATCGTCGATTGCACACCGGCGAACGGACCGCTCGACTGACACGGGATATCGATTCTGGGACGACTCTGGTGTTCCATTCGGTTTCGCACATCTTCGAACATCGGTGTGATCATGGCATATCGGCGCCACACACCCAAATCGACGTGTCAGGTTCGCTGACTTCGGTGATTAGGAACGATTTCGCACGTCGTGCGGGGCCGATGAGCTTGACTCCGGCGTCCGAACCTGAAAGGTTTTGTGGGATTGCCCGCACCGTGCGGGAACCGCCGAGCACTCGGCGGTCAGTCAACAGCGCAGCAGCGCTGACGAGATCAGGGGAGATTATGACTGAAGAAACCCAGCAGTCACCCAGTCCTTCCGAGGTCGGCTTCGTCCTCGGTCGCCGGAATGTGATCAAGGGTGCCGCCGCAGTCGGCGGTGCCGCCGCCTTCGGCGGGTTCCTGGCGGCCTGTGGAAGCGATGACGGAGGCGACGCCGGCGCCGACGGATCGGGCGACGATGGAGGTTCGGCGGGCGCAACCGGCGTGGTCCGCGTGGCGTCGAACTACTCCGACGCCAAGCCGAACGAGGGCCTGAAGGCAGCCCTGGAGACCATCCCGAACGAGAACATCACCATCGAGCTCAACGAGGTCGACCACAACACGTATCAGGAGCAGATCGTCGCCTACATGCAGGATCCACCGGACGACGTGGCGCCGTGGTTCGCTGCGTTCCGTCTGGTCCCGCTCGCATCGCAGGGCCTGCTCCTCGACATCAGCGACGTCTGGACCGAGAAGCTGGACGACAAACTCTCGGGCGGCTTCAAGCAGGCGTCGACCTACGACGGCAAGCAGTACGCCGTGCCGTGGACCTTCTACTCCTGGGGCATCCACTACCGCAAGAGCGTGTGGGAGGCCAATG
Organism: Acidimicrobiales bacterium; assembly: GCA_041576015.1. Classification (GTDB taxonomy): domain Bacteria; phylum Actinomycetota; class Acidimicrobiia; order Acidimicrobiales; family SZUA-35; genus JABDIY01. Next base: position 8,664 of record JBFGLT010000006.1, read on the forward strand.
GCTGGACCCCACCGGGCACCTGGGAGGAGCTGCTCACCCTGTGCGAGGAGATCCAGGGGGCGGGGATCACCCCATTTGCTCTCGGCAACGACGGCCGCTGGCCGGCGATGGGGACCTTCGACCAGATCAACTTCCGCCTCAACGGCTACCAGTACCACGTCGACCTGATGGCCGGAAACGAGAGCTGGACCGACCAGCGCACCAAGGACGTGTTTGCCCGGTGGGCCGAGGTGCTCCCCTACCACCAGACCGACCCGAATGGTCGTGAGTGGCAGGATGCCGCCCAGGCGCTGGTTGACGGCGATGCAGCGATGTACACGATCGGGAACTTCGTCGGGGACATCTTCCCCAACGAGGAGCTCGACGACCTCGACTTCTTCCCGTACCCGGTGCTCAACGACGAGCACGGCCAGGACACCGTCGAGGCGCCGATCGACAACTGGGTCGTCGTCGCCGACCCCGACAACCTCGAAGGGGCCAAGGAGGTGGTCGCCCACTTCGGCACCAAGGAGGCCCAGGACACGTTCCTGTCGATCGCCCCCGGTGTGCAAGCGACCAACAACGATGTCGACACGAGCGCCTACAACGCTCTGCAGGCCAAGTCGGCGTCCTTGGTGCAGGAAGCCGCCAACGTCACCCAGTTCCTCGATCGCGACACCTTGCCGGCGTTCGCCAACGAGGCGGGTCAGGCCTTCGCCGACTTCTTGTCGAATCCCGGCCAGATCGACAGCATCCTCGAGGATCTGCAAGGCAAGGCCGAAGCTCTGTTGTAGGCGGGCTTGGGAGTATGCGTGTGGCCCCGCCGGAGTGCTCCGGTGGGGCCACCGCGAACTGAGAAAGGGGATCAGCGATGACAACGGCGACCACAGACTCGACCGCCGACGAGGTCGGGCCGACCGAGTTGACGTCGGTGCAGAGTAGATCGCGAACACCAAGACGCAAGACGCAGTTCACGGGCCGTGATCGATGGGTCTTCCTGGCGATGATCATCATCCCCACGGCCATCCACGTCATGATCGTGTGGATCCCCACGATCCTCTCGATCGTGCTCTCGCTGACCAAGTGGAACGGCATCCGCTTCGACAATCTCGAGTGGGTCGGGTTCCAGAACTACGACCAGATCATCTTCGGCGCCTTCCAGCAGGACTTCTTCCAGGCTGTCCTCAACAACGTGTGGCTGTTGGTCTTCTTGTTCTTTGGTCCGACCCTGCTGGGCATGTTCCTCGCCTACCTGCTCGACAAGAATCTGCGAGGGAGTCGCATCTACCAGAGCCTGTTCTACACGCCGGTGGTTCTCTCCCTCGCCGTCGTCGGGTTCATCTGGCAGAACGTGATGTACGACCAGCAGTACGGCCTCGCCACCTGGGCCTTCGGCGGCGGCGATTCCGTGGACTGGCTTGGCAACCAGCAGTTCATCTTCGACTTCGGCGGCTATGGCCTCTCCAAGAACTTCGTAGCCATCCTGGCGGCGATGGCCTGGCGGCACACCGGCTACATCATGGTCCTCTACCTCGCCGGCCTGAAGAGCGTCGATGCCGCCTTGAAAGAATCGGCGTCGCTCGACGGCTGCAACGAGTGGCAGACCTTCCGACACGTGCTGTTCCCCACCCTGAAGCCGATCAACGTGATCGTCGTGGTGATCACCGTGATCGAGGCTCTCCGGGCCTTCGACATCGTCTACGTGTTGAACACGCCCCGGAACACCGAGCTGCTATCGATCCTGACTACGGACAACCTCATCGGGGAAGGCGCTGACAACATCGGGCGCGGGTCGGCGTACGCGACGGTCCTGTTCCTGCTCTGTATCAGTTTCGTCCTCTGGTACGTCACGAACCACTACCGGAACCAGGAGGCCTCGGTATGACCGACACTGCCACCGCCCCCGCCGCCGAGCGGATCAAGACCCGGACCAAGGCCTCCGACATCCGGCCCCCCAAGAAGCCGTTGAAACCTGCTCGAGTCGTGCTCCACGTCTTCTTGATCTCGCTGGGCCTCCTGTGGCTCATGCCGCTGGTCATCTCGTTGTACTCGTCGTTCCGCCCGTTCAGCGAGACCCAACGCAAGGGTTTCCTATCGTTGCCGGACTCGTTCAGCCTGGACAACTACCAAGCCGCCCTCGACCAGGGTGACTTCTACGACAAGTACTGGAACACGGCGCTCATCCTGGTGCCCTCGCTCCTGCTCACGCTGTTCCTCGCCTCCTTGATCGCCTTTGCCGCCAGCCGGTACTCGTGGCGCTTCAACGTCTTCTTCCTCGTGCTGTTCACCGCCGGCAACCTGTTACCGCCCCAGATCATGGTGGCCCCGCTGTTCCAGGCGTTCCGCCGCATCCCGTTGCCCGAGTTCATGTCGAACTCGGGGAACCTGAACGGATCCAACTGGGCGATCATCCTGCTGCACGTCGGCTTCCAGACAGGCTTCTGCACGTTCGTGTTGAGCAACTACATGAAGCTGCTCCCCAAGGAGCTCAACGAAGCGGCGATGGTGGACGGTGCGTCGGTCTGGACGGTCTACTCCAAGGTCGTCATGCCGCTCACCCGTCCTGCGCTCGCCGCCCTGGCCACCCTCGAGTTCGCCTGGATCTACAACGACTTCTTCTGGGCGGTCATCTTCGAACAACGGGGCGACGACCGGCCGATCACCTCCGCCTTGGCCAACCTCGGAGGCGAGTTCGTCACCGACACCAACGTCGTGTCGGCCGCGTCGATCTTCGTGATCATCCCGGTGATGATCGTCTACTTTGCGCTCCAAAAGCACTTCATCGCCGGCCTCACCCTCGGCTCCACAAAGGGCTAGGGGTCAGGTCTACGTTTGCCCCGCTGGTGTCAGGTCTACGTTTGCCTCGGCGAGCCGCCCGGCGGGGCGGCCGTCGATCCTTCCGCTGCGACGAATCGAGCGAGAACCTCACATCGTCGCCGGTCCACGGGCCCGCTCGACTACCGGGGGATCGGCGCCACGTAGATCTCCCGCACGATGTCGTAGGCGGCCCCGCTAAAGCCCGACCGGTAGGCCACCGCCTGTTCGCCGGCCAGCACGACCACGTCGAGCACGGCGTCGGGTGATGCACCAACGGTGATCGCCGTCGAGAAGGAGTAGACCTCCGGTACGTGGCTCACCGGCTGCAACTGGCCGCCGGAGGGATCGTAAACGAACAGCCGGACCGGGCGATGCGATGTCTCGATCACCGGATTCACCTGGCCCGCCGCCACCGACGCCGGGTTGCGCCGATACCAGCCGTCGATCGGATCGTCGTTCTGCCATCGCCCCCGAACCAGGACACGCCCGTCGGTTAGCGCGATCCAGGGGCCGTTGAACGGTTCGAAGTCCTGGATGGTCTGAGCATCGACGCCGAGGTGGCCAAGGTCTACCGCTCGAGCCAGGAGATCGTCCCATTCCTCCGCAAGGTCGGCAGCGTCGTCAGAGGCCACGATCACCGGGTCCGCCAGATCCTGATACTCCACAGCCTGGGCGCCTTGGCTCGTTGCGCACGCAGCCGACAGAATCGCCCACGCCAGTGCGCCAATCACGGCCATTGACGACGAACGGTTCATGTCGGTTGGACGCCTGCGGAACTGCGATGGTTCCTGACCGACGACGGGACGCTCGGGGTGAACCAGGAGGTGCGGCCTTTGGAAGAGCAGCGCGCTACGTTCCGGACATGGCGCACGCTCCAACCTTCGATGGATTCCGGGTTCAAGTGACTGGCTGGCGGGGAGACCTCGTGCTGGCGCGGCCCGAGCATCTGAATCCGCTGTCGACGACCACCCTGTTCGACCTCGAGCGAGCGGCGCGCTGGTTCGACGATCAGCGCGACGTGCGAGTCGTGGTGATACGCGGCGAGGGCAGGGCGTTTTCGGCCGGCGCCGACCTGAGCTCGTTCGAACCCGGAGCTGATCAGAACCTCCTCGAGGCCCGCGACACGTGCGATGCGGGACGACGGATGGCCGACGCGATCGAGGGCATGCGGGCCGTCGCGATCGCCCAGATCCATGGGCACTGCATCGGCGGGGGACTCGTTCTCGCAGCTGCCTGCGACATGAGATTCGCAGCCGAAGGAAGCCGCTTCACCATTCCCGAGGTCGACCTGGGAATTCCGCTGGCGTGGGGCGGCATCCCCCGCCTGGTGCGCGAGATCGGCCCGGCGTTGACCAAGGAACTCGTGATGACCTGTCGGCCGTTCTTCGCCGACGAGGCCCTGCGGGTTGGCTTCTTGAACCGGGTGGTTCCGCCCGAACAGCTGGGGGACGCAGTCGATGACCTCGCCGAGACGATCGCTGGAAAGCCTCGCTACGCCGTACAGGCGACCAAATCTGGGACCAACGCCGTGACGGCGCATGCGGTGGGCTTGTCGCGGTCGTGGAACGACGCCGAGACCCTGCTCGCCGGATTGCGAGACGCCGAGGGCCGGGCATCGTCAGATCGTTACCTCGGTCGGGTTCGGGCCGAGGGGCCATAGCCGGTGACCCCGACCGCCTGTGGTTGGTGAGCCAGGGCGAACGTGGACCTGGCACCAGCGAGGCAACCGTAGACCTGGCACCAGCGAGGCAAACGTAGACCTGACCCCAATCAGGTGGCGGTGACGCGGATGAGCAGTGCTCGTTCGGGCCAGAAGACCGGGAGGGGCAGGCCGTGGCCGCCCAGGAAGGACCCAGAGAACACACGGCCGCCGTCCATCCAGCCCGGGGGATGGAAGTCGACGCCGGGCAATTCGCCGCCGATGAGCAGTGGTGACGCCCGGTACGTGCGCTCGTTGCTCAGCCACGGGATCACCAGCGGCGTGAGGGCCGACGCCGCCCGGGTGGCGACGCTGGCTACGCAGAAGATTCCCTCGGTCACGTCGGCGTCGACCACACCATGGGCGACGATCGAGGGGTCGGGATGGTCGAGACGGACCGGCACACCGGTGTGGAGGAGATGCCGGTGGCGCTTGTACAGCTCGATGACATCCCGCAGGGCTGTCCGGTCCTCGCCGGTCATGGTCAGGAGGTTCCACTCGATTCCCAGGTGGCCGAACATCGCCGTGGCGGCGCGGAATCCGAGGGTGTGGACCCGCCCGGTCGTATGGCTGACCGGCGGTCCGACGTGCGAGCCCACCAACTCGGGAGGAACGAGCAGCGACAGGCCCCGCTGGATCAGCTGACGGTCGGCGGCATCGTTGCTGTCCGAAGCCCACACGCGGTCGACCCGGGCCAGGATTCCTGCGTCCACCCGGGCGCCGCCGCTCGAACACGACTCCCACTCGACATCGGGATGTCGCGCTCGCAAGTCGTCGAGCAGGTCGTACAAGCCGCAAACGTGCCGGTGGACCCCAGGGCGGCCCGACGCTCCCGAACCCTGGATGATCGAGCGGTTCATGTCCCACTTCACGTACTCGATGTTGTGCGACGACAAGATGGCGTCGATCCGCTCGAACAGGTGCTCGCGAACCTCGGGACGGCCGAAGTCGAGCACGAGCTGGTGGCGGGCCTGAACCGGTTCGTACCCCTCGGTGGTCAGCGTCCAGTCCGGGTGCATGCGGTGGAGGTCGCTGTCAGGGTTCACCATCTCCGGTTCGAACCAGATCCCGAAGCTCATGCCGTGGTCGTTGACCCGCTCGATCAGCGGGGTCAAACCGGTCGGCCAGGCGTCGGGAGAGACATACCAGTCCCCCAGCCCCCTGGTGTCGTCGCGGCGACCTCCGAACCAGCCGTCGTCGAGGACGAACCGCTCGACCCCGACGTCGGCGGCAGCGTCGGCCAGATCGAGAAGGGTCTGGAGGTCGTGGTCGAAGTACACCGCCTCCCAGGTGTTGAGGTTGACCGGGCGGGGGCCGAGCTCCCGCGGACGGACGACCTGCCGGAGGTAGGACAGGAACCGACCGCTGGCCGGAGTCAGCCCGTTGTCGCTGCACGTGGCGATCACCCGCGGTACGTCGTAGGCCTCGCCAGGGCCGAGCTCGATTTCACCCGGAAGGAACAGCTCGCCGAGTTGCACCAGGCAGCGCCCGTCGCTCAACCGCTCGGCCACCACCCGGTAGTTGCCGCTCCACGCCAGTTGGGCGCCCCAGACGTGCCCGTCGGTCTCGGAGAAGCCGTCGGTCCCGACGAACACGATCGGTGAATGCTCGTGGGAGGTTCGACCCCGACGGTTCTCCACGACCGTCGATCCGATGAACGGACGCCGGTTCATCTGGAACTCCATCGTCCATCGTCCCGACAAGGTCAGCACCTCGCCGGCGACGGCCGGGACCGGCAGCGACGGTGCGAGGGCGTGGAGGGTGTAGGGCGTGGCCCCGGTGTTTGTGAGGACGGCGTCGACGGTGACGACCGCACCGGGAGTGACGGCCACGGTGGCGACGAGCTGAAGGCCGGCGATGTCATCTTCGAGTACGAACGACGCCGAATCTTCTTCGATACGCTCCTCGACCCGGACGAACCGGGGCGACCAGCCGGACCCATCCGGGCGATGTCCGGCGATCCCGGGCGATCCGGGAAATCCGAGCGACTCCTCGGCGAAGAGCCCGATCGGGGGATGGGCGGCCAGCGTGGCCGGTGGGAGGCCCGCCCTGTAGGAGTCGACGTCGGCATCGGCTTCGTGGCGGTCTGGCCCATACCGTCCCCAGCCGAGGATCTCGGGCATGCCCTGCCCACTGGTGATGTCGACCGAGGTTCCGCCATAGGAGATCCTGTGCACCGTCGCAGGCTACCGGTACCGATCCGGTGGACTGGGGTTATCGAGCGGGACCGTGCCGGGCGATGGCGCTCGGCAGCCGATGATCCACCGCCGACTCCAGATCGCGTGCGACGGCCAGCAACGCGGAGAGATCCACACCCGTCTCGAGCACCGGATCGTCAAGCGCCAGATGTACGAGCGCCTCGGTCGCCAGGTTCCCCCCGGCACCGTTTGCGAAGGGCGAGCCGCCCAATCCCCCGACCGCAGTGTCGAACCTGGTGACGCCCACACCGATGGCGGTGAAGGCGTTGACCAGCGCGGTCCCCCGCGTGTCGTGGAGGTGCAGTCCCACGTCGACACCCGTCTTGTGCAGGACCCGCTCGATCCGGTGGGGCGTGGCCATGCCGGTCGTGTCGGCGAGCGTGAACCGGTGAGCGCCCCGGTCGGCGAGCTGGTTGATGAGATCGGGCACCGCGGCGGTCGGCTCGTCCCCGGTGTAGGGCGAGCCGAACACGCAGGAGATCACCACGTCGACGAGGCGACCGTCAGCGACGTCCACGATCTCGCCGATCGCTGCCACCGACTGGGCGACGGTCTGCCGAACGTTCTTCTCGTTGTAGACCGGACAGGCGGACACCGTGACGGTCAGCGCGTCGATATTGGCTGCCACCGCCATCTCCGCCCCCCGCACGTTGGGGACGAGGGCCCACAACCGGACTTCGGAACGACGATCGACCAGATCGAGGACATCGGCGGCGCGGGCCATGGCCGGCACGGCCCGGGGGGACACGAAGCTAACCGCTTCTATGTCCTCCAGACCGGTCCGGCAGAGCGCGCTGATGATCTCGGCGCGTCGCTCCGGATCGAGCGGCGCCTCGTTCTGGAGTCCGTCCCGGGGCCCGACCTCCCGGATGGCCAGTCTGGGCATGGCTCGATCATAGAACGCCCGAACCAACGGCTTCCCACGAGCAGCCGAGGAATGAAGGCCGACGGCGCTGGGCGTACCGTGGTTCCGTGAACACGATCATCGTCTTCGGCGACCAGCTCAACACCGCCATCGGCGCCATGCGGGAGGCCGATCGGTCCGAGCACCGCGTTCTGCTGGTCGAGAGCGAGCAACTCCTGGCCAAGGGTCGCCACGTACAGCGCAGGCATCTCGTTCTGACGGCGATGCGCCGATTCGGGGACGAGCTGGCCGGCAAGGGTTTTGCGGTCGACCGGCGGCGCGCCCCCACGCTGCGTCGGGGCATCGAGGACCACGTCGACTCCCACTCGCCGGACCAGCTGATCGCCACGGAACCGAACAGCCGTCGGGCCCGCCGCCTGCTGGAGGATCTCGGTGTGGACCTGGTTCGTTCCAATCAGTTCCTCTGCCACTACGACGAGTTCGCCGACTGGGCTGAGTCCCGGGCGACATTGAAGATGGAGGACTTCTACCGGTGGACCCGGACCCGCCTGGGCTACCTCATGGACGGCGACGAACCGGTGACCGGGCGGTGGAACTACGACAGCGAGAACCGCCAACCCCCTCCCGACGACACCGGCATCTTCGCCGATCCGTCTCGCTCGAACCTCGACGAGATCGACGGCGAGGTGCTCGATTCCATTCCGCCCGGTCACGGCGCCGAACCGATCGGGTTGTGGGCCACCTCCCGGCGGGCCGCCCTCGCCCGACTCCGTCACTTCATCGACCACGAGCTGGCCACATTCGGCCCCTACGAGGATGCCATGACCCGGCGAAGCTGGCACCTTTCCCACAGCGTGCTGAGCCCGTACCTCAACCTCGGACTCCTGCTGCCCGGCGAGGTCGTGGAGGCGGCCATCGCAAAGTACGAGGAAGGCTCGGCGCCGATCGCCAGCGTCGAAGGCTTCGTCCGACAGGTCATCGGCTGGCGCGAGTACGTGTGGGGTCTGTACTGGCTGTGGCCCGACCACATCGAGTCGAACCACCTGAACCACCGCCGGCACGTGCCGCCCTTGCTCGAGGGCGACGCGGAGACCGACATGGTGTGCGTCGGAACCGCCGTCCAAGGTCTCCACGACCGCGCCTATGTGCACCACATCCAGCGGCTCATGGTGCTGTCGAACTTCGCCAATCTGTACGGCATTCACCCACAACGGCTGATGGAGTGGATGTGGAACAACTACATCGACGGCGCCGAGTGGGTGATGATCCCCAACGTGATGGGCATGGCGCTGTGGGCCGACGGCGGCCGGATGGCCACCAAGCCCTACGTGTCGGGGGGCGCCTACATCAACCGGATGAGCGACTACTGCGGGGACTGTCGCTTCGATCCGAAGAAGCGCACCGGCGACGACGCCTGCCCGTTCACCACGCTCTACTGGGACTTCCTGGCCCGCCACCGTGAAACGCTCGCCGGCAACCACCGCATGCGTCGCACCCTGGCCAACCTGGACCGGCTGAAGGACCTCGACGACGTACGGGACCGAGCGGCCACCGTCACCCGCGCCATCCGAGACGGCCGCCTCTGACCCCGTGGCAACCAGATCCGCCAGAAATCCCCTCTTGGCAGGCAGGCTGGTCAGCCTTGGCGCCCTCGGCTGCCAATCCGAGCGTTTGACTGATGGAGCTGCCACTGGATCCGGGGGGGTGGGTCGGTGTGGGCTGGGGGTCAGGCCGGGCGCCGGAAGACGTAGTAGTCGCCGAGGGAGTCCGGCGTGTAGGGCGCATCGACCAGGTGGTGGACGAGCTCGACGACACCCTGGTCGACCATGGCCTGGCCGGCCGCTCGAAATCCCTCCTCGCGGTCGTACCCGGCCCGAACGCTGAGAACCACATGACCCCCCGGCTCGACGGCCGTCATCACGTTGGCCAGCGCTTCGGGAGGCACGTGTCCGGTGGTGAAGACGCCGCACACGACCGCCGACCGGTAGGCCCCCCTCAGTTCCTCGGGCAGCGGCCCGGTGATGTCGACCCCGCCCCGCACGCTGCGGTAGTGACCCTTCTCGCCGGCCTTGGCAACCATCTCCTCGGACAAATCGACTCCGTCGAAATCCGTGAAGCCGCGGCGGGACAGCAGCTCGCCGACCACGCCCGTTCCACATCCGATGTCGATCACCCCGCCCGTGCCCGGCTCGTGCACTTCGGCGAGCAGGTCGACGCAGATCTGCTTGGCGGCGTAGCCCTCGAGGTATCCGGCGGTGGCGTCGTAGGTCGCAGCCCACCGGTCGTAGAAGGCCCGCACGGTCGACGGATCCTTGTCGAGTTGGAGTGCGGCGTGGACCGATTCGTTCGGATCCGGGAGATCGGCGGCCATGCCGATCCACCTTAGAGAACCCGGCGCGCCGCTGGCCGAGCGGCCGGGCGGCCCGGTCAGCTAGCGTCGCCACCATGGTGACCGACAAGACCGTGCTGATCACCGGCGGCAGCCGCGGCATCGGCGCCGCCACCGCCCTTCTGGCCGCCGAACGGGGAGCCAACGTCTTCGTCAACTACCAGCGAAATCACGAAGCGGCCGCCGCCGTGGTCGATGCCTGCGCCAACTTCGGCGCCGACGCCGAAGCAGCGGTCGGGGATGTCAGCCGGGAGGCCGACGTCGTGGCCTTGTTTGCGACCTGCCGGGAACGGTTCGGGCCACCCGATGTCCTGGTCAACAATGCGGGGATCTTGCACCGGCTGGATCGCGTCGAGAACTACACCGTCGAGCGGCTCAACGAGGTCGTGGCGGTGAACATCGTCGGGGCGTTCCTGTGCGCTCGTGAGGCGGTACGCACGATGTCCACACGACGAGGCGGTCGAGGCGGATCGATCGTCAACGTCTCGTCGGCAGCGTCGTATCTCGGCAGCCCGGGCGAGTACGTCGACTACGCGGCGACGAAGGGGGCGATGGACACCATGACGATCGGCCTGGCCAAGGAGGTGGCCCCCGAGGGCATCCGGGTCAACGCGGTGCGACCGGGCCTCATCGAGACCGACATTCACGAGGGCGACCGTCTCGAACGGCTCCATCGCAACGTGCCGATGCAACGAACCGGTACCGCCGCCGAGGTGGCCGAGGCCATCCTGTGGCTGGCCTCCGACGCCGCCGGCTACGTGACGGGCTCGCTCCTCAACGTCTCCGGCGGTCGCTAGGGGTCAGGTCTACGGTTGCCTCCGTGGTGTCAGGTCTACGTTTGCCTCGGTGCTCGATGGCGGAGTCGCTCGTCGACCTCGGTAGGTGTCGGCAGCGACGGCTGCGCACCGGCGACGAGGGTCGTCGCCGCCCCGACCTGCACGGCCCAGCGCACGGCATCCACGAGAGGTATCCCTTTCACGAGCCCGTCGGCCAGGCCGGCGCAGAAGGCATCTCCCGCCCCGGTCGTGTCGACGGGATCCAACGCGGGGGCCGGAACGTGCGTCGCCGAATCCTCCTGCACGACGAGCGCACCGCCGGCGCCGAGGGTCACCACGACGACCGGACACCCGGTCGAGCGAGCGAGATCGACCATCTCGCGGTCGTTCGCCGGGACCCGACCTCCGCCGAGACCGGCCAGTTCGCTCTCGTTCGGTACCAGAATGTCGACCTCGGGCAGGACCTCACCAGCCCAGTCCGGTACCGGCGCCGGGTTCCAGACGAACACCCCGGAGCATTGACGGGCCGCCGCCATGGTCGCCTCGGCCGGCACTTCGGCTTGACCGAGCACGACCGATGCGGCTGCGACGGCCCCGTGCCGGTCGACGTCGGCGGCAGTGAGCCGGCCGTTGGCACCGGGACTGACCACGATGGCGTTGTCTCCATCGTCCTGCACGACGATGAGCGCAGCTCCCGAAGCCGTGCCGGCGGTCGTGAGGATCCCGGTGTCATCGACCCCCCCGGACACCAGCGCCGACCGTAGGATGGTCCCGGCGTCGTCGTCGCCGATCCGACCGATCATCGACACGGTCCGGCCGAGACGAGCGGCCGCCACCGCCTGGTTGGCGCCTTTGCCTCCCGGGATGCGGGCCAAATCGCCCCCGAGAACCGTCTCGCCGGCCCGGGGAACACGCGGCGCGCACACCACCAGGTCGAGATTGAGGCTACCGACCACGCAGATGTCGACCATCACAGCGTCCGGTCGCCGGCGAACGACTGCATCAGGAGCTCCTGCAGAGCCGCAGCGTTGGCCCATTCGATCACGGTGACGTTCGCTTCCAGCGGCATCCGGGTGGGTCGACGGTCGACCAGCGTCATGCCGCGGGCGGCGCCCTCGGTGAACACCTGCACGTGCCGGCGCACACCTCCGAAGAACCGGGGATGGGTGACCGCAGCCACCGCCACCGCGTCGTGCACAGCCGCGCCCACGAGGGTGGTCAGCCGTCGCTGTCGCCGGTCGTAGAAGTCGATCATCTCGGCGAAGACCTCCATCGGGGTTCCCCGCACCAGCGGAGCGAATCGATCGAGCCACGGTCGGTCGAGCAACACGGTGTGGGTGAGATGCAGACCGACCATGACGATGCCGGGATGGCCCGAGGCGAAGACGATAGCGGCTGCCTCCGGGTCGGCCCAGGAGTTGAATTCGGCAGCGGGGGTGGCGTTGCCATAGGTGGCGCTCCCCCCCATCCAGGCGATGCCGCTGAGGCTGTGGAGCGACGACGGATGCTTTCTCGCCAGTTCGGCCACGTTGGTGAGTGGCCCGGTGGCGATCAGCCAGAGCGGCCGGGAGCGATCGTGGTGGTCGATCGTCGCCGCCAGGTAGGCGATCGCATCGGTCGAATCGGCGGGCCGAGACGGCTCGGGCAGCACGACCTCGCCGGTGCCGGTTGGCCCGTGGAACTGCTCGGCCCGTTGAATCCGGCCAACCCCTGCGAGTGGGTGGTCGGCCCCGCTGTGGACCGGGATGTCGTCACGACTGAGCAGATCGAGAACCGACCGGGCATTGCGAGTTGTGTGGTCGAGCCCGACGTTCCCGCCCACGGTCGTCACCCCGAGGAGACGGGCGTTCCGCTCGGCAACGACGATGGCGACGGCATCGTCCAGTCCAGGATCGCAGTCGAGGAGAAGATCTACCGCTTCTGCCACAGCCGACTCAACACGCGAGTGAAGGCGTTCGCATCGAGGGCGCCAGGCACCACATAGGCCCGGTCGAAAACGAAGGTCGGCACGGCCGTGATGTCGTTGTCGACGGCGGCCCGGAGATCAGCCGCCACCGATTCCTCGCCCCCATCACCCTGCAGGTAGGTGCGCGCCCGATCGCCGTCGAGTCCGATGTCCTCAGCCAGATCGACCAGGACCTCGAGATGGCCGATCGCCGCGCCCTCGGTGAAGTAGGCGTGCAGGAGCCGCTCCTTCATGTCGAGCTGGCGGCCCGCCTGGCGGGCGAAGGCCAGGAGCCGGTGACCGAGAATCGTATTGGACCGCTTGGCGATGTCGAGGCGGAAGTCGAGGCCTTCGGCCGCCGCCTCGGCGGTCATGTGCTCGATGATCTGATCGGCCCGCTCCGTGCCACCGAACTTTCTCTCGTAGACCTCGCGCACGAGTCGGTCCTCCCCCACCCGTGCTCGGGGATCGAGCTGAAAAGCATGGTAGGTGAGATCGACCTCGAGATCGGGATGGATCTCCCTCGCCGCCGCCAGTCCCCGCTCGAGCCGCCGCTTCCCGATGTAACACCACGGGCACACGATGTCAGACCACACATCGAGCTGTATTGTCTGCTGGCTCCGCCCGAGGGCTCCGCCAGACTCGCTCCGCTCAGACAACTGACAACCACCCCCATCGCTGCCTCGCTGGCGCGACGGCAACCCCACGCTGACCTGTCTGCCGGCACCACCCGAGGGCTCCGCCAGACTCGCTCCGCTCAGACAACTGACAACCACCCCCATCGCTGCCTCGCTGGCGCAACGGCATACCTCACGCTGTTTCCACCGCAGCTGCCGACTGGAGGCTGAGCTGCTCGACGGCCTGCTCCCGCAGCTTGAACTTCTGGATCTTGCCCGTGACCGTCATCGGGAACTCTTCGATCACCTCGACGTACCGCGGGATCTTGTAGTGGGCGATCTTTCCCTCACAGTACCGGCGGACGTCCTCAGCCGAGAGCGAGGTGCCCTCGGCGACCTGGATCCAGGCCATGATCTCTTCGCCGTATTTCTCGTCGGGCACCCCGATCACCTGAACGTCCTTGATCAACGGATGGGTGTACAGGAACTCCTCGATCTCCCGGGGGTAGACGTTCTCGCCACCGCGAATGACCATGTCCTTGATCCGGCCGACGATGTTCACGTAGCCGTCGGTGTCCATGACCGCCGTGTCACCGGTGTGCATCCAGCCATCCGGATCGATCGCCTCGGCGGTACGAGCGGGGTCCTCCCAGTAGCCGTTCATGACCGAGTAGCCCCTCGTGCAGAACTCACCGGCGACGCCGCGTGGCACGGTGTCGCCGGTTTCGGGATCGACGATCTTGATCTCGATGTGCGGTTGCACTCGACCGACGGTGCCGACTCGTTTGTCGACCGGATCGTCGGTGGCCGTCTGGGTGCTGACCGGGGAGGTCTCGGTCATGCCGTAGGCGATCGTGACCTGCTCCATGTGCATGTCGGTCATCGTTCGACGCATCACCTCGATCGGGCACGGTGAACCGGCCATGATTCCGGTCCGGAGGCTGGTGAGGTCGTAGTCGGCGAAGTCGTCTTCGGCCAGTTGGGCGATGAACATGGTGGGCACACCGTAGAGACTTGTGGCCCGTTCTTCTGCGATCGCCGCCAGCGTCGCCCCGGGCTCGAACGACGGCGCCGGATAGATGGCCGCAGCGCCATGGGTCGCACACCCGAGATTGCCCATCACCTGGCCGAAGCAGTGATAGAGCGGGACGGGGATCATGACCCGGTCCTGGTGGGTGTACCCGCATGCCTCGCCGACGAAGAACCCGTTGTTGAGAATGTTCCGGTGACTGAGGGTCGCCCCCTTCGGGAACCCGGTGGTGCCCGACGTGTACTGGATGTTGATCGGATCGTGAGGGGTCAGCGACGACTCGACCACTGCGACGTCATCGCTGGACACCGTGCCGGCCGCCGCCACCAGCGTCTCCCAGTCCGGCGTCCCGATGAAGATCACGCGCTCGAGGCTCGGCACGTCCCCGCGCACCTCATCGACCATCGCCACGTAGTCGCTCGTCTTGAACGCCATCGAGGCGACCAGACCCCGACACCCCGACTGGTTCAGGACATAGGCGACCTCGTGGGTCCGGTAGGCGGGATTGATGCTCACCTGGATGATTCCGAGCCGGGCCGTTGCGTACTGCACCAGGGTCCATTCGCTCAGGTTCGGCGCCCAGATCCCGATGCGGTCACCCGTCTGGAAGCCGAGGCCGAGCAGGCCTCGAGCGACCAGCTCGACCTGCTCCCACAGCTCCCGGTAGGTCCAGCGGATGCCCTGATGCCGCACGACCAGAGCCTCCCGATCGCCGTACGCTTCGACCGTCCTGGCCAGGTTCTGCCCGATGGTCTCCTCGAGCAGCGGCGGCTCGGAGGCACCGATTGCGTATGAGCGCTCGACGTTCGATGACATGAGTCCAACGTAGCGAAACCGGTGAGAGCGGTCACCTCCGCCGGCGACGGGCCCCGGTCATCTCGACGGAAATGGCACCCGGTCGAAGTCCTCGAGCGCAAGCACGTCGGCGTGATGGCGGCCCGCTTCCTCCACGAACGGGGCGGTGTCGGGGTAGCGGGCCGAGAAATGAGTCAACACGAGGAGCCGGGCACCCGATGCCGCCGCCAGCCACCCGGCGTCGGCCGCCGTCATGTGCGCGTACCGTTCGGCCAAGTGGCGTTCCGTGTCGAGGAAGGTGCTCTCGCAGACCAGAACGTCGACCCCGTCGGCCAGCAGTCTCGAACCCGGGCACGGTCTGGTATCCATCACGAAGGCGAACGAGACCCCCGGTACGACGACGGTGACCTCTTCGATGGTGACCGCTCGACCACCGACGCTGATGCAGCCGTCCCGCTCGAGGCGGCCGACAGCTGGTCCGGCGATGCCGAGGGCGGCGAGCCGGTCGGGCAGGAACCGCCGCGTGGGCGGCTCGGAGATGCGGTATCCCTGGGCCGGGATCCGGTGGTCGAGGGCGGCCACCCGCACCTCGAGGGCGCCGACCTCGCCGATCGTTTCGAGCCGGTCGGACGCAGCGGTGGCGGCGACTGGCCGGATGAGCGGTTCCGTGCCGGCAGCGACGCAGGTGCGAAGCCGGTCGAGGTACTCCTGTCCCGATCCCGGGTAGAAGATCGTCAGCTCGGTGTCCGGGCGGTCGGCGCCCCATCGGGCGATCAGACCCGGTACCCCCAGGCAGTGGTCGCCGTGAAAATGGGTGAGGCACACTGCGTCGGCCCGAGCGATGGCGATCCCGGCGATCGTGCACTGGCGCTGGAAGCCCTCGCCCGGATCGAAGAACAGCATCCGGCCGTCCCACCGGAGGGCATAACCATTGTGGTTGCGGTGACGGGTGGGAGCCTGGGACGCAGTCCCGAGGGCGATAAGTTCGCGGGCACTCAACGGCAGAACCCCAGATCACGGTGGGCCTGTGCACGGTCTCCTTCGGTGACCGTGCACAGCAGCGTCAGATCGTCCAACCGGAGCTCGGCCTCAAAGGAGCGGTCACCTGCGCTCCAGCGAATCCTCAGGTGGTCGTTCGGAGTGTCGAGCAGCGTGAAGGTCCCGTCGAACACGGGGTCAGCTCCCCGCCATCGATACAGGTCGAGGAGCTCACGCACGGCGGGGCGCTGCAGCGCAGCTGCAAGCTCCTCGGCCGAGTAGCGGTGGCGGTTGATGTCCCGTCCCACACCGGTGCGTTCGAGCAGCTTCATGTCGTTGGCCCCGTTGAGCATGCCGACGTAGTAGATCTGGGGGATGCCGGGCAGCAGGACCTGGATCAGCCGGGCCATCCGGTAGCGGGCGTCGTCACCCCCAAGCGCATCGAAGTACGTGCAGTTCACCTGGTAGAGGTCAAGGTTCGAGGCCGCCGCACCGGTCGCCAAACGCGACGCACCGCCGCTCTCGGTGTGGATTCGCTCGACGAGGGCGGCCACACGATCGTCGGGCAGCAGGCCCGGCCGGTCGGGACGGTACGGATCGGCGCCGACATCGACCACACCGATCCCGTCGTGGGTGTCGAGCACCGTGATGCAGTTCTGGGGCCGGATCCGAATCCAGTCCTTCAGCGGGCCGGCGTCGGCGGTGAAGATGGCGTCGAGCACGAGCGGTGGAAGCCCGTAGTCGTAGACGAGGTCGACACGCTCAGCGATCTCGACCTGGGTGCGGTAGTGGCCATGGATCTCCACGATCATGGTGATGCCGCGCTTGCGGCACTCCAGTTCGAGGCGGTCGATGAAATCAAAGGTCTCCGGGATCATGAAGCAGGTGGTGCCCGCCCTCTTGACCGCATAGCCGACGGCGTCGAGTCGCACGAGGTCGATGCCGGCGCCGGCGAAGGTGTCCAGGATCCCGGTGAGATAGGCCCAGGTCTCTCGATGACCGACATCGATGTCGATCTGTTCGCTCGTGAACGTCGTCCACAGCAGCCGGCGTCTTTCGGCAGCCGAGCCGAGCGTGAACGGCAGGCCAGGGCGGGGCCGGTAGACGGTGACAAGTTCATCCTCGGTCGCCCCGTCGGGGAACACCGAACTGTGGGTGAGGAACATCCCGTCGTAGGGCGAATCCACCCCTCGGCGTTGCCAGTCGAGGAACTGGGAGGAGCGCGAGGAGACATGATTGACGATCAGGTCGGCCATCACGTCGAAATCGGCTCCGATCCGGCCCACGTCGTCCCAGGTGCCGAGACGGGGGTCGACCCGGGTGTGGTCGATCGGGTCGAAGCCGGCGTCGGCACCGTCGATGGGATGAAAGAACGGCAGCAAGTGCACGCCGCCGAACACGCCGTCGAGGGGTCCGGTGAGCAGACCGTGCAGGCTTGGGAGGTCGCCGGCCAGGCGATCCACGTACGTGATCAGTTGCGGGCGGCTGCGCATCGGATCGGTCTAGTCCCTGCTGGCGGCGCCCGCCACCGCCCGATCCTGGAGGTCCTGGAGGGTTCGGCGCAGGCCCAGGGTGTACTCGGTGAGATCGGTCCGACCAGCCCGGCCGCCTCCGGCTGCGCTCGGTGGCGGCAGCGGCTCACCGACGACGATGTGGACCGTCGCCCGCCGGAGCCGGCTGGCACCGCTCCCCAGCGCGCGGGACGTGCCGGCGACACCGATGGGCACGATCGGTGCTCCGGTTCGGGATGACAGCCAGGCGGCCCCGTCGAACAGCGGCTGCACCGTGTTGTTCTCCTCGTCGGTGGCTCCACCGAAACGACCACCTTCGGGGAAGACGAAGAGGGGCTCGCCGCGATCGAGCAACTCCCGGGCCGCCTTGAGTGCCTCCCGGTCGGCGGTGCCACGCCGGACCGGGATGGCACCGAGGGCGGCGCAGAGATACCGGACGACGGGCGTGGTGAACAGGCTCTCCTTGCCAAGCGCCCGGAGGCGCCGCCGGCACACCGTGGCAATGAGCAC
Source organism: Acidimicrobiales bacterium (assembly GCA_041576015.1). Lineage (GTDB taxonomy): Bacteria > Actinomycetota > Acidimicrobiia > Acidimicrobiales > SZUA-35 > JABDIY01. The sequence goes on from JBFGLT010000006.1 coordinate 26,773, forward strand.
GGTGTCGAGGTGACTGCGGTGGACGGGGGCGAGCACGACGGCTCCCGGCCGGTCGAGCACGGCGGCGTTTTCGGCCCGCACGCGAAGGTACGGGTGGAGCACAGCGCGCACGGCAGCGTGAACGGCGCGGTAAATGAGAAGGGAAGAACGGCGGTCCCCGATTTCGAACGTCCATTCACGCAGAGTGGCGGAGTCGCCATGCAGCGCGCGGTGACGGGCGACAATTCGGTTTCGAAATCGCTGGATCACCAAGAATCGGCCCATTCGCCTATTCAACCAGCCCTTCGACGTGCAAGGCTCGGACATCATGGATCTGCTCGCGATCCTCCGGCGGACAACCGAAGAACCTCCAGCTCCCATCGGCCGACGGCTGTCGCCCGGTGAGCTAGCCGCGGCAGCATTGATGGCCGATCTGGCGGTGGGTGTCGTGATCGTCGCCAAGGTGACCGCACTGGCCGGTCTCACACCCATCCTCGGCGCCGTTCCCTTCGCCGTGCTGGGTCTGCGGTACCGCCGGCGCGTGATCATCGTGGCGTTCTGGATCGCCACCATCCTCACCTTCATGGTCGGCGGCCTCGGAAGTGCCCTCCAGGTCCTCGCCATGGCGGTGTTCGGTGGGGCCGGTGGCACAGCATTCAAACGCGGACATTCGCTGCCCCGGCGGGTCCTCTCCACCGCCCTGTCGGGCTGGGCCATCCTCACTTCGGTGACGCTTCTGTTCCTGGTCGCCCTGCCCGGTCTACGGGAGCTCAATCTCGATGCGGCGCGGGCGCAGTGGACCGGGACCAGCCGAGGCGCCGAGCGCATCGGGCTCGGCGGTCTGACCGGCGCGCTGGACGGGTTCGTTCGATGGTCGCTCGACTCCTGGTACCTGTCGGTGCCGCTCATGCAACTGGTGTTTTCGGTCTTCGTCGGGATCTTGATCGGTCAACTCGCCAAACCGACGATCGAGCGAGTGGCGGCCTCGATGCCCGATGGCGAACCGCCGCTGGTGCCGATCGACGCGATCGAACGCGCCGACGGCCTGGTCGTCCTGACCGGACCGAACGGGAGCGGCAAGTCGACCCTGCTGCGGTCGGCGGCCATCCACCACCGCTCCCGACTCGGACGACCCGGCGGGGTGGCCTGGATCGGCCAGCGACCGGACACCCAGGTACTCGGAGCCCGTGTGATCGACGATCTCGCCTGGGGACGGAACCCGCCGCCGACACCCGATCGCGTCGCCGGGGTCCTGCGGCGAGTCGGTCTCGACGGCTACCAGCTCAGGGAAACCGCCACCCTGTCGGGCGGTGAGCTCCAGCGACTGGCCATTGCGGCGGCGCTCCTCGGCGACCCCGAGCTGTTCCTGTCCGACGAGAGCACCGCCATGCTCGATCCCGACGGTCGATCGGCGGTCGGCGACATCCTGACCGAGATCGCCGAGTCGGGCACTGTCGTCATCCACGCCTCCCATCTCGACGAGGATCGATCCAGAGCGACGGGCGAAATCCACCTCGGACCGGTGAGCGCATGAGTCGGGTCGTGCTGTCCGGGGTGTCGGTGGTGTTCGCCGAGGGCACCCCGTGGGAGCGAGTCGGACTCCACCGGATCGACTTGTGCCTCGAGCCGGGAGACCGCGCTCTCGTCGTCGGAGGCAACGGCGCCGGCAAGTCCACCCTGGGCGAGGTGCTGTGCGGCACCATTCGCCCGACGGCGGGCACCGCCTCCATCGACGGGGAGCCACTGGATCGCGCCACTGCGCGCATCGCGGTGGTGATCCAGCACACTCGGCTCCAGCTCATGAGCGCGACGGTCGGCGACGAGCTTCGAGCGGTCACCGACACACCCGAACGCATCCCTGCAGTGGCGGGTGAAGTCGGCGTCTTGTCCCTCCTCGACCGACGTATCGACGAGCTGTCCGGCGGCCAGCAGCGTCGGGTCGGAATGGCGGCGGCGCTGCTGCGTAACGCCGACCTCCTCGTGCTCGACGAACCGATGGCCGGACTCGACGAGAACGCTGCCGCCGGCGTGGTGCGATCGCTCGGCCTGCTCGATCCGGCTGCGATCGTCGTGACCGTCACCCACGATGTGACCCACAGTCTTCCCATCCTGTCCAGCGGCCGTCGGGGCCGGATCTTGTCGATGGAGGCCGGGCGTCTCGAGGAGCTGAGCGCGGCATGAGGAACTCGCTGAACCTGCTCCGTTTCGTCGACGGTTCGTCCAGCCTCCACCGGGTGAACCCTCGGGCCAAGGTGATCGGCGCCACCCTGCTCCTTCTGGTCCTGTCGTTCGATGCATCGTGGGCGGCGGTAGGCATCACCTGGCTGCTCGTTCTCGGGGGGGCGGTGGTCGCCGATCTGCCCCGTACCGTCGCCCCGCAGATTCCCCGTCTGCTCTGGCTCGGTGTGGGGATTTCACTCGCTCTCGCCCGGCTGGCCGGTGGTGAACCATGGGGCTTGGGCGGCGTGCTGTTGCAGATCCGGCTCCTCGTGCTGTCGTTCGGGCTGTTCGGCCTGTCGCTGCTGCTCGGGTGGACCACCCCGGTGGCCGACCTGGCGGTCGCCGGCGCCTGGATGATCCGCCCGCTTCGCCGGCTCGGTCTGCCCGTCGATGACATCGCCGCCGGGCTCGTCCTCGCCGTGCGAGCCCTCCCCATCGTGGTCGACGAGTTCACCACGGTCATCCGCCTGTCCCGCTTCCGGCGGCGGCGGGAGGCCAACCCGATCTTCCGGGGCATGGATCTGGCGGCGACGGCAGCGACCGCCACCTTGCGAAGAGCTCACCACATGGGCGAAGCGATCGAGGCGCGTGGAGGTGCCCCCGACGCCGACGCCGTCGTGCGGACCCCCAGCGTCCCGAACTCGTGGGGCTCACTCGAACTCGGCCTGGCTGTCTATGTCGTCCTGGCCGTGGGTGCCGTTCTCTTTCGCTGAGCCCGGCGACTCGAATCGGACAGCTCCCGCCGCAGCCGATCCGGGTTCACCGGGCCCAGCGCCTAGAGGAGAAGCTCCTCCAGATCGTCGGGCTGAGCCGACCCCGCGGGGGGTCTGGACATCGACCCGTTGCCGTCACCATCCAGAGCCGCATCCAGCTCCGTGTCGGCTAGGTGCATGGCGCCGTTCTGTACGCCCGGCCGGCCGATCCCGACCCATTCGAATCCAGCGGCGCTCGCTGCGCCAGGATCGAGAAGGTTTCGCCCGTCGATGATGAGCGGACGAACCATTCGGTGGGACATGCCATCGTCCAGGAGCGCTCGATACTCGGCCCACTCGGTCACGATGATGGCGGCCTCTGCCCCGGAGATGGCCGAAGCCAGCGAATCGGCTCGAACCGCCGTCGGAGGCAGGTAACCGTGGGCTTCGTCACCGACCACGGGATCGTGGACGACCAACTCGACACCCTCGGCCGCCAGCCGCTGGGCCAGCACCAGACTGGACGCCTCGCGCAGGTCACCGGTACCGGGCTTGAAGGCGAGTCCCAGCATGGCGACTCGCCGGCCGGCGAGCGAGCCGAGCTCGGCCTGCAACATCGTCACGACCCGCCGTTTCTGCAGCTCGTTCACCTCGATGACGCTGGCCAGCAGCTGGAAGTGGTACCCGGCGTTCCCGGCCAGCTGCTTGAGCGCCGCCACATCCTTGGGAAAACAGGATCCACCGTACCCGAGACCGGGAGCGAGAAAGGCCTGACCGATCCGGTGGTCGAGACCCATACCGCCGGCGACGGTCGCGACGTCGGCACCGACGACGTCACACACGTTGGCGATCTCGTTGATGAAGGAGATCTTGGTGGCGAGGAAGGCGTTGGAGGCGAGCTTGATCATCTCCGCCGACGCGACATCACAGATGACGGCCTCGCCACCCAGCGGCTCCCACAGTCCGGCGATCACATCGGCGTCGGCCCGCTCGATCGCGCCGACCACCACTCGATCGGGTTGGAGCACGTCGGCGACCGCACTGCCCTCACGGAGAAACTCGGGGTTGGCGACGTAGCGAATCCCAGTGCGCCCTCGCGCTCGCAGCGTTCGAGCGATTCGTACCCCGGTGTTGACCGGGACCGTCGACTTCATGACGAGGAGCAGATCGTCGACGTCGGGCGGGATCGCGTCGATCACCGCCTCGACCCGCGAGAGATCGGCGTCGCCGCTCCGAAGCGGCGGCGTGTCGACCGTGACGAAGACGATTCCGCAATGGCCGAACACATCCTGGGCGTCGGTCGTGAAGTACAACCGCTCCCGATGCTCGGCGATCTTGTACTCGAGACCGGCCTCGACGATGGGAACCTCGCCGCGCTTGAGCCGGGCAATCTTGGCCGCGTCGATGTCGACACAGCGCACATCGTGCCCCAGCTCGGCCAGGGCGACGGCGGTGACGAGCCCGACGTAGCCGGTCCCCACGATGCCGATCGGTCGATCGTGGTGGTTGTTCGAGGAAAGGTCGGTCATCGGCGCTACTCGCAGAAGAGAGGATGACCGTCGGCCTGATCGGCGATCAGCGCGTCCTGGCTCAGCTTGCGCATGAACCATTCCGGCAGCATCTCCCCTGATCGGAGGCTCTCGCGAACCCGGGTTCCCGAGATGTTCAACAGCTCTTGCCCTCGATCGGCTTCGTAGGAGCCGGTGACCGGGTTGTACCCGATGGCATCGAAGTACACCGGGGTGATTCCGATGTCCCCCAGCCGGTCGAACAACCAGCGGTTGGCATCGCTCGGGTAGAAGTCTCCGACGCCGGTGTGGTCACGGCCGACGATGAAGTGGCTGCATCCCATGTTGCGGCGGCACAATGCGGTGAAGACAGCCTCACGAGGTCCGGCGTAGCGGGAGTAGGTGAAGAAGCTGCCGAGCACCACCCGACCCCGGGGATAGCATCCGAACTCGAGAAGGGTCTGGTAGCTCTTCATGATCGCCTCGGGAAGGAAGTCCCCGGGCTTGTTCGGTCGGGCGACCGGATTGATGTACAGACCATCGGCTCCCGTGCGCTCGAGCGCTTGGAGCTGGATCCACTCGTGGCCCCGGTGGCAGGCGTTCCTGGTGTGGAACCCGATCACTTTGGACCACCCCAGCTGGGTGAAGATGAACCGGGTCTGAGCGGGGCTGAGGAGGTAGTGGCGATGGCTCGACGCCAGGGGCTGAACCAGGGTGACGTCGCCGGCGACGAACGTATCCCCGCGACCGAACAGCCGGGCGACCCCGGGGTGGTCGGAGGTCGTCGTGCCGAACATCCGCGCTGCCAGACTCACCAAGTCGTACCGGAACACCTCGGTCACGTCGAGCAGTGCATGGACCTCGCCGGTCCCGGATGTCAGGGCCACCCGCTCGCCGACGTTGATCGACTTCGCCCGATCGCGATCGATCTGCAGCAGGATGGGGAGCGTCCAGGTGTCACCGCTCGGCAGTCGATACGAGTCGAGTACCGACTCGAGGGTGTCCCGATTCATGAATCCTGTCAGCGGCGAGTAGGTGCCACGTCCGATCTGCTCGCAGTCCATGATGTCGTGATCGTGGACGGCCACCTTCGGGAGATCCTCGATCGAACCAAGGTCATCGGAGGTCGCCTCCCGATGCACGAGGCGGCCGCCGATCGGGTCGATCAGCAGCGACACGGCGTCCTCGGGGTAAAAGCCGGCCTCGGAATCGGTTCGGTCGTGGTACCCGCGGATGACCGTGTTGACCATCGACGCGCAGCGGATCGGGTACTTGCCGACCGCCGTCTCGGCAGCGAGCACGAGTCCATCGGCACCGTCCTCGAGCGTGTTGTAGATGTCGTTGACCTCGGCCCTGGTGGGGTAGGGCGCCGACACCATCGACTCGAGAAGGTTGGTCGCGACATACACGGGCGTGTCCACCGCGCGGGCCCGCTGGATGAGCTTCTTCTGCGCCCGGGGGAGCAGCTCGATCGGCACCTGCCGGGACAGATCACCCCGGTCGATGAGCAGGGCGTCGGACCGGGCGGCGATCGCCTCGAGATTGGCGATCGCTCGCTGCGACTCGATCTTGGAGATGACGAAGGCATCCTCGCCGACCAGACGCCGGAACTCGGCGAGGTCCTCTCCGGAGTTGGCGAACGAGAGGGCGAAGTGGTCGAGACCCTCGCGACGTCCGATCTCCAGTGCGACGCGATCCTTGGCGGTGAGCGGTGGCATGAGGATGTCACGCTCGACGACGACCGCCTTGTTCTGGCCGACCCGGCCGCCTTGGAGAACCCGCATGACGACGTGGTCCTTCTCGATGCCGATCACCTGCACGAGCGCCGAGTTGAAATCGATGCGGACGAAGTCGCCCACCTCGAGCCAGGAGACGCTCTCGGGCGGATAGAGGTTGAAGTTCTTGTCGTCGGCGGGCACCGGACGCCGATGGACACGGATCTGGCTGTGGTCTCGGAGCAGGATCTCCCCGTCGACGAAGCTCGCCGTCCGAATCTGCGCACCCTCGGTGTCGAGGCAAATCGGTACTTCGGTGGCGCTGCGGATCAGCTCGATCAAACGAGGGAGATCGCCGGGGTCGGTATGTGACAGGTTGATACGGAAGATCCCCGCTCCGCTCTGTTCCAGCCGCTTGATTACCGTCGGATCGAACGAGGACGGGCCCAGGGTGCAGAGGATCTTCGGACCGGGTACCGATCGCCGCCGCGTCTCAGGTGAGCCCACCGTGTCCAACAATTCACTCGTGACCAAACTCATGCTGTACTCCTGTTTTTCAGTGGTCGTTCGTCGACCTCGCCACCGTTCGGTGTGCCGTCGGCGAGGATCGGTGATGTCAAGCGGGCCGGGATTTCATAACCGTGCCGCTCCATTTCGTCTGCGAGCTCGGGCAGGATCGCCGCCAGGAGATCGGGGTCGAATCGCTCCCATTTGGTCAGACGATCGGTCTTGACGATCTGGCGGGCGGCGGCGACGACCTCGTCGGTGAAGTCGATTCCCACGTGCCGGCAGATGAGCTCGGAGTACCACACCGGATCGAGAACGAAGTCTTCGTACCGGAGCCGCAACACGCTGCCCTCCGGGAAGGCGACCAGATCGGCTTCTGCCTTGGCCGAACAGTGCGCCCACTGGCGGGCGATGACCGTCATCATGTCGAGCGATGCTGCGTCCTCGGCGATCCCTCGATAGCGGGGACCCCAGACAGACAGGTACTTGCGGCGGAGAACTCGCTTGTCATAGTGCTGGCGGGCGTACTTGCCCACGTAGCGATGGATTTGGGACGGGGGCGTCGACCGCAGGCGCCAGCCCAGTCCACGAACCGTCACCGTCCGCTGCCACTTGAGCTCGACCGAGCTGATGTAGGAAAGCGGCGAGCGGACGATGTAGAGCACGCGGGCCTCCGGAAAGATCTCGCGCACATAGGGGATCCGGAGGATGTTGACCGGCGTCTTCTCGAAGACGATGCGGCCGTCGTTGCGCTCTTGATACTGCAGGAACTTACGGCGTATATAGCGCTGCACGTCGGCCGTGGCGTCCCACGCGTCGAACTCGTCGTGGCCGCGCCGCGGATCGGCGTACTGCCACAGATTGCGCGGTTCGTACCACGCGACGACATCGGGGTGGGCCGAGATGACGTTCTGCACCACCGAGGTGCCGGATCGGACGTTGCCGAACAGGATGATCGGGGGACGCAGCTCGCTTCGACCGAAGCGGCCGATCATCGCGCCTCCCCGAAGCGGGGTCGAAGGACGCAACGAACGGTCTTGGCAATGATTCCGAGGTCGGAGACGAGGCGATGATTCAGCGCATAGTCCACGTCGATCTGGATCCGCTCCGCGTAGGGCACGGCGTTCCGGCCGCTGACCTGCCACGGCCCGGTCATGCCCGGCCTGACCTGCAGCACGACCTGGGCGAGATTGCCGTAGCGCCGGAGTTCCTCGGGCACCACCGGCCGGGGGCCGACGATGCTCATCTCGCCGCGCAGCACATTGATCAGCTGCGGGATCTCGTCGAGGCTGGTGCGGCGAAGAAACCGCCCGATCCTGGTGATTCGGGGATCGGTCGCCAGCTTGAAGTCCTGCTCGAATGCCGCTCGTGCGTCGGCGTCGGCGGTGAGCAGGTCGGCTAGGCGGCGGTCGGCGTCGGCGACCATCGTTCGGAACTTCAAGCACTCGAAGGACTCACCGCTCCGCCCGATCCGGGTCTGACGGAAGACAGCACCACCTCGCGATGTGAACTTCACACCGGCGGCGATGACCGCCATGACGGGCAGGAGCGCCATCAGCGCTCCCCCCGCCATCACAACATCGAGGATCCGCCGAACGCGCGCAGACCGGTCGTACCGGCGCCGCGCCCGCTCGACCTGACGAGCCTGACACGCAGTCGTTCGGGGTTCGAGTTCCGGACAGGCGAGCGCGTGCACCGCCATCGCCGGCGCAGCCGCTGCCGTTCGAGCTTGAGGATCGGCGAGTCTCAGTTGTGGACGGTCCGTCCCCACCGCGCGCGACAACGCGCTGCCCGCCTGTCGATTCTCGATGAACGCCACTGGCAGCCTCCTTGGTCGTGCGGCGACAAGGTCGCACGGCGCACCTGCAAGGTCTCTCCCCCTCATGGATCCGCCGGAACCCGCACAACACCTTGCCTCAACGGAGGTGCCCCGCGCATCAGCAGGTTGCTGAAAAACGGGCTGACCTGGTCTGAGAGCCGTGATATGGGGCGCCGGACGCCCCGACCTTCGGAGCGAAATGTCAGAGCCCGGCCCAGATCGCCTGGAGCGCTGTCCGCACTTCCGCGTCGATGTCCCGGCCGTTCCCGGCGGGCCCGACGGCGACCGTCAGGTCCGGTGGGGGCCGGTCCGGTGGAAAGCCGGCGCACAGGGCGATTCCCCCGTTGGTCGACCAGCGCCGCGCCCGCCGTTCGGTGTCCGATCGGCCCGGACCGGCGAAGGTGAACCGCTTGACGGGAAACATGCGGCCCAACGCCACCTCCAGGTGGCCGGCGACCTCGACGGCGTCGTCGTGTCGCTGGCCTTCGAGGGCGACCAGGCAGCCGCCATCGGTCAATTTCTTTCGCGCCGGTTTGCCGGTCAGGCGTCGGGATGCCCGCAGAAACCGGCGTACGACTCGCCGTGGAACGTCGATCGCTCTCGGCTGGCGCGCGTAGGGCGCCAACTCCTCCTCGAGAGCGGCCGCCAGCTGAGCCAGTTCCCGACGTGACGGAGTGTGCTCGAGCGCAGCCAGGCAGTGGTCGAGGACGTTTTTCGAGAGCATGGGGAGGCGAGCCGCCACCAGCTCGGACCGCTGCGGGGCCGGCACCCGGTCGAACAGATACGTCCGCTCCCGGGCCTCCGAGGCCGACAAGCGACCGAGCAGACTCAGCTGAGCATCCCAGGTCGCGTGTTTGAGGACCATCCGGATGGCGAAAACCGCCAGTTCGAAGTCGGGAGCGGGCTGGCGGATCAGTCCCGGCGGTCCAACCGATGCCAGGTAGTCGGCCTCCACCGGGAGCCGGTAGTTCTTCGTCATATCGTCGCCCAGGACGAGTTGATAGTGCGCCTGCAGGTGCACGAACAGTCCGGTGTCCGCATCGAGGCCGTAGTAATCAATCAGCCCGGGGATCTCCCTCGAGGGCCCGGGCCGCGCCTGCTTGAACCCGAGGCGCACGAGGATCTCCCGAAACCGATCGGCATCACGACGCTCGATGAGCAGGTCGAGGTCGTTCTCGCCGCTCGCCGATCGCTCGATCGCCTCATTGCTCTTCCAATGGCAGTAGGAGATCCCGGCGCTGTCCAGCTGCCCACAAAGCTCCTCGACCAACACGAGCGCGCCGGATGCGGCGTCCTGTTCACCCATCGTGCCCATGGTGGCACATGAGTGGCCGAGACCACCCGTCTCAGCCGTACCGCTGCTCGATATCAGCAATCCTCCGATGGCGAGAGCGGGGGGTTTCGGACCACGTTGGAGGGATCGACCGGCGGATGGCCCCGCGCACGGGGGTTTTTCGTCGACGTGCTGCCGGGGAGCGCCCGGGAGCTGGCTGGCGAGCGCGCAACTTGTTCGGATGGAGAGGGAAGGAAAACGGTGGCGGAGATGAGCGATTCCCGACTGAGGAATCCGATCCCAGGGGAGACCGCAAGCGTCAAACCCCGCCCCCCCTCCTCGAACGGGTCGGCGGTTGGCGCTGCCGATGTGCTGGATCTCCGGTCCCGGAGCGGCGAGGAACGGCTGGTGGACACGCGACCGGCGCCCGACGTCTGGTTCACGAGGTCAGGGCGACGACTTCGCATCGTGCACATCTGCACCCGGTTCGCCCGCGGTGGATCCGAGCAGCGCCTGAGCGACATGATCGCGGCGACACCTGAACTCGATCATCATCTGATCATCGGGCCCGACTCCGACGTGGAACTGGCGCAACGGCGGTTGCCGGTGGCGTCGGTCACGATCGAACCGACCCTGCGGAGGTCCGTGCACCCACTTCGCGACGCTCGGTCGGTCCTGCGGCTACGGCGCCGGATCATGAACCTCGACGCCGACGCAGTCGTGACCCATCAGTCGAAGGCGGGTGCACTGGGCCGCGTAGCGGCTCGTGCCGCCGGTGTTCGCAGGGTGATCCACTCGCTCTCGATGGCGAGCTTCGGATCAGGCTACGGAGCGGCCGAGAGCATGGCGTTCCGCCGGATCGAACACGCCCTGGTCGGATGGACCTCTGCGTATGCGGTCGTCGGACGGGACCTGGCCAGCGGGTTCGGCAAGCTTGGCGTGCCGGCCGACCGCCTGAGAGTGATCCGTTCGGCGGCTCGCCTGCCCGACTCGGACACGGACCGCGCCGCACTCCGCCGCCGGCTGGCCCGCAGGTACGACCTCCCGGTTGATCGCCCATGGATTCTCAAGATCGGCAGCCTCGATCGCCGCAAATCCGTGCTGGAGCTCCCGATCCTGCTCCAGCAGGCCATCGAGCTGACCTCCGGAGAGCGACCCTTCCTCATCGTGGCCGGCAGCGGTCCCGAGCGGGCCGAACTGGCCGCCCGCCTCGATCAGGTCGGGGTTGGCGACGATTGCGCGCTGATCGGTCACGTGCAGGATCCTTCCGATCTCTTCGTCGCCGCCGATGCGGTCGTGCTCCTCAGCAAGGCCGAGGGACTCCCCCAGGTACTCGTGCAAGCCGCCGCCGCCGGGACGCCGTTCGTCTCGACCGAGGTGTCTGGCGTCGACGAGCTGCTCGAGCTCGGCGCAGCAGGCACCATCGTCGAGGTCGGTGACATCGTCGGCGCTGCTCGTGCCTTGCTCCCCTATCTCCGGTGGCCGGTCCTGCGCACCGGCTCGACGATCGATCTGTCGTCCTGGCGACCCGATCGCGTGCGGGATCAGTACCGCACGCTGTTTGCCGAGCTGTTGGAACCTGCCTTCCATGTGGACGAGGGCCTCGTCGTCGCCCTGATCGGCTCTGACGGGGCCGGCAAGTCCTCGCTGAGCACGGCGCTGCTGGAGGCGATCGGTGAGTACCGAACGGTCGAATTCATCTACTTCGGCAGCGGCGACGGACCGTCGTCGCTGCTGCGCTGGCCGATGAAGAAGGTCCGGCGACTTCTGGTCGGCGAGGAGTCCCTGCGAAGCCGACAATCGCGTCGCCACGACAAACCGGCTCGCCACCTCTCTGCGGCCCGCGCCGTGTGGGCGCTCGCGCTCGCCCAGGAGAAGATCGCCAAGCTGAACCGGGCGCAGCGAGCCGCCGCCCGGGGGGCGATCGTGATCTGTGACCGGTATCCGCAGGCACAGGTTGCCGGATCCACCGACGGTCCCCTCCTCGACGAATGGACTCGCTCGAACCGTCGGTGGCGGCGCGCCGTCGGCAACTGGGAAGCGAGGCCGTACCGACTCGCCGAACGTCACCAGCCCGACCTTGTGCTCCGGCTTCTGGTGGATCAGGCGACGGCCACGAGCCGGCGGCCAAATCACGACCCCACCGGTCTGATGAAGCGTCGATCGATCGTGGAGGGGCTCGAATTCAAGGGCGCTCGGTTCGGTGTGACCGACATCGACAGCCGCCACCCACCCGAGGAGGTCCTCGCACTGGCAGTGAGGGCCATCGAACGCATCGCCGGAACCCGGGCCGGTCGGTGATGATCGTGGAGTTCTGTGGCATGCCGGGCGCCGGCAAGTCGACCGTCGCGACCGCGCTCGTCGACGAGCTCGTCGCACGCGGCCACATGGCCACATCAATGTTGTCGGATGTTTCGCCATCGACACCCCGCACCCAGCGGGTGGTCCGCAAGCTTCGACACGCCTTCTGGGAACTCGGCGCCCACCCTCGCAGCTCGTTCCGTGCGCTGCAGCTGTTGTGGCGTTCCGGCCAGCCCGGCTGGCGCGATGTGGCGGTCAGAGCGACCAACTGGCTTGTTGTACGCTCCGCCTATCGGCGAGCACGGGATTCGGCGGTGGTCGGCGTGATCGATCAGGGTCTCATTCAAGAACTCTGCTCGGTCGGCTTCCGGGGCCGTGCCCTCGACGCACTCGATCTCGGCGACCCGGGGCCGGATCGCCTGGCTCCGGACCGGATCGTCCAGGTCGACGTGGATGTCCGCACCGCCGGCGAACGGCTGGCCGCTCGGCCCGGCCGGCAGAGTCGCGTCGAGACGCCCGGGCTCGACATCCTCGACGAGCTGGATCGTCAGAGCCGGCTGCTCGCCGAGGTGCTACCCGCCTGGCTCGACCGCTATGGGAACGTCCGCCGAACGACGGTCCACCGGCTCGCCAACGACGGCGACAGCGCCGACGTTCACCGTCTGATTTCCTGCCTGGACCTCGGGTCCGGTCCCCAACCTCATCAAGGGAGAGTTGCATGACCCTGCACATCGATCAGCCGCCGTCGGAGACGGCGCGGACCGCAGTCGTCACCGGCTGTGCCGGTTTCATCGGCTCACATCTCAGCGAGCGTCTCGTCGCCGACGGCATACGAGTGATCGGGATCGACTCCTTCCGGGACTTCTACCCTCGCACCGACAAGGACGCGAACCTCGATTGCCTACGGAACGAGCCTGCCTTCGACCTGGTCGAGGCCGACCTCCTCGACGTCGATATGGCGTCGATCTTCCGGCACGCAGGCGTGGTGTTTCACCTCGCTGCGCAGGCCGGCGTACGGGACTCCTTCGGGTCCGGTTTCAACGACTACGCCGCCGACAACCTCGTCGCCACCCAGCGAGTTTTCGAGGGGGCGGCCAACGCCCAGTGCCGCAGGGTCGTGTGGGCGTCGTCGTCGTCGGTGTACGGCAACGCGAATTCCTACCCGTGCATCGAGTCCACGACACCTACCGCGCCACGGTCGCCCTATGGGGTCACGAAGCGCGCGTGTGAGGATCTGGCAAGGGTGTACGGCGGCGGCCAGCTCTCACTCGTAGGGCTCCGCTACTTCACCGTCTACGGCCCGCGCCAGCGGCCCGACATGGCGATTCGCCGCATGTGCGAAGTGCTCGTGAACGGTGGATCCTTTCCCCTGTACGGCGACGGCAGCCAGACCAGGGACATGACCTACGTCGACGACGTGGTGGAAGCGACGGTCCTGGCCGCCCGGTCGGAGCAGCCCGATGCGATCTACAACGTCGGAGGCGGTGCAGAGACCTCGATCGCCCGCATCATCGAGATCCTCGAGGAGCTCGCCGGTCAACCGCTCACCATCGACCGGTTCGAGGTCCAGCGCGGCGACGTTCGCCGCACGGGTGCCGACACGACCCGCGCTCAGCAGACGCTCGGCTGGCGCCCGCTCGTAAGCCTGCCGGAGGGGCTGCACGCCGCTCTGCAGTGGGTTCAGGCTCGCGGCGCGGCAGCGGACTCCGATCTCGTCGGCGCCGGCGCCCCCGTCATCCAGTCCGAGAACGGAGGGCGCTGAGATGGAGTTCACCGAAGCCGCCCAGCGGCTCCTTCACCACTGGAAGCTCGTCCTCGTCTTTCTCGGATGGACCCTGTTCATCCCGGTCGCCTTGCACCAGACGGGCGAGGATGTGTACGTCGCCTCCGCCCGCGTCACCGCCGGAAGCGATGTGGCCAGTGCGGAGGGTGCCGAGGCACTCGTCGACTCCGCCATCGGAGTGGTGACCAGCCCCTCGCAGATCAACCGCGCCCTGGCACGCGCTGGTGTCGTGCGAGATCGAGAAAACTACGCCGAAGAGCACCTCGACGTCGAGTCGGTGGGCATCTCCTCCGTGCTGATCTTCTCGGTCAGTGACTCGGATCCGAACGCCGCGGCGGCGATCGCCAACGCGTTGGCCGGGACGTTCGTCGAGTCCCGCCGGACGGCGACAACCGACCCGATCGAGGACCGGGTCGGGGAGCTCAGCGCCGAGCTGGCGACGGTCGAGGAACGGATCGCCGAGATCGAGAGCAGCTCGACCCCGTCGGACTCCCCGGTCGACCCGGTCACCTTGGAGTTCAGCGACGCCCTCGAGCGTCGGAGCGAGATTCGCGCCCAGATCGACCAGCTCAACCAGCGGCTCCTGTCCCAGGGGGCACCGGTGGTCACCGACGCCGCCATTCCACCCCCTGCGGCCGAGCCTCGACGGCTGGCTGTGAACCTCGTGATCGGCGGAATGCTGGGCCTCATCCTCGGAATCGCAGTCGCCGCCCTCGTCGAGACGCTTCGACCCACGATCGTCGGCCAGGACGCGCTCGCCCGTGTGCTCGAAGCACCCGTGCTGGGCGACCTCGAGACCGGGACGCCCGAGTGGCGCGACGGCAGGCAGGTCAGAATCCTGGCGTCGCGGATCCAGCTGGCCGCCGGCTCCGCCGGCGTGTCGGAGGTGAACCTCGCCACGCCGGACCGATCGATCGATCTGGAGTCATTCGCTGCCAAGTTGCGGGAGCGAACCCCCGGACTGAAGATCACCGTGCCCGGTACACAGGAAGCCGACAACCCGACCCCACACCTGCGGCACGCCACTCCCTCGGGTTCACGAACTAGCCTCGTGCGAACCGGGATCGCAACACCGTCGACGGCCGGTGGATCCTCGGCCCAGGGCCTCGTCGTGGTCACCCCGACGGTGCTGCAGAGGTCGGCACTCAACGACGTCGCCCACCTGCTCCTGATCACCGAGTGGCCGCTCCTCGGGATCGTCTGTCTTCCGCACCGACATCGCCGACCCACTGCTGAGTCGCTCGCCGCCTACCGGCGGAGCCACCGGCCGACTGGCCGGTCCCGCCTCAAGGTGCTGCGCAGCAAAGGGGCGGCGTGAAGGCCCTCGCCCCGATCCGCCCAACACGCACGCCAGATGTCGAGAGCCGACGACCGGCCGGGCATCTCGTCCTGCGACCACCCGGGGATCGTCTGGCGCTCGTGACGGTCGGGATGGCCCTCGCCTGGATGCCGATGCTCAATCCGAAAGGTCCGTTCAACACGGCCCCGGTCGACGTGTTCATCGTCGCCGCCATTGCGGTGGTCGTGCTGTGGGCGGCGACGGTCCGAGCGATGATCCGGGTGCCATACGCACTCACCGCCAGCGCGCTGGCAGCGACCGGCCTCTTCGCCGCGCTCGCGAGCGTCGCCCCCATGCGTGGTCTCGTTGCGGTCGTCCAGGAAGCGTTTCTTCTGGCATGGTGCGCCGCCATCGTGACTGTCGGTCGCACCCCGCGGGCGCTCGGGTTTGTCGTGCGGGGCTGGTGTCTGAGCACGGCGGCGTGGTCGGCGGTGATAATCGCCACGGTGATCGCCGGCCTCGAACGCGTGCCCGGTGGCAGCGGCGGTGTGGGTCACCGGGCTCGGCTGTGGTTCGATCATCCGAACCTGGCCGCCAACTACCTGCTCGTCTCCCTGTTCGTCATGCTGGCCGCTCGCCAGCCGCGCGGGCGCCTCGCCCACGCTGTCGCAGTGTTCCTCGTCCTGGTTGCCATCGTGTTGACCGGATCCAACTCCGCTCTGTCGTTCCTCCCGGTCGGCGGCGTCGTCATCCTGTACATTCGCACCCGGCACAGCCGCGGTCCCCTCCCTGCCGTGGCGGTGAGCCTTCTCCTCGTGCTCGGTCTCGGAGCAACTTGGACCTTTGTGGGGCAGCCGATGATCGCCAGAGCCCAGGAAGCCGAGTCGTCGCTGATCCGCCACTCGGTCGGCCGGGGTGAGAAGAGCGCCAACGCACGCGTGGCCCTGTTCGCCTCACAATACGAGATCTTCGCCGAGGGGAACTTGATCGGTATCGGTCCGGCGGCGACCGCCCAGGTGCTGGATGAACGCCGGGCCGAGGTGGCCAAGACGCCCCACAACGACTACCTGGCGACCCTGGTCGAGCGAGGGCTCCTTGGCGTCGTCGCCCTCGCCGGGCTGATCGCCGCCATCTTCATCCGCGTGGTGAGCGTCCAGACGCTCAGTCCCCAGTGGCTCCAGGCCATCCCCAACCCACCGGCTCTGGCGGCCGCCTGCCTCGGCTGCGCCCTCACCGCCATCACCCACGAGGTGCTGCACTACCGCCACTTCTGGGCCTTGCTGGCCGTCATCGCCGCGCTGTACGTCGGCTCCCAGGACGCTGGGCCACCGAGTTTGCGGCTGGTCCGAGAGCCATGAGCCGAGTCGCCACCAACTCGGTGTGGCAACTGGTCAGCTTCGGAGCGCGGGCGATCTCGGGACTCGGTGTCGTCGTGCTCCTGGCCCGCAGCGGTGGACCCGACACCCTCGGCCTCTTCCAGTTCGCACTCGTGCTGACCGCCCTGTTGCCGTACTACTTCGGACTTCCCAGTCTCCTGGCCCGTGAGGTCGCCCGCCGGCCCGACCAAGCTCGAAGCTGGCTCGAGGCCGGGACCCTGATCGCCATCGTATTCGGGTGCGTGTTCAGCGTCCTGTTCTTCGCGGGTTCGACGATCATCGGAGCCGAAGCCGTCGCTGCGATCTCGCTGGCCAGCGTCGGTATGGCCTTCGACGGGGTTGCTCGAGTCCAGTTCTCCGCCTTCTGGGCCTGGGAGCGACTGCAGTTGGAGGCGTTCGTCACGGTCGCCCAGGAGTCAGCGCTCCTGATCGGGGTCGCCGCCGTCGCCGGCAGCGGAGGAGGAGTGACCGCCGCCATGCTGGCATTCGTCGGGTCGCGTGCCCTCGGTGCGACCGTCGGCTTCGTGCTGGTGTCACGCATCCTCGGCGGCATCACGATTCCCCGCGGCCGGCCCGGGTTCATCCGCCAGGTCGCGGTCAGCTGCGTCCCCTTCGCCGCCAACGACACCCTCACGTTGACCTACATGCGGGCCGACACCGTTCTGCTGGGATTGTTCAAGGGCAACGCCGCAGTCGGGCTCTATCAAGCCGGCACCAATCTCGTGCTCAACTTGAATGTGCTGGCTCGATCGATCAATCGGGCTCTGTATCCCCGCATGAGCCGGGCCTGGCCCGGGCAGATGGAGGCGTTCCGCAGGATCTGCGACACCTCGTTCCGATCGATCTCACTGATCGCCCTGCCGATCACCGTCGGCAGTTTCCTCC
>JBFGLT010000007.1:0-44094 GCA_041576015.1 Acidimicrobiales bacterium
ACCAGAAGGTGCCGGCGCCCCGCCTGCCCGAGGACGTCGGACTGGCGTTCCTGGCGATCGGAGACATCTACGCGCCGAGTATGGACGAGGCACGCAAAGAGGGGTGGGCGGTCGCCCGGTTGGAGGGCGAGCACTTGCACCAAGTGGTGAACCCGGTGGCGGTGGCCTGTACGATGATGGCCCTGGTGTCCCAGTCCCGTCGTTGACAACGGTCAGCCCGCCCGCGGCACACCGGTGAGCCGGCGGCGGCTGACACACTGGAGGGATGGACGAAGGAGCTGAACGCCCGGTCGACCCGGCGGCGGCAGCAGCGATCGGTCGTGTCCTGGGCCGTGGTGCGGGCGTCCCCGCCGACCGCCCGGATCTCCACGGGGACCTTCCCGGTCTGGCGGCGATGCTCGGTCGAACCGTGGCCCGGATCCACGCCGTCGACGTGCCTGATTCGGCCCTGCCGTTCGATCCGCTGGCCGGCATCGAGCGCCGTCTCGCCGCCGGCCGGATCGACCCGCACCGGTTGCCGCACCCGTACTCCAGCTATTCCCCCGGAGAACTGGTCGAGCGGTTCCGCCGGGCACCGGCCGCCGAGGGGTCCTCCCCGGTGTGCTGTGTCGGCGCCCTCACGATCGATCGCCTGCTGGTCGACGGTGACGAGCTCGTCGGGATCACCGGCGGCGGGTTCGGGCTCGTCGCCGACCGCCACGCCGACCTGGCCGTGGCGCAACAGAGCATCTTCACCTCCCTCGGGGGCGATGCGGTCTTCGGCTTCTACGAGGCCTACCGGACCCAGCCCAACATCATCGAGCTCGACCGGTGGACCCTCGCCGGCCACCTTCTCGGCTGGTTGCCGTGACTCGGCGGCCGCTGGCCATCGTCGGTCCGACCGCCACCGGCAAGTCCGCGCTGGCGACGGCCCTGGCCCAGCGCCACGGAGGTGTCGAGATCATCTCGGCCGACGCCATGGCGGTATATCGCGGGATGGACATCGGTACGGCCAAGCCGACAGCCGGGGACCGGGCGTCGGTGCGGCACCACCTCCTCGACGTTGCCGACCCAGCGGAGGAGTTCGGCGTGGCGCGCTACCGGCAACTCGTCGACGAGGCGCTCGGTTCGATCGATGCTGCCCACCGCCTGCCCCTCCTGGTCGGTGGCACCGGACTCTACGTGCGGGCTGTCGTCGACGATCTGCGGGTGCCGGGGCGATATCCGAAGGTGGCGGCTGACCTCGCCGGCGAGCCGGACACGGCGAAGCTTCACGACCGGCTCCGCCGGCTCGACCCGGCGGCGGCCGTCAGGATGGAACCCGGCAACCGGCGGCGCGTCCTGCGAGCTCTCGAGGTCACGATCGGCAGCGGGCGACCGTTCTCCAGCTTCGGCCCGGGCCTGGCTCACTACGGCCCCACCCGCTATGTCCAGATCGGTCTGGAGATCGACCGGGGGTCTCTCGACGCCCGTATCGAGGAGCGCTACGACGACCAGATCCGGCGGGGGTTCCTCGCCGAGGTCCTCGCCCTCCCGCAACCGCTCTCGCAGACCGCCGGTCAGGCTCTCGGTTACCGCGAACTGCTCGCCCACCTGCGGGGTGAACGGTCCCTCGACGAAGCGATCGACGAAGCCAAGACGCGGACCAGGCGGTTCGCTCGCCGTCAGCAACGCTGGTTCCGCCGGGACCCCAGAATCCACTGGATCGACGCCGGCGCCCCCGATCTGGTCGATCGGGCCGAACGGATCTGGGAGGCCGAGTCCGAAATTGAGGTGTTGGCCGAGGGCTCGAAGTGCGACACTGGAGGTGCATGACCGTCCTCACCAAACACCACGGCCTCGGCAACGACTTCCTCGTCGCCGTCGAGCCGTCACGGGCACTCCTGTCCACCGATGCACTCCGGTGGTGCGATCGGCGTCGGGGGGTCGGGGCCGACGGCCTCATCGCCTCCGAGCCACTCTCGTCGGATCGATCCCTGTGGTCGATGACCCTGTGGAACGCCGACGGGTCCCGAGCCGAGATCTCCGGCACCGGCATCCGCTGCCTGGCCCAGGCCATCGTGCGTCACGACAGCATCGATACCGAGCACCGTCTGGTGATCCGAGCCGACTCGGGAATGCGCACGGTCGAGATCTGGCCCGACCGGCGACGCAACCTGCACACCGCCAAGGTGGCCATGGGGGCAGCCGAACCGGGACCCGAGCCCTACGACAAGTGGGAGCTGCTGGGCCTGGCTCCGATCCGGCAGGGAACCGTCGACATCGGGAACCCGCATCTCATCGCGCTGATCGACGAACCCGAGACGATCGATCTTGGCACCATCGGTCCCGAGATCGAGTCGAACTACGATGCCGGGATCAACGTCCATCTGATCCGAGTCGACGATCGTTCCTCGATCTCCATGTACGTCTGGGAACGAGGGGCAGGCCGCACCGAAGCGTGCGGATCCGGCGCGTCGGCGGCGGCGTGGGCGACCCACGAGTGGGGACTGACCGACCCGGTCGTCACGGTTCATCAACCCGGCGGTATCTCGACGGTCGAGGTGGGCGCCGAGGACGTCTTCCTCACCGGACCGACCACCTTCGTGGCCTCAGTCGAGGTCCCGGACTGACGTGAGCGATCCCGATCCCGGACGCGACACCGAGTACCCGGCCGTCCCCGACTCCTGGTGGGACCGAGCCACCGATGCCGACGCGGACGACGCGGACGACGGCAACGACGGGGACGACGGCAACGACGACACCCACCGCGGCGCCTTCGGTGAATTCGGCGGCGAGATCCGCACCGGTTTCCTCGACCGGGCCTTCCGCGAACGCATCGTCCTTGTCGGCATGGCCGGCGGTCGCGGGGGCGTGGCGGCGGCCGAAGCCTCGCTCGACGAGCTGGCCCTCCTGGTCGACACCGCCGGCGCTGACACCGTGGCTCGTGTCCTCCAGCGGCGAGACCATCCCGATCGTGCCACGTTCGTCGGGCGAGGGAAGGTCCAGGAGATCCTCGAGCTGGCAGTCGCCCACGACGCCGACACGGTCGTCTTCGACGACGAGCTCACCCCCGCCCAGCAGTTCAACCTCGAACGAGTCCTCGGTCGGACGGCGCTGGACCGCACGGCGGTCATCCTGGACATCTTCGCTCAGCACGCCACGTCGACCGAAGGAAAGACCCAGGTCGAGCTGGCCCAGCTGCGGTACAACCTGCCCCGGTTGCGCCAGACCAAGGCGTTCAGCCAGCAGGCCGGCGGGATCGGCACCCGCGGTCCGGGGGAAACCCAACTGGAGGTGGATCGCCGCCGCCTCGTGCGGCGGATCCACAAGCTGGAACGAGATCTCCGGTCGATCAGCGCACGCCGGGAGACCCAACGCAAGGCCCGGCACCGCTCGCCCTACTCGGTGGTGTCGATCGTCGGCTATACCAATGCCGGCAAGTCGACACTGCTCCGCCGGCTGACCGGCGCCGACGTGAAGGTCGAGGACCAGTTGTTCGCCACGGTCGACCCGACCACCCGCAGACTCGGTCTCCCGGGCGGAGAGCAGGTGCTGCTCATCGACACTGTCGGTTTCGTCAAGAAGCTTCCCCATACCCTCGTCGAGGCGTTCAAGTCGACCCTCGAAGTTGCGGCCAGCGCCGATCTGTTGATCCATCTCGTCGACGGGGCCGGCCCCGACCCCGATGGCCACATCCTCGCCGTGCGGGAAGTGCTCGATGCCATCGGCGCAGGCGATGTCGAGCAACTCCTCGTGTTCAACAAGCTCGACCGATCACCCGAGGTCAAGCGCCTCGTCGATCTCCACCCTGGGTCGGTCGGCATCTCGGCCGAGACCGGCCAGGGCATCGACGACCTGCTCACCGCCGTCGGAGACCGGTTGCGTGCCGGCACCCAGCTGTTCGAGCTGAGGATCCCATTCGCCCGGGGCGACATCATCGCCTCGCTGCACCGCGAGGGTGAGGTGCTGGCCGAGTCGGCCGGGTCCGACACGATGCACTACACCGCCCGGCTCGATCCGTCGTCGGCGGCCCGCCTGTCGAAATGGATCGTCGTTGCCTGAGCCCTTCGTCCCGCCACCCTATCCCTACGATCGTCTCGAACGGATCAAGCAACTGGCCGCCGTTCACCCGAGCGGGGGGATCGACCTGTCCATCGGTACGCCGACCGACCCCCCACCGCCGGCGGTGGTCGACGCGCTCGGGTCGTCGGGGACCGAACGGGGGTATCCACCGTCGATCGGGACTCCGGCGTTCCGTCAGGCTGCTGCCGACTGGTTGAACCGCCGGGTCGGCACCAGCCTCCAACCAGACAGCATCAGGGCCACGATCGGATCCAAGGAGTTCGTGGCCGGCCTGCCCCATTGGCTCCGGCTCCGGTCCCCCCAGCGCGACACCGTGCTCTACCCGGCGGTGAGCTACCCGTCCTACGCAATGGGCGCCACCCTGGCTGGTTGCCGGGCCGTCGAGGTGCCCGTCGATTCCGAATGGAGGATGGACCTGTCGGCGATCGAGCCCGGTGATGCCGAACGGGCGTTGTGCCTGTGGATCAACTCACCGTCGAACCCGACCGGTGCGCTCGAGGACCTCGAGGCGGCAGCTGCGTGGGGACGTTCTCGCAGCATTCCCGTCTTCTCCGACGAGTGCTACCTGGAGTTCACCTGGCGCGGCCGACCGCGCAGCATTCTGGAGACTGGCGCCGACGGTGTGGTCGCCGTGCACTCGCTGTCGAAGCGGTCCAATCTGGCCGGTGGTCGCGCCGGGTTCTACGCCGGCGACGCCGACTGGCTCCATTATCTGGGCGAGGTGCGCAAACACGCCGGGTTCATGCCGCCCGGGCCGACCCAGGCGGCGGCGGTGGCCGCCTTCTCCGACCAGGACCATGTCGAGGTGCAGCGCCGGCGGTATCGGTCCCGGCTCGAGCGCATGGCCCGGCTGCTCAACGAGGCGATCGATCTCGAGGTCGCGCTTCCCGAAGGAGGCTTCTATCTGTGGGTTCGGGCTCCCGGTGGAGACGCGTGGGCGTTGAGCGAGCGCCTGGCCACCGACCTCGGTGTGGTCACGGCCCCGGGGGAGTTCTACGGCCCAACGGCGGCCGGTCACCTTCGTATCGCGGTGATCCGTGACTTCTGACCGCACCGGGAGAGCGACCGGCTTCTACGGGTCGACTCGCAGGACTCGATCGTTGCCGCCACCGTTGCTGGTCGTGACGAAGATCGAGCCGGTCGGACCTTCGGCCACGCCGCGGAGCCGGCCGAACTGACCGGAGATCACCGTGTGCCGGCCGAGCGAACCGCCGTCCTCACCGAAGAAATAGATCGACAACGTGCGATTCTTCAGGGCAGTCACCGCCAATCCGGCCCGCCAGGATCCCCAGCGATCGTCGGTCAGGAAGGTCGCCCCCGACAATGCGAGCGTTGGGAACCCGGTGGCATAACGGGCCGGCTCGGCATCGGGGAACCGCCTGAGGTCGGTCATCGGAACCCGTTCGTTGTACCCCGGTACCGGGTGCCAGCCATAGTTGGCGCCGGGGACGATGCGGTTGATCTCATCATCGCGATCGGGTCCGTGTTCGACCGTCCACACCTCGCCGGTGTCAGGGTGGACAGCGACGCCCTGAACGTTGCGATGGCCATAGCTCAACAGTCGAGCGGTCACCGGGTTGGTGGAACCGGCGAACGGGTTGTCACCCAGCGCCGCACCATTCTGGCGATCGACGCGAAGCGTCTTGCCGCCGAAGCTGCCCAGGTTCTGGGGAAGGGACCCGGTGGCGGCGTCGCCGGTGCCGACGATGAGCTCGCCGCCGGCGCCGATCTCGAGTTGACATCCACCGTGACGCCCGGACCCGATCGGGAGGCCCCCGAGAAGCGGATCGGCGACGCGAACCGCCTGGCGTCCGTCGGAGGCGAGGGTCCAGGCGATCACCTGGATCTCCCTAGGTGAGCTGTGACCCTGGCAGGTGAAGAAGCGCCGATTCGCCTCGAACGACGGATCGACGGCCACGCCCATCAGGCCGGTCTCTCCCGAAGCGAAGAGGTCGCCGAGATCGGCCGCCACCCGAACCTTGGATCCTTCCGGCTCGACGACCCAGAGCGCGCCACCCCGCTCGGTCACCAGCACTCGACCATCGGGGAGTGGTGCCACATCCCAGGGGATCGTGAAGCCTTCGGCCACCACCGACACGGTGGGCGTGGGACCAGCAACGAAGCGGCTCTGGTACTCCGCTCCCGCCATGATCGGTGAGATCAGCCGGAGAAGCGAGGCGCCGGCGCGTACCCGCTCGGCCCAGTAGGCGGCGCCGGCGGAATCGGGGACCCGTTGAAGCAGGCCCAGATAGGTCGTGGTGACGAGAACGTCCGGGTCGCGCCGGGCCCGGTGTTCTGCCGACTCGGAAATCGTCGCCACGAATCGGGGCACGGTCAAGGATCCGGACGCGATCAGCCCGGTCCAGTAGGCGAGTCCGTCCGGATCGGGCGGGCGGCCCAACACCCGGCCGTAGACGACGGCCACGATCTCTTCATCAGATCGGGCGTTGCCGAGCGCTGCGAACTCGCTGCTCTCCAGAAACGCTTCGGCCAACGCCGCCAGAGACGCACCGTTCCGGCGCCGCTCCACCCAGAATCGAAGCCCGCCCAGATCGGGCTGGCGATCGAAGACGCTGAAGTACAGGCGGGTGACCGGTGCGACCGTGCCCCCGAACTCGGGGGAGTCGACCAGGGCGTTGTACACCGACGCCTCCGACACACCGCCCTCGACGAGCGCCGACCAGTAGGCCAGGCCGCCGGTGTCGGCCGGACGGCCAAACACGTCGCGATAGACCTGATCGACAAAGATCTCCGCCGTCGGAAACCGGCCACCGACCGGAGCGGTCTCGGCGGCGGCCGGCTGCACCGGTGCCATCGTCGTGACGAGTGCCAGGCAGATCAGCCCGAGCGTCCGGCGTCGCCAGGAACGGACCGATGCGCGCATGGGCGGCCAAGGTAGCAAAGGGGTCCCGCCGTTAGGCTTCACGCCCGTGACGACCGACCTGCAAGCCACCATCGAGCGACTCTGGGATCGACGAGCGGATCTCACCCCCGACGATTCCGAAGCCGTCGGTGCGGTCACCGAGGCCATCGACCGGCTCGACCGAGGCACCGCTCGCGTGGCCGAGATCGGACCCGACGGCTCGGTGCTGGTTCATCAGTGGCTGAAGTACGCCGTGCTGCTTCTCTTCAAGCTCACCAAGATGAAGACGATCGAGCTCGGCCCCTTCGAGTACGCCGACAAGATCCCCCTCAAGTCCGACTATCTCGGGCGCGGCGTTCGGGTCGTTCCGGGCGCATCCGCTCGATGGGGCAGCTATCAGGCTCCGGGGGTGGTGATGATGCCGAGCTATGTGAACATCGGCGCCTACGTCGGCGAGAACACGATGGTCGACACGTGGGCGACGGTCGGGTCCTGCGCGCAGATCGGCGCCAACGTGCATCTGTCCGGCGGAGTCGGAATCGGCGGAGTGCTCGAACCGCCACAGGCCGAACCGGTCATCATCGAGGATGACTGCCTGATCGGGAGTCGCTGCATCGTGGCCGAAGGCGCCCGGGTCGGTGCCGGCTCGGTGCTCGGAGCCGGCGCCGTGCTCACCGGCTCGATCCCGGTGATCGACGCCGAATCCGGCGAGGAGCTGAGCCGGGGCGCCGTCCCGGCGCACGTCGTCGCAGTCGCCGCGACCCGTACCCGCGACTTCCCCGGTGGCTCGTTCGGACTTCCATGCGTGCTGGTCATCAGGCGGCTCACGCCGGGAGAACGACACGACAAGGCGGCCCTCAACGACATCCTTCGAGGTCACGGGGCTGTGTAGCCTGGTCTCCGGCGGAGCGAGTCCGGCGGAGTTTTGGCAAACCTCTGGGGTTGCATGGCGGAGCCGGCATCGGCACCGTCTTTTTGGCGCGGCGGCAGCCTCTCTTGGCCTCCGTTCGCTTCAGCTGATCAGCTCGTACAGCGCAGCGTAGGTGCGTTCGATGCTGTCCCGGTGGAGATGCTCGTCCCGGGTGTGGGCGACGGTCGGGTCACCGGCCCCGAAGTTGGTCGCGGGAATGCCGAGCTGAGCGAACCGTGCCACATCGGTCCAGCCCAGCTTGGCCGTGCGGCCACAGCCTTCGGCCAGGCGGTGCAGGATCGGGTGGTCCAGCGACGGCGGGCACGCAGGCGCATGGTCGGTCTCGTGCACGGCGTCGCCGCTGGCGTGATCCAGGCACGGGGCGATCCATTCGAGGAACCATGAGCGAGCCTGATCGAGCGTCCGATCCGGAGCGAACCGGTGATGTACGGTCACCACGACCTCGTCGGGCACGACGTTGCCGGCCCCGCCGCCGCTGATCCGGACCGCCTGCACCGACTCGACGAACTGGCACTCGTCGATGACCGGACGCCGGGGCACATACGAAGCAAGGTGCGCCAGCAGCGGCGCCGCTCGTTGGATGGCGTTGCGTCCCATCCACGGCCGCGCCGTGTGCGCCCGCGCCCCGCCCAGCATGATCTGAAAGCGGAGCGACCCCTGGCAACCGGCTTCGATATGGCCATCGGTGGGTTCGCCGAGGATCGCGCAGTCCCCGACGAGGAGGTCAGGGCGTTCCCGGATCAGCTCGCCGAGCCCGGAGTGCTCGAGCGGTTGTTCTTCGCGCGCGTAGAACACGAAGGTGAGATCCATCGACGGGTCGGGTATCTGGTGTGCCAGTTCGTGGAAGACTGCCAGACCACCCTTCATGTCGGCCGCTCCCAGTCCATAGAGGACATCGCCCTCGATCCTGGCGATCCCGTTGTTGTTCTCGGGCACCGTGTCGGTGTGGCCGGCGAGCAGCAGTCGATAGGGGCGATCGAGTTCGGTGCGGGCCACCAGGTTGTCACCGACCCGGGCGAGCCGAAGATGGGGGAGCTTCGCCAGATCGGCTTCGAGCCAGTCGACGAACTCGGACTCGGCGAAACTGACCGAGTGGATGTTGACAAAGTCGGCGGTCTTGGCCAGCAGATCGCTCACCCGGTCAGGATAGAAGTGCAAAACGAACGAACCGGAACCTCGCGGTCCCGGTTCGTGAGTCGGACATCCCCCTCCCGACTGCGGCCATCGTACCAACTTGTGTCGAAGGGCACAATCGGGTGCCACCGATGGAGTCCGCTCGTCAAGGGGCAAGTCGGGCCGACGGCGCTCGGCGGTGACCGAGGGGACTACAGGCGGCGCAGCACGGTGACGACCCGGCCGAAGATCTCCACGTCGTCGGGATCGAAGCGCATCGGCTCGAGGCGTTCGTTGGCCGGAAGCAAGATGATGTGCTGTGACGATGGGTCGACGCTGTACGTCTTGACCGTCGCCTCCTCGCCGGGGAGTCCGGCGACGACGACGTCGCCGTTGTCGGCGGTGTTCTGCACGGTGGCGATCACGTAGTCTCCGTCCAGGATCCCTGCCTCGACCATGGAGTCGCCTTTGACCCGAAGCATGAACAGGTCACCGTCGCCGGTGAAGTCGGCCGGAACGGGGAGGCTCTCCTCGATGTTCTCGGCGGCGAGGACATCGGTGCCGGCGGCCACATCTCCCACCAGCGGGACATGGCGCATGGGTCGACGTTCGATATCGACCGCCCCGGTGGCGGAGTCCCAGTTCACCCTGAGCCCTCGCGGCGTGGCCGGGTCCCGCGAGAGGAACCCGAGGCGGTGCAGGTTGTTCAGGTGGTTGTGCACCGTCGACGACGACCGCATCCCGACGTACTTGCCGATCTCGCGAACCGACGGGGGATAGCCGTTGTCCTCCATGAACGCCTCGATGAACTCGAGGATGGCCCGCTGTCGCGAGGTGAGTTGGTGCTCCGATGCCGACATGTGTCCAGTATGCCACGTCGAGGGGTACGTTTGTTCGATTTGTTCGAACTCAGGGTTGTGGAAGAACGTCTGTTCGGTCTACGGTCCGACTGGCAAACACCTGTTCGACCCACTCACGCCAGACGGGTTTGGGATCCGGACCGCCGGGAACACCGCCCATCGGGCCCGGCCACCGTCACTGTCACACCCCCCGAGGAGAATCACCGCATGGTCGCACTGCTCAGCTCGGATCCGATCGATGCACACCTCGACACCGTCGCCGCACCGGCGGCTCCACGGCACCGGGCGCGCCACCTGCATGCGCTCCCTTCCCCCCATGCGGGGGCGCGTCCGCTGCCCGGCGCCGAAGGACGCTCCGATGGCTGGGAGGCGAGGCTCTGGGTCGGCACCGCCCTCGTGCTCGCCCTCCTCGCATTCGCGGCGCTGCGGGTCGTCCAGCAGGCGCCGCCGGTCGCCTCGTGGGCCGAAGTCCACCGAGGTGTCGTGGAACCCACGCCGCCGGACCCGGCGGTGGGCGAGTCGGTGCGGATCGTGCAGGCTGGAGAGACGCTCTGGGGAATCGCCGGCGATCTCGCACCCGGCGCCGATCGACGGGAGGTCGTCCAACGGCTCGCCGAGCGCAACGGTGGGTCTCACCTCCTGGCCGGTCAGACCTTGATCATTCCTGCTGCGGTCGGAAATCCGTAGCCACTTCAAGGACGCCGCCCGACGGCGGCCCTACGCTAGGAGTCGTGCGATGTCGGCAGTGTGGCGAACCCGACACCCGGGTGATCGACTCACGGGTGATCGAGGACGGGGATGCCATCCGGCGTCGCCGGTCCTGCACCGCCTGCGGGCAACGCTTCACCACCTTCGAACGAGTCGAGCGGGCCCCGCTGCTGGTTCGCAAGCGGGACGGGGATCGCCAGCCATACGTCGGGGCCAAGGTGCAGCGAGGCATCGAGCTGGCGGTGAAAGGCCGGCCGATCGCCTCCGAGCAGGTGATGACCATCGTCGCCCGGGTCGAGGCGGCGATTCGAGCCAGCACCGCACCCTTTCCCACCGAGCAGATCGGCGACCTCGTGCTGGATTCGCTGAAGGAACTCGATCCGGTGGCCGCTCTCCGCTTCGCCAGCGTCTACAAGCACTTCGAAGATCTCTCCGATTTCGAGAAGGCGGCATCAGAGTTGTCCGAACCCTAGTCGGCCGCCACCATCGATCGAGCAGGTGTCGCCACGAGCCGGCCTCACGAGCCGGCTCCGGGTCGGCGCCACTGGACGAAGAGGAGATCGTCCCCCTGCCACACGTGCGTCGGCACGAACCTCCTGGCGACGGCATCGGGCCCTGCGGAGGGCCGGTGGCTCGAACCGGCGACCAGCTGCGGCGAGAGCGTCAGATTCCACTCGTCGACGCAGTCGGTCACGAGAAACTGCCCATTGAGGGTCGGGCCGCCCTCGAGCAGCACAATGCGGTGGCCGAGTCGGTCCAGGACCGACAGGATCTCGGGCGGGGACACCGTCTCGCCGGAGAGCTGTTCGATCCGCGCCCGATCGGCAAAGGCGGCGAGCGCTTCGCTGTCCGCAGCGGCACCGCAGATCACGATCGGTTGGTTTTCGGGGTCGCTGAACATCGGGAGGTTCGGATCGAGCGAGCCCGATGCGGTCACAACCGCAAGGGCCGGCCGCTCGGACTGATGCCGCTCCGAGCGGAGGCGCTGCACCCGTGCGTCGGGCTGGGGCGGGCGGTATCGCTCGGCGCGAACGGTCGCCGCGCCGGCGACGATGACGTCGGCCACGCCGCGCAGTGCCTGGAACATCTCCCTGTCGGCGGGACCTCCGAGTTCGCCCGACTTCCCCTCGACAGCGGTCCCGCCGTCGGCCGAGGCGACCATGTTGGTCAGCACGTAGGGGCGATCGACCGGCGGACGGCGATGCTGCTCGGCGATCGCCACCACCACGTCGATGGGAGCTGTGTCCGGGTCGTGTTGGAGTGGCACGATCACCGCGGTGACTGTAGTGCGGTCAACCCGCTCGGTGGGCAGTACCCGCCCTGCGTCGACGGCGGCGGACCAATGTTCGTCGTGGGGGCCGAATTCCTACGAGAATCCACTTTTCATCCACCGAGGACACTCCCTAGCGTTGGGCCATGCCGGTGGGGCCGGTTCGAACACAGCGGAGGACGGGGGCAGCATTTGGGGGCCTCCTGGGCGAGTCTGGCAGCGCGAGCACCAGCCGTGTTGGGCGCGACGAAACCTGGACCTGTTGTCATCGAACCGGCCCGGCCGGGAGGTCTTGACATCACTGTAATTACGATGTTGTATCAGAGGGGGTACGACGAGCCACGCCTGGGTACGACATCCCGACCACGATCACCATCGACGGTGACCATGCGGCCCTGCTCGCCACCGACAGCACGCGCTGAAGAGTCACCACGCCCTTGCACACTGGGTTGACCGCCGAGGCACCCTCGCCCGACCACGACCCCCAACCATGCTGATCAGGAGTTGACCATCATGACCATCGCCGAGGAACACATGGGAATCGGACTCCACCGGCACTTCACCACGGCGGACGTGGATCCGTACGAGACCGTCGATTGGGAGATTCGCGACGCACGAATCGCCAACTGGAGGACCGGCGAGGTCGCCTTCGAACAGCTCGGCGTCGAGGTGCCGTCGTCTTGGTCGGTCAACGCCACCAACATCCTCGCCCAGAAGTACTTCCGGGGGACCCTGGGAACACCCGAACGAGAGCGGAGCCTCAAGCAGGTCGCCGATCGCATCGTGGGGACGATCACTCGATGGGGCGTCGACGACGGGTACTTCGCCACCGCCGACGAGGCGGCGGCGTTCGAGTCCGAGCTCAAGTACCTCATCGTGCATCAACGAGCGGCATTCAACTCGCCGGTCTGGTTCAACATCGGAGTCGAAGGCGTTCCTCAGCAGGCCTCGGCGTGCTTCATCCTCTCGGTCGACGACACGATGGACTCGATCCTGAACTGGTACACCGAGGAGGGCATCATCTTCAAGGGGGGATCGGGCGCCGGCGTGAACCTCTCGCGCATCCGTTCCTCATCCGAACCGTTGCGGGGGGGCGGTACCGCATCGGGGCCGGTCAGCTTCATGCGGGGCGCGGACGCGTCGGCCGGAACGATCAAGAGCGGCGGTAAGACTCGCCGTGCGGCCAAGATGGTGATGCTCGACGTCGACCATCCCGACATCGAGCAGTTCATCTGGTGCAAGGCCGAGGAGGAACGCAAGGCCCGAGCGCTGCGCGAAGCCGGCTTCGACATGGACCTCGACGGCAAGGACATCACCAGCATCCAGTACCAGAACGCCAACAACTCGGTACGCGTCAGCGATGCGTTCATGCACGCGGTTGTCGACGACACCGACTGGCACCTCATCGCCCGCACCGACGGTTCTGTGGTCCGGACGGTCAAGGCCCGCGACCTACTCAAGCAGCTGTCCCAGGCGGCATGGGAGTGCGCCGACCCCGGTGTGCAGTACGACTCGACGATCAATCGCTGGCACACCGCGCCCCGGGCCGGAAGGATCGAGGGCAGCAATCCGTGTTCGGAGTACATGCACCTCAACGACAGCGCCTGCAACCTTGCCAGCCTGAACCTGCTGTCGTTCCTGAACGACGACGCCACGTTCGACATCGAGGGGTTCAAGGCATCGATCGAGCACGTCTTCACCGCCCAGGACATCCTGGTCGGCCGGGCCGACTACCCGACCGAGAAGATCGGCGACACCTCGCGGACATTCCGGCAATTGGGGCTCGGCTTCGCCAACATCGGCGCGCTCTTGATGAACCTCGGGCTGCCCTATGACTCCGACGAAGGACGGGCGGTGGCGGCATCCATCACGGCCCTGCTGACCGGGCATGCGTACCGCACCTCGGCCCGGATGGCGGCGCGCATGGGGCCATTCCCTGGCTTCGCCGACAACGCCGATGCCATGCTCGACGTGCTGTCGATGCACCGGTCCGCCGTCGAGAACATCGACGCCGGACGAGTTCCTGATGCCCTCCTCGACGCCGCCCGCCACGCCTGGGATCAGGCCAACGAGCTCGGTCGACAGGTCGGAGTGCGGAACTCGCAGGCGTCGGTCATCGCACCGACGGGCACCATCGGTCTGCTCATGGACTGCGACACCACCGGGATCGAACCCGATCTCGGGCTCGTGAAGGTGAAGAAGCTCGTCGGCGGCGGCTCGATGATGATCGTCAACCAATCGGTCCCACGGGCGCTTCGCCGGCTCGGATACAGCGCAGATCAGATCGAGCGCATCACCGCCTACATCGACGAGCACTCGTCGATCGTCGGTGCCCCCGAACTCGATCCCCGGCACGAAGCAGTCTTCGCCTGCTCGATGGGCGACAACACGATTCACTATCTCGGACACGTCAAGATGATGGCGGCGGTGCAGCCATTCGTGTCCGGCGCCATCAGCAAGACGATCAACCTGCCCGAAGATGTGTCGGTGGAGGACGTGGAGCAACTCCACATCGACGCGTGGCGCATGGGCCTCAAGGCCGTCGCCATCTACCGGGACAATTGCAAGGTCGGTCAGCCACTGAGCACCAAGAAGTCGACCGCTGAGGAACGCTCCGCCGACCGTTCGGATCCACGTCGTCAACCGACCGAACTGGTCGAGAAGGTCGTCTACAAACCCATACGAGAAAAGCTCCCGCGGAACCGTCGCAGCCGGACATTCGAGTTCCGGGTGGCCGACTGCAAGGGGTTCGTCACCGTCGGCGAATACGACGATGGCCGCCCCGGAGAGATCTTTCTGCGGGTCTCGAAACAGGGATCGACGCTGGCGGGGATCATGGACGCCTTCGCCATCTCGGTATCCCACGGCCTCCAGTACGGGGTACCCCTGCGCAACTTCGTCGAGACCTTCACCGGCATGCGATTCGAGCCGGCGGGCATGACCGACGACCCCGACGTGCGCATCGCGTCGTCGATCATGGACTATCTGTTCCGCAAGCTCGCCGTGCTGTACATGCCCTCGAGTGAGCGCGCCGCCCTCGGGATCTTCACGACCGGCGAGCGCACGCAGCAGACGTTGCCCGGTGTCGACGAGGCCCTCGACACCGCCAGCGGGGACCTTCCGGCCGATCCACCCTCCATCGAGTCGGCGACCGAGTTGGTCGATCTGATCGAGGCGTCGGGGATTCCCCACACGCTCGAACAGCTGACCGATCCCAATGCGCCGATGTGCATGCAGTGCGGAGTCACGATGTACCGGTCAGGGAGTTGCCACGCCTGCCCCAGTTGTGGCACCACGTCGGGCTGTAGCTGAGCAGCCTCCGTACCGCCGTGGCGAGGCCTTGCCCGACGTCAGGGGGTGGACGCCGACGCGTCGCCGTCGGTGGTCGTCGTGGTCTCGGCGGGCGTGGTCGTCGAGCCGTTCGACGCCGTCGATGTCGAGCCGGTGGCCTCGGTGGTGCTGGACTCGGCGCTCGTCGATGTCGTTGACTCGGGCTCGAGCGGTTCGGTCACCACCGTGGTGGTGGCCGGCACCGTCGTGGAGGTGGTCGGATCGGGATCGACAGGTTCAAGGGGGTCCAGGACCGTGGTCGAGGGAACCGCAGGACCGGCGGTGGTGACCGACCCCGACGTCGAGCCGTCGGTCGACGGTGGCTGGTCGGATCGATCGGGACTCGCGACGGGCGACGTCGTGCTCGGCGCCGTCGAAGCCCCGGGGGTCGTCGGGCCCGAGTACGTCGGGATCCACGTGGGTGAGGTACCGGGCGACGACGGGATCTGCAGCGACGATCCCGAGGTTTCGCTCGAGTCCACCGTTTCTGTCGACGGCCGCTCGGCGCTCGGCGGGTCAGAGCTCACCGACGGCGGCGGAAGCTCGGTCTCGGGGGGTGCCGTCGGTGGTGGGGTTGGCGCGGTGGCCGGAGTCTGCGTGCCCGTCGGTGCCGACGAGACCACGGGCTCCTC
The DNA here is from genome assembly GCA_041576015.1 of Acidimicrobiales bacterium. Lineage (GTDB taxonomy): Bacteria > Actinomycetota > Acidimicrobiia > Acidimicrobiales > SZUA-35 > JABDIY01. Next base: position 15,752 of record JBFGLT010000007.1, read on the forward strand.
GTCGGTCGAGTCGGTGACCATCGCTGTCGACTCGATCACGGGCTCGGGCAGCGTCTCGATCAGCGCCGCGGTCGACCGTTGGGTGGTGACACCGCCGACATCGGGACCCAGCTCAGTAGAGTCAGAGGCCGGACCGACGTTGACGTCCCGGGCCTCGATGGCCTGGTATGCGAGCGGTCCTGCGATGGCCGCCACCGACATCGTCGACAACACCACCGCAAGCGCAAGCCGCGACGACTTCGTCGGTGAGGGATCGGCGTTCGGGTAGGTCATTGGCCTCGGAGTGGCTCGGCGGGGGGGCAGGAGGGACGGACGATGGTTGTTGAAAACCGGGGACACGTTTTTTCTAGTCAATATCGATGCTGCCGTGGGGCGTTCAGGATGATTAGCCCACGAGATTTCGCCGGAGGTGGTGGGTCTGAACACGAATCGCTGTCACCAAGCGTGGGTCCGGCCACTGATCGTGAGAATTTGCGTTGATGTCACAATGTGTGACGAACGGGCACCGCCCGGATTTGACGCCGCTACCGGCCAGAATGTGCGGGTGACCACGAGTAAAGAGGAGCGACGGCGTCGAGCGATCGACCAGCGGGCTGCCCGGCGGTCCGACCGTCATCGGTTGGACCAGTCGATCTGCTCGGGCATCGTTGCGTGGCTCGCCGGTCACGACCTCGGTCCCCGGTCGGTGATCGTGCGGTATGCGGCCCTTCCCGGCGAACCCGACGTGCAAGCGGTGGAGGCGGCGTTGCCCCAACTTCGCGTCGCGCTCACCCGAACCCCGGAGGACGGGTTCGAGCTCAGCGTCCATCCCGCCGACTCGGTGCTCGAGACCCACCGGTTCGGGTATGACCAGCCGGTCAGCGGTTCGCCGTCGATCGATGATGACGAGATCGCTGCTGTCCTCGTGCCGGGGCTGGCGTTCGATCGCCGCGGCACCCGACTCGGCTTCGGAGCCGGATACTTCGACCGGTTCCTCGCCCGTCTTGGCCCGATCGTGCGCATGGGGATCTGCGACGAGATCAGCGACGAATCGCTCCCGGTCGAAGCCCATGACATCGCCATGACGCATCTGGCCACCCCCGCCGGTGTCGTGGCGGTCATGTGAGCAACACGGTGATGAACGAGCTGACCGTGGCCACGACCATGGCGGTCACGCCGATGATCACCACCCAGAACACGACCGGACGGCGTCGGCGCATCGGCGCCAGCGATTCGAACGGACCCCGCTCCGGTTCCGGCTGGGACGACTTGGGCGGTGTGTACCTGCTCACGACGGCCGATCGACGACGACCGTCTTGGCCAGCTTGTCCCAGAGCGTTTGATGCTGGGCATCGGCAAACATCAGCACCAGCGATATGAAGGCGATGATCAGCACGGCCCACGATCCGAAGCTGCCGAACACGATCAGCCCCAGCGGCGCAATACGCAGCAGCGCCGAACGGGCACCGGGGAGGTGACCGTGGACGTCGGTGACCTGCACGTCGAGCGCCAGCTTGCCGAGGGTTGCTCCCCGAGCGACGACCAGGCCCACTTCGAGGACGGCGACGAGAACGAACCACAGCAGGTTCTGAGTGAAGCTGGCGCCCAACCCGATCTCGGCCTGGAGGCTCCCCCCCACGTCGACGCCGAGGATCAGAGCGACGAACACCGCAACGGTCAACCAGACCAGGTAGTCGAGCAACCGAGCGCCGATCCGCCGCCCGGGACTGGCGAGCCGGAGGGTCGAGCCGACCGATGGGCGACCCCCGGTGCCATCGGACCCGGCCTGGGTGACAGTGATCGTGCGGTCCGGCGTGCCCGGTGGCGCGCTCGGACCACCCTCCCACCGGGTACCGTTCCAGAAGCGAACCGTGCCGGGTGGGTCGCCCTGGGCGTGGTAGTAGCCGGGTGGCGGAGACGAGGTTGTGCTGCTCATTGCCAGAACACCACCATCGAGGGGATGGTTACGCGGACGCGGGTAGCTTTCGGGGAGATGATGCAAAAGCATGTCACCACAACCGATGGTAGTGCGGTCGCCCCGAAGGCTCTGGGATCCCTACCGAAGGAGGCGCCGTGGACCGGACCGTTCTCGTGACCGGCGGCGCCGGGTACATCGGCAGCCACACGGCGCTGGCATTGATCGATGCCAGCGACCACGTCGTGATCGTCGACAACCTGGTGAACAGCTCGCCGGCGTCGGTTGCCGCTGTCGCCCGGCTGTCGGGAGCAACGGTCGAGTTCGTCGAGGCCGACCTGACCGACCGGGGGCTGACCGCTGCCGTGTTCGACGCCTACGCCATCGACGCGGTGATCCACTTCGCCGGACTCAAGGCAGTGGGGGAGTCGACCGAGCTCCCGCTGCTCTACTACCGCAACAACCTCATCTCCACCCTGAACGTGCTCGACGAGATGGCCGGCCACGGAGTGTTCCGTTTCGTGTTCTCGTCGTCGGCGACGGTGTACGGGGATCCTGAGACCCTTCCTATCCCCGAAGGGGCGGCGACGGCGCCCACCAACGCCTATGGCCGGACGAAGCTGATGATCGAGGACATGTGCCGGGATGCATCAGCAGCCGACGAACGGTGGCACATCAGCCTGTTGCGGTACTTCAACCCGGTGGGCGCTCACGAGAGCGGCGAGGTCGGTGAAGACCCCAACGGCATTCCCAACAACTTGGTCCCGTTCGTCATGCAGGTGGCAGTCGGGCGGCGCGAACAGCTCCGCATTTTCGGCGGAGACTACGACACCCCCGACGGAACCGGCGTGCGCGACTACATCCACGTGATGGATCTGGCGGCGGGGCACGTCGCTGCCCTCGACCACCTGGCGCCGGGGTGTCGAGAATACAACCTGGGCACAGGCACCGGTGCCTCGGTGCTCGACATCGTCGGAGCCGCCGAGAAGGCCAGCGGGCAACCGATCCCCTATGAGATCGTCGAGAGACGGACCGGGGACATCGCCGTGAGTCTGGCCGATCCGAGCCGGGCGAACGCGGAGTTGCATTGGCGGGCCGAGCGGGACCTCGAGGACATGCTGGCCGACGCCTGGCGGTGGCAATCGAAGCACCCCGACGGGTTTCCACGCACCGGTGGGTGACGCCGCCCGGACGCCGGTCTCAGTCCTCGCTGTCGTCGGGTGACCGGAGCCCCTCGTAGATCTCCTTGCATGTCGGGCACACGGGAAAGTTCTGCGGATCGCGGCTTGGAACCCAGAGCTTTCCGCAGAGCGCCTTCACCGGCGTGCCGTCGACCGCGCTCGGAAGAATCTCGTTCTTCTTGACGTAGTGGGCGAACCGCTCGTGGTCGCCGTCGCCGGTCGTGGGCCGGACGATCGTCTCGGTGTCGGTGGAGAACGAGGTCATGGTTCCCATTCTCCACCGGCCGGCGATCGCTCACAACCGCCCGAGCCTGCGATCATCGGGCCGGCCATCATGAGCCAGCCAGTCGGGCCCACCGATCGGCGATGGCCGCGGAGCTGAGGCTCCCCACCGATCGGGCCAGGACCAGGTGGTCACCGTCGAGGTAGAGGGCGTAGGGGATCCCGCTCACGCCGGCGGCGCTGGCCGCCTCGTTGTCGACCGAGTCGCGCATGACCGCACCAGGGAAGTCGGCGAGCCACGCCGATGGCGGATAGTTGGGTTGGTCGTCCCGCACGGCGATGGCCACTGCGTAGATGTCGACGCCGTCTGGCTGGGCACCGTCGGCGACCAGCTCGGTGATGGCTCGCACCTCGTCCTGGCAGTGGCTGCACCAGTGCGCCAGGAAGTAGACCACCTTGGGGCGACCGTCAGGTCCGATGACAACATCGTCTCCGTCGAATCCGGTGCCCTGGAGCACCGGCGCGACCGATCCGACGACCGGGTCGATCGCCGGATCATCGAACACGCCACCGCCGTCGATCGGATCCAGGCTGGTTCCGTCGATCTCGACGGGTGCAGACTGTCCGTCGTCGCTGACACCGGGTGCGGACGTGGTCGCCTCGGGTTTCGCCGTCGCGCCGGCTGAACCCCCTTCGTTCGACGCCGACCCGCAGGAGACGATGAGAATGGAGAGGGCGACAAGAACAGATCGTCGACGCATCCATGCAGTATGGGCGGTGCGGCGCTCACCGTGCGCTCGCCGGCGGGCCGAGGTATGGTCGCCCGGCGGGGTGAGCCGTCCCGCGAGGAAGGACCACCCATGCTCAGAGAAGGCACGATGGCACCGGCGTTCACGGTCGTCGACCACGACGACACGGAAACGTCGCTGGAGCAGTTCCGTGGTTCGTGGGTGTTGCTCTGGTGGTATCCGAAGGCCGACACCCCCGGTTGAACGCTGGAGGGAACGGGCCTGCGTGATCAGGCCCAGAAGTACGCCGACGCCAACTGTGTGATCCTGGGGATCTCCTTTGACTCCCCGGCCGACAACGCAGCGTTCCGCACCAAGCACGACCTCCCGTTCGCGCTCCTCAGCGACCGCGACAGGACGGTCGGCGCTGCCTACGGGGCCGTCCGCGACCCCGACGCCGGCTTCGCCGACTTCCCGAAGCGAATCAGCTACCTGATCGATCCCGGCGGCATCATCGTCAAGACCTACGAGGTCACCGACCCGAGCGGCCATGCCGAGGTCGTGCTCGCCGACCTCGCAGCGCTGCAGCGCTGAGCGAGCGCGCTCCGTCGCATGCTCTCGCGCTGTTCCCGGTGGCTGCTCGCCCGTCTCGGCTGGACTCTGGTCGGACACCGGCCCGAGCCGTTGCACACCGTCATGATCGCCTCCCCCCACACCACGAACTGGGACTTCCCGATGGCGCTGCTCATCAACTGGTCGCTCGAGCTGAGGATGCGGTGGCTGGGGAAACAGGAGCTGTTCGGCTGGGGTTCGGGGTGGCTTCTCCGCCGGCTCGGTGGGGTCCCGGTCGACCGGGCGGCGGCCGGGGCGGTCGTCGGGGACCTCATCGATCTCTTTCCCGAGGGCGAACGCATGACGATCGTCGTGCCGGTGTCGGGAACCCGCGGGCACACGGACTACTGGAAGTCGGGGTTCTACCGGATCGCCCGCGGGGCCGGTGTCCCGGTCGTCCCGGCATTCGTCGACTACACGAGGCGGACGTGCGGCACCGGCGACCCGATCGACCTGACCGGCGACGTCACCGCCGACATGGACCGGTTTCGGGCCTTCTACGACGGGATCGAGGGCAAGCATCCGGCCAACGACGGACCCGTCCGGCTGCGCAACGAATCCCCGATCGAGGACGGCTCATCCGGGTGAGGAGGCTGGGTCGTACGGCTCATGTCGAATCATCCGAAACGGACCGGTCAGGGGGGGAAAACGTCCCTCGGTGTGCCATCCTGAAGACATGACGTTCAAGACCGGCGATCGCGTCGTGTACCCGCACCATGGTGCGGCCATCATCGAAAAGACCGAGATCGTCGAGTTCAACGGAGAGAAGAAGAAGTACTTCGTGCTGCACACCGCCCACGACGACCTGACGGTGCGGGTACCCGTCGACAAGGTCGAGGAGGTGGGCATGCGTCCTCCGATCTCGATGTCCGACGTCGAGGAGTTGTTCGATCTGCTGTCCAAGAAGGACGTGCGCGAACCAGCCAACTGGAGCCGTCGGTTCAAGAACCACCAGGAGAAGCTCAAGTCCGGAGATGTCTACCAGGTGGCCGAGGTCGTGCGGAACCTGGCCCTGCGGGACAAGAGCAAGGGCCTGTCCGCCGGTGAGAAGACCATGTACTCCAAGGCAAGAAAGGTCTTGGTGAGCGAGCTGTCGTTCGCCATGAACCTCAGCGAGGACGCGGCCATGGAGAGGGTCGACGAGCACCTGGTCTGACCCTGGCAGCCCCCGAGACGCTTCTCCACATCGAACTGGCCGGCGGGGTCCACTCGTTTGTGTCGAGCGACCCCCGGTACGGCAACGCCAACGTGGGGCTGGTCGTCGAGGCTGACGGTCTGACGCTGATCGACACCCTGGCGACGCCGGCGCTGGCGGCGGCTGCCGACGCCGAGATCGACGCGTTGACTCAGGGCTCGGGTCTCCGGTTGCGGCGGGTCGTGCTCACCTCGTCGCGTCTGCCCTTCACGGGGGGAACCTCGGTGTTCTGGCGGTCGGCGTTCTACAGCAGCGAGCCGGTGGGTGATCAACTCGACCTTCCTGTCGATCCCGAGCTGTTGGGCCGGCTGATCCCCCACCACCGGCGGGCCTACCGAGCCGATTTCGGTACTCGACCCGTCACGCACACGATCACCGAGCCGGCTGCTCTGACCGCAGCGACGGTGGTGCACCTGTTTCCGGGCGAGGGGCACGCCAACGTCGTCGTGCAGGTGCCGGCGGTCGACGTCGTGTTCCTCGGTGCCCTCGGGAGTTTCGGGGTCACGCCTCTCGCCTTCGATGGCGACCCCTCCGTCTGGGCCGATTCGCTTGACGCGGTGGCCGCCCTCGGCTCGAGCTTCGTGCCCGGGCACGGGATGCCGGGCGGGCTCGAGGGTCTGGCATCCCAAGCTGCCTATCTGCGCGCCTGTGTCGCCGCCGGCGGCGATCCCGCCGCCATCCCACCGGGTCCGTGGGACCGCTGGCCGGACCGGCGATTCGACGCCGTCAACGTCGAGCGGGCCGCCCGGCTGGCAGTCGGTGACACGGGCATCCCCAGTGCGATGCTCGACCTTCTCGGTCTGTAGCCGCCGGCGGCGGGAGCAGGACAACGCCCACCCTCCGGATGGCCCGGCTGGTTGCCCCTCGATATCCTCGGCGGGGTGAGCGATTACACGCCCCCGCTACGCGATATCAACTTCGTTCTCGAGCACATCGCCGAGATCGGACAACTCGCACAGACCGAACGATTCGGCGACACCTTCGACCCCGGAATGGTCGAGCCGCTGCTCGGTGAGATCGGCCGGTTCATGGCCGAGGTGGTCGCGCCGACTAACACCGACGGCGACACGATCATGGCCCGCTGGTCCGACGGCGAGGTGACGACGCCAGACAGCTTCCGCGCCGCCTACCGGGCCTATGTCGCATCCGAGTTCGGGTCCATCCCCTTCGAGCCGACCTACGGCGGCGGGGGGTTCCCGTGGGCGATCGGAATCGCCATCCAGGAGATGCTCACCTCGTCCAACCTGGCGTTCAGCCTCTGTCCCCTCCTGACCCAGGGGGCCATCGACGCCATCGAGCACCACGCCGACGACGAAACCAAGGGCACCTACCTTCCCAAGATGCTCACCGGGCAGTGGGCTGGCACCATGAACCTCTCCGAACCCCAGGCGGGCTCCGATGTCGGGGCCGTGGCCACCAGAGCCGAACCGGTCGGCGATGGGAGCTACCGCATCACCGGCCAGAAGATCTGGATCACCTTCGGTGAACACGACATGGCCGAGAACATCGTCCACCTGGTGCTCGCTCGCACGCCGGGCGCGCCGCCCGGAACCAAAGGCATCACCATGTTCCTCGTGCCCAAGTTCCTCCCCGACGCCGAGGGGCGGCCAGGCGAACGCAACGACGTCAAGTGCGTGTCGATCGAACACAAGCTCGGCATCCACGGCAGCCCGACGTGTGTGCTCAGCTACGGCGACGACGGCGGCGCCATCGGCTGGCCGGTGGGCGAGGAGTTCACCGGCATGCGAAACATGTTCACGATGATGAACAACGCTCGATTGTCGGTCGGTCTCCAGGGTCTCGCACTCGCCGAACGCGCCTACCAACACAGCCTGGCCTACGCCCAGGAGCGCAGGCAGGGCACCGCCGTCGGCGCACCCCGGGGAACCCAGAGTCCGATCATCGACCATCCCGACGTCCGGCGCATGCTCATGACACAACGCTCCTGGATCGACGCCATGCGCTGTTTGATCTACACCAACGCAGGCATGATCGACCGCAGCAAGTCACTGAGCGGCGACGACGCCGAGCAGGCCCGTGAGCTCACCGACCTGTTGATCCCGCTGTCGAAATCGCTGTGCACCGACCTCGGCAACGAGCTGACGAGCTTGGCTCTGCAGATCTTCGGAGGGATGGGCTATGTCGAAGAAACCGGAGCGGCCCAGCACTACCGGGACATCCGCATCGGCGCCATCTACGAGGGCACCAACGGCATCCAGGCCGCCGACCTCGTGGGACGAAAACTCCCCATGCGCGGGGGTGGGGTGGTCATGGATCATCTTGCCTCCCTGGAGGTCAAGTCCAAGGAGCTGGCGGCGATGGAGGGCATGGGCCAGTTCGCCGAGAACCTCGAGGCGGCGGTCGCCGTTGCTCGCCGAGCCACCAGCTGGCTGCTCGAACACGATGACGATCCCAACGATCCGCTCGCTGGTTCATCCCCCTATCTCCGCATGCTGGGGACGGTCGTGTGTGGGGGGCTGAGGGCCGACATGGCCATGCGAGCCGACCGCTCCGGCGACGCTGCCTTCGCCGAGGCGAAACGGGTCTCGGCCCGGTTCTTTGGCGAACAGATCCTGCCGACCGCCACCGGATTGCTGGGTGCGGTCACCGCCGGTGCCGGTGACCTTTTCGCCCTGACCGCCGAGCAATTGGCGTGACGGCCGTCAGGTCAGACCCCGGGCTCTGACTCCTCGGCTGCTGCCGGATTTGGTTCAGGCGCCGAACCGCTGGTCGACGCGTCGTGGCGATCGGCGCCCATCCGCCAGAACCACACGAGTCCGACGAGGACGGCCAGCGCCGAAATCCAGTGGTTGACCCGCACACCGAGGATCAACGACGCCGGATCGGTTCGCATCGCCTCGACCACGAACCGCAGGGCGCCGTAGCCGGCGATCCACAACGGCAGGATCTGCCCAGGCCTCAAAAGCTTCCGCCGATCGAGTAGGACCAGAGCGGCGGCCAGGGCCAGGTTCAGCAGTCCCTCGTACAAGAACGTCGGGTGGAAGGTCTCGAACTCGACGAACCGAGCCGGTCGGAACGGGCGTTCGACCTCCAGGGCCCAGGGGAGGTCGGTCGGCTCGCCGAAGATTTCCTGGTTGAACCAGTTGCCGGTCCGTCCGATGGCCTGGGCGACGGGAATCCCGGGAATGACGGCGTCGATAGCTTCCCACAGCCGCTTGCCCGTGATGCCTCGCCGGCGGGCTGCCCACACGCCGCCAAGCACGCCGAGAAGGAGCCCGCCGGGGATGCCTAGCCCGCCGTTCCAGATCTCGAAAATGCCGAGCGGGTCGTCTCGGTAGGTTTTCCAGTCGGTGATCACGTGGTAGAGGCGGGCGCCGAGCAGGCCGGCGGGCACTCCGATGGTGGCGATGGACGTGATGTCGTCGGGATCTCCACTGCGGGCCGCCCACCGGCGCCGCCCGATCTCCACGGCGGCCAGGACGCCCAGGGCGATCATGAGCCCGTAGTAGTTGAACCGAAGGGGCCCGATCTCCAGGGCGTTGCCCGGCGGTGGAGGGATCGATGCAAGAATGCCGAGGGTCACCTCGGCGAAACCGTCGCGCGACGGATATCCAGCCCGATCGTCTGAAAATTCTCGATCGGTCGGTTGTAGCCGCGGTCCAGATGATGGGTCCCGGTGATCGTCGTGGTGCCGCCCGCGGCTGCGGCAGCCAGGACGTAGGCGAACCCGCCACGGATGTCCGGCACGACCACATCGCTCCCGAGCAGTGGTGTCTTGCCGTGGACGACGGCCGAGCAGGGGGTCGACGATCCCACGAACCGGCTGTCGATGCTGCCCAGCGGAGTGTTGTACAACTCGATCTGGGCGCCCATCTGGTTGAGAGCGGGAACGTAGGTGAAACGGTTCTCGTACACGGTCTCGTACATGACCGACAGACCGTCGCACTGGGTGAACAGCGCCACCATCGGGCTCTGCCAGTCGGTCATGAATCCGGGATGGGTGTCGGTTTCGACAGCGGCCGGGCGGAGGTGTTCGGCTCGTGCCGACACCGAGCTGTCCGTGATCTCGAAGCGTGCCCCCATCCCCGACAGCGTCGAGATCGCCGTGACCAGTCGATCCTGGCTGCACCCGTTGACCGTGACCTGCCCCCCCGTGATCAGACCGGCCACCAGATACGAGAAGGCCTCGATACGATCGCCCTTGAGCCTGTGGCTGGCACCGCTCAGGTTGGTCACCCCGTCGATGATGTACCGGCGGTTAGGTCGCAGTTCGATTCGGGCGCCCATCCGCTGAAGGAAGAGCGCCAGTTCGATCACCTCGGGTTCGGTGGCACCGCCGTCGAGCACCGTGCGACCCTCGGCCAGGACAGCGGTCATGAGCACCGTCTCGGTTGCACCCACCGACGGGTAGGGGAGTTCGACGTGGGCCCCCCGCAGCCGACCGGCCTTGGCCTCGAGGCCGTCGTCGGTGAAGCTGATCTCGGCGCCCATGCGCGCCAGCGCGTCCACGTGGAAGTCGACGGGGCGGGCACCGATGTCGTCGCCGCCGACGAGGGGCACGAAGGCCTCGCCCACGGCGTGGAGCAGCGGTCCGATCATCAGGATCGGGATCCGGTTCATTCCGCTGAACCGGATCGGCACCCGGCTGGAGTGAAGGCTGGACGGGTCGACTGTGATCGATTCGTCCGTGCGCTCGACCCGGCAGCCGAGGCTGGTGAGCATGTTGCAGGTGATCTCGACGTCACCGATGTCGGGCACGTTGCTCACCGTCGATGGCGACCCGCCGAGCATCGAGGCCACGAGATGCTTGGTCACGGCGTTCTTTGACCCGCGGACTTCTACCGAGCCCACGAGGGGCCCGCTCGGGTTGACGACCCACGCAGCGGTGTCGTCGACGTCAGCTTGATCGGTGCTTTCGCTCAACGTGGCGGCGCTCCCTGTCTCGGTGACCCGTGGTGGCGTGATCGCGGAAGCCATTGGCCCCACGCTAGTAGCTGACCGCCCTCGCTCCGTGGAGGGAGTCGCCCATCGGTCAAACGCCGAGGGCCAGGCGGGCCAGCTGGTCCCGGAGGGGGCTGACGCCGTCGAGGAGGGCGCTGAGGCGACGCACCGGGTGGAGCGGCCCCATGTTGGCGAACGATGTGACCTGGGGCATGCGGACTAGTTCGGCCACGTCGAAGGCGACGCAGTAGAGGCCGAGGCGTTCGACGATCCGCGGGTGCTCGAACAACTCGGGATAGTCCTCGGCCAGCCAACCTGGGACGTCGTCGAAGTCCAGCGAGCGCAGTGTGTCGGCGACCTCGAGGGGCAGGTGCACCTCCGGGTACCGGAAGAAACGCAGCAACACGTCGAGCTCCAGGTCCCGCGGTGCGCCGCGGGACCATTCGAAGTCGACGATGGCGCTCAGCCCGTTGATGTCGACCATCACGTTTTCCAGGCTCAGGTCCCCGTGGATGAGGGTGTCCTCGGAGTAGTCGCCGAGGGCGCTCCCGTGGTCGTTGACCAACTCCGCCAGGTCCTGCAACAGCATCCGATCAACCTGACCGGCCATCGTGAGCTGGTCGATGGCCATGAGGATCGGCACGACGGGCGTGACCGCCGCCGGGTCGAGCAGGTGCGGCGTCCCATCGAGGCGCGTGGCTGCATCGGGCGTCGCTGTCGAGTGCAGCATGCGGAGGGCGCGGGCGAACTCAGCGATCACGGCGCGTCGCCGGGGGGTGTCCATCGCCGGCCAGGCTCGGGACAGCGCCACGCCAGGCTTACGCTCCACCACCACGAAATCGAACCCCGTTCGGCCGGCGTATCCGATGACCTTCGGGGCCCACCGTTGATCGGGCAGCGACAGGCACAGCTCGCCCTCCCGTCGGAGACGCTGATCGGGCCGGCGATTGACCCGAACCACATAGTGACTCGAGACGTGAACCTCGTTCCGAGTCGACGGAGCGCGCGCCATCGACTCGGGCGCATCGATCCCGATGCCCTGCAGAGCGCGTCGGGCCCGGGTCACGGCGAGTCGATCCAGGGTCCTACCCATATCTGTGACTATCGGCGCACGCCCACCCCACTTGACCAGCCGGCCACCCGTTGTTGCCACTGGCCGGGACTAGTCGGCCAGCACCGCCCTCGTGAAGGCCGGCCATCGGTCTGTGGCCCACGCGCCGAACGCCGTGTCGGTCAGGCAGACCGCCCATGCCTGTTTCTCGGGGTCGACCCACAGAAATGTTCCCGCTGCCCCGAAGTGGCCGAAGGTCGCCGGGCTGACGGACGGATCAGTCCAATGTGGGCGCTTCGATCCGCGAATCTCGACGCCGAGGCCCCAGGGGTTGGGGCGTTGCATGCCATAGCCGGGCAGGACGCCGTCGAGATGCGGGTAGACCGGTTCGATCGCCGATCTGTGGGTGGAGTCCGAGATGAGGGTCGGTGACCGGAGCTCACCGACGAAGTGCACCAGGTCGGCCACCGTACTGACCGCAGCGTGCGCGGGGGAGCCTCCCAGCCAGGTGTCGCGCATGCCCAGAGGGTCACAGATCGCCTCGCGCAGGTAGTCAGCGGCGGCGAAGCCGGCCGCTCGAGCCAGGGCGTCGCCGAGGAGCTCGAAGCCGGCGTTGCTGTAGATCCGGCGGGTCTCTGGGGCGATCGTCGGGTCTCCGGCCTCGGGTCCGACACCACCGGCGTGGGCCAAGAGGTGGCGAGTCGTGGCACCCGCCGGCGTCAACGGCACGTCGAGGCCGAGGGTTCCCTCCTCAGCAGCGACCAGCACCGCCCAGGCGAACAACGGCTTGGTGACCGAGGCCAGTGGAAACGATCCGGTGAGATCGCCGTAGGTTCCGCTCCTGCCCGATGGTGTGCTCCAAGCGGCGGCGGCCGAGCCGACCGGCCACCGCGAGAGGAGTGCTCCCGGTTCGGTCACAGGTTGAGCGACTCCACCAGGTGCGCAGCCCGGCTGAGGTCGGCCACCTCGATCGGTTCGTCGAAGCTCGGCACCGGCAAGGGTCCGATGGCGGCGCTTGTCTGAGCCAGGCCGGGGAGCAGCGTCACCGGCCCGAGCAGTTGACCCGGCGCAGCGAGATCAGACAGGCGGGCAGCGAGGTTGACCGACACCCCGATGTAGTCGTCACCCTCGAAGAGGATGACCTCGCCGGTCGCCACCCCCCCGTGGACTTCGAGCAGGCCCTTCTGGCGGACCCGCTGCATGACCTGGAGCAGGCACGACAGCACCGCCGGACCATCGGCGCCGCCGAACATGGCGCCGTCGCCAAGCCACTTGGCGACGCGGATGGCCTTGGCGGCCCCGGTGTCGCGAACGATCGCCCGGAAGATGGCCAGCTGTTCGACGGCGGCGTCGTCCCCCTCGGAATTCGAGAACCCCGTGAAGCCGGATAGATCGAGAAATCCAATCGTCCGGCGCACCCGGTAGCCGGAGGGTCGGCGGTGGGCAAACGAGTCGGCCACGGTAACCCACCGTATCCGCCGGTGTGTGTCGGTAACCGTTATCCTGGGAAATACGAAAACTCTGCCGACAGGACACCTATGACCCGATTTGTTGATCTCGGGGTCGCTCCACCGGTTGTAGCCGCACTTGAAGCACGAGGCATCACCTCGGCGTTTCCGATCCAAGAACTCGCCATTCCGGACGCGTTGGCGGGCCGGGACGTGTGCGGCAAGGCACAGACCGGCTCCGGGAAGACCCTGGCCTTTGGAATACCCGCCGTCCAGAAGCTGACCGACGCTAAGCGTGGCGTCCTCCACGCGCTCGTGCTGGTTCCCACACGAGAACTGGCCACCCAGGTCGTCGAAGAGCTCGATCCCGTGTGCGCGGCGCTCGAACTGTCCGCTCTCGCCGTCTACGGCGGGGCCGACATGGACAGGCAGATCCGCACGCTGGCCAAGGGGGTGGAGATCGTCGTCGCCACCCCCGGCCGTCTGATCGATCTCCTCGACCGGGGCGCCGTGTCGGTCTCCGACGTCGACTGTGTGGTCATCGACGAAGCCGACCGGATGGCCGACATGGGCTTCCTTCCCCAGGTCGAATGGATCCTTCGTCGGGTCGAGGGTGAGCACCAGACCTTGCTCTTCTCCGCCACCCTTGACGGCGTCGTCGGCTCTCTGATCAGCCGGTACCAGACCGACCCGGTCCACCATGCGGTGGAATCCTCGGAGGTGACGGTCGAGAACATGACTCATCGGTTCATCGCCGTCCACCAGATGGACCAGGCTCGGGTGGCGGCGTCGATCGCCAGCTCCGTCGACCGCACGATCGTGTTCTGCAACACGAAACGGGCCTGCGACAGGGTGGCCACCGAATTGCAGAAGCTCGGCGTGGCAGCCGCGGCCATCCACGGCGATCTCCGCCAGCGCTACCGGGAGAAGGCCCTCAACAGCTTCTCGAACGGGTCCATCACGGTCCTGGTGGCCACCGACGTCGCCGCCCGCGGCATCCATGTCGACGACGTCGGGGTCGTCCTCCACTTCGACCCTCCCGAGGATCACAAGGCCTATCTGCACCGGTCGGGTCGCACCGCTCGAGCCGGCGGCTCTGGGCTGGCGGTGTCGTTCGTCCGGTGGAATGAAGAACTGCACATCCGCCGCATTCAGAAACGACTCGGACTGGAGATCCCGATCGTGGAGATGTTTTCCAACGATCCACGCTTGTCCGACCTCGCCGGGTGGGATCCCCACGAGGCCGCCTGAGTCGCAGGGACGTCAGGTCGACTGCGACAACAGAGCCAGGACCGCCGACCGGTCCGGTGTGGCGGCACGCCCTCCGGGCCCGGTGCATTTGAGTGCAGCGGCTGCGTTGGCGAACCTGACGGCTTCGACCTCGGGTCGTCCCTCGGCGAGGGCAAGTGTGAATGCGCCGTGCCACACGTCGCCGGCGCCGAGGGTGTCGACGACCTCGACCGTCGGCGCTGGGATGAGCGTGGGCAGCCCCCGGTCAAGCACGAGCGTTCCGTCGCCGCCCAGGGTGACGGCGACCCATCCGGACACGAGCCGATCGGCGGCACCGAGCGCCTCCTCGACCTGATCGACGCCGGTGAAATCGCCCAACCCCGATTGAGAGAACACGACGTGGCTGGCCGCGCTGGCGACCTGGAACGGGATCGGGGCCTCTGCGTCGACCACCCCCGCCACCCCACGGCCTCGGGCCGCCTCGAGCGCTGCGACGGCGACAGCCGGCCAGCGCGTGTCGACGAGCACGGCATCTGCAAGAGCGCCCGCTTCGGCAGCCCGGGAGACGTCGTCGGGGAGATGGCGGGCGCGGTAGTTCACCACCAGCCGTTCTCCCGTCCGGTCGACCAGAACAGCCGAGACCGGCGACCGCGAACCCGGGTGCCGTTGCACCAATCCGCAGTCGACACCCTCGGCCTCCAGCCCACTCACGATCATGTCACCGACGAGATCGTTTCCGACGCGAGCAACCAATGCCGCCTGTCCACCGAGCCGGACGATCGCGACCGCTGCATTGGCCGCGCAGCCGCCGCCCACGGTCACCATGTCGTGGGCCGGATACTTGTTCGGTCGGGTCGGGATCGTGTCGACACTGAACACCAGATCGATCACCGCCAGCCCGCACACCAGAATCGACATCGCCAGAGAGCCTAGGCGGACTGGCGCCGGCCGATCAGGTTCGAAGGACCCAACGGACGGCGAGCGGGCTCGAGCCCGGGAGGTGGCATACCGTACACACCGTGACCGCCTTCGAACGACCGGATGCCGAATGGCTCGACCACGCCGCCACCGTCGGCGTCGACCGAATCGCCGCCAAGGTCATCGATGCGTGTGCGCTCGCCGCCGGCTCGTCTGCGCCGGCACCCCAGGGCCTGCTCGTCCCCGAACCCCGGGGCGGCTGGGCCAACCCCCGGCTCCCCGGTTGGGTTCATGAGTGGTCGGCCTCCAGCAGGGAACGGACGAGCCGGGGCGCCCACTACACGCCGGCAGAGTTCGCGACCGCGGTCGTGTCGGAGGCCCTGCACGGTCTCGGTGACCCCGCGAACCTTAGCTTCGCCGTCGACCCGGCCTGCGGCGGTGGGATGTTCCTTCTCGAGCTGCTCGATCGATTCCTCGCCGCCGGGGTCGAACCATCGCAGTGTGTCACCCGCATCGCCGGGATCGAAATCGATCCAAAGGCGGCGACGACAACCCGGCGAGCCGTACTGGCCTGGCAGTTGTTGCACGGTGCCGGCGACCCGTCGCCTGCCACCGTTGTCGTCGGCGACGCCCTCGACGCCTGGCCGGGGACCTGGCCCACACCGGATCTGGTGATCGGCAACCCGCCCTTCGCCAGCCCTCTCAAATCGGGGGCGCTCCCACCCGAGGCCGTCGCCTACCGTCATCATCATGCCGAGGTGCTCGGTCCGTACGCCGACCTGGCCGCCATCCACCTCTGGCGGGCCACCAACGCCGTCTCCGACGGCGGGCGGGTTGCCTTCGTGGCACCCCTCTCGCTGATCAACGCCCGGGACACCGCTCAGCTCTGGCGCCGTCTCGAAGATGAGGCCGACGTGGTCTCGGTGCTCATACCGGAGGAGACCCCGTTCGCTGGGTCGGTTCGCGTCTTCGCGCCGGTTCTGGAGATTCGCCGACGCCAGGAGAGCCAACGACGGTCGCTCGGCCACGCTGTCGCAGCCGCCCTCGGCATCCCCGACGTCCCCGGTCTCGACGACGTCCCGACCCTCGCGACGATCGCCGGGGCGACCAGCGGATTCCGGGACGAGTTCTACGCTCTGGCCGGCCACGCCCGGGAACAAGCCGACGTGGAGGGTGCCGCCGACGTGCGCCGGCTCGTCAACGTCGGCAGCATCGACCCGCTCGTGTGCAGCTGGGGACAGCGTCCACTCCGGTTCGCCAAACGACGATGGGAACGGCCCGTCGTCGTCCCCGGCGAGCTGTCTGGCAGCGTCCTTGGCTTCGTGGAGCGGCAGTCCCGCCCCAAGGTGCTGTTGGCGACCCAATCGCCGGTGCTGGAACCGATCGTCGATCCCGTGGGTGATCTCGTCGGAATCACCCCGACGATCGTGCTCACGACCGACCGTCCGCACCACGTCGCCGCTGTGCTGCTCGCACCGCCGGTTGTGGCCCTCGCCGCCCAGCGGTGGTACGGCACCGGACTCTCCGAGACCGCTCTGCGGCCGACCGCGTCGACCGTCCTCGAGTTGCCGTTGCCGCCCGATGAGGAGCGCTGGAACGAGGCCGCTGCGCTCGTCGGACGGTGCTCGCCGCCGATCGACGGAACCCAACCGGTCCCCGATCGATCGCTGCTGCTTCGCATCGCCACGCTCATGACCGAGGCGTACGGGGCCGACGCCGACCTGGTGGGATGGTGGGTCGAACGAGCCGGCCCTCACCTACACTTTCGGGAATGACCGAGAGCCATCCCCAGCTCCGGCCGGCCTCGTGCCTCCCGCCACCGCCGGCCACCGGGGGGTGGTCGCCAGCGGCGCCGGTCGGCCGCCGCCGGTTCGCCAACGTGCGAGCCGGGCGCGGGTTCGTGCTCGAATTCGGTGGGATCCTCGACGAGATAACCCTCGCGTACGAAACCTGGGGGGAGCTCGACGCCACCGCCACCAACGCCGTTCTCGTGTGTCACGCCCTCACCGGCGATGCTCACGCTGCCGGGGACTCCGGACCCGGTCATCCGACCGCCGGCTGGTGGGACGACATGATCGGCCCCGGCAAACCACTGGACACCGACCGCTTCTTCATCGTGTGCGCCAACGTGCTCGGGGGCTGCCAGGGGACCACGGGACCAATGAGCCCGCACCCGTCTGACGGGAGGCCCTACGGAGCACGGTTCCCCCTCGTCAGCGTGCGAGACATCGTGCGAACTCAGGCGATGCTGGCCGACCACTTGGGCATCACCACGTGGATGACCGTGATCGGTGGCTCAATGGGCGGCATGCAGGCGCTCGAGTGGGCGACGATGTACCCGCGTCGGGTCTCGTCCCTGGTCTGCATCGCCTCGTCGGCGCGAGCGTCGGCCCTCCAGATCGCATGGAGCCAGGTCGGGCGGTTGGCCATCGTCAACGACCCCAATTGGAATGGGGGCGATTACTACGATGCTCCGCCGGGACAGGGTCCCCACGAAGGCCTGGCGCTGGCTCGTCGGATCGCCCAGATCCACTACCGCTCGGATGCATCGCTCGAAGCTCGGTTCGGCCGGGCGACCCGCGATCCGCTCGACCACTTCGCCCCATGGGACCGATTCCAGGTCGAGAGCTACCTCGACCACCACGGTCGAAAGATCGCCCACCGCTTCGACGCCAACAGCTATCTGGTCCTCAACCGCACGATGGACATGCACGATCTGGGACGTGGTCGAGGCGGTCTGGACGCCGCCCTGGCTCGGATCACTTGCCCGACGCTTGTCGTGTCGATCGATTCCGACGCGCTCTACACGCCGCGTCAGCAAGAGGAACTTCGCGACGGCTTGGCCGTCAACGGCACCCCGGTCGACTACGAGGTCATCCACTCCATCCACGGCCACGACGGGTTCCTGATCGAGTTCGATCAGCTCGGCCCGATCGTCGACGCCTACGTCAGCGACCACTACAAGGCGCGGTAACGCCGGTGCCCGAGGGTGTCGAAATCGAGCTCTACCGGCGCGCCGCAGCCGCTGCCGTCGGACGGACCATCGAACGCGTGTCGGCCCCGGATGCCTACTTCGTCAAGGGTGGGTGGGAGCCCGGCGATCTGATCGAGAACATCCCGGGACGGACTGTCACCGGAGTTCGGCGGATCGGCAAGCTGCTCCTTCTCGATCTGGACAGCGGGGACGCGCTCGGCCTGCGGTTTGGGATGACCGGTCGACTCGTCGTCGACGATCGAGCTGCCGTCGACGAGCTCGAATACGGTTCCGACCGCGATGACCCCGCGTGGGACCGGTTTTTCCTCGAGTTCGGGGGCGGCGGCGGCCTTCGCATCAACGACCCCCGTCGCCTCGGGGGAGTCGAGCTGAATCCGAGGGTCGACCGGCTGGGGCCGGACCTCCTCGACGCCACCCCGGGGGTGATCTGGCGGCGCATCGTGTGTTCGGATGCCCCCGTGAAAGCTCGGTTGCTCGACCAGGGTGCCATCGCCGGAGTCGGCAACCTGATCGCCGACGAGACCCTTTGGCGGGCCGGTCTCGACCCCGCCCGACCTGCTTCGTCGCTTTCCCGCAACGAGGCACGGCGATTGAGCGACAACCTCAGGAGGGTTGCTGCAGAACTCCTCGAACGAGGGGGATCACATACCGGACGTCTCCAGCCTCACCGCGTGCGCGGCGGACGCTGTCCAAGGGACGGCACACCTCTGTTGCGGCGGACCATCGGCGGCCGTACCACGTACTCCTGCCCCAACCATCAGGTGTAGGGTGGCGGCGATGTCCGCAGTGCAGTTGGCCCAGCTCGATGCCACCGGCCGTACGGTCACGCTCATCGTTTTCGGCCTCCTGGCCGTCGCCACCGCCCTCGCCCTGCTCACCGCCTGGTATTGGCGGGTGACCGACCCCCGGCGGTCGGACAGAGGCTCGAAGCCGACCCCCCCGGGGAGGCCCCCCGGACTGCAACCACCGGCCGCCGACGGACCCGACGGCGATCGCGGCGCGCGGCCCGACACCCCAGCGACGTCGCCCGAAGCTGCCGCTGTCGCCGACCAGACCCGCGTGTTCGACCGGCAGGCGATCGTGTCGCACACTGAGCCGTCGAACGAGCCGCCCGGCGATGGCGATCCGTCACCCTCGGCGGATACGGTCCCCGAGCCTCCTCGGAGCCGAACACCACCACCGGCGACGCCGCCGCCCGATGAGCAGCGCTCGTCACCCCCCCTTCACGACGAAACGATCATCGATCTGCGCGACGCTCCCCGACCCGAACCGTCGACGCGGGACCGCCGAACCGCCGAGAACGAGTCGGGGTTGACATTCGAGGAATGGCTGGCCCTGGCCGAGGAGGACCGTTGACCGCCGAGCTGGATCTCGAGGCCATGATCGCACGCTTCGCCGAGCGAGCAGCAGCGGTCAAGAAGCGCAACCTCCCTCCGGTCGGGGGGGACGAACGCAAGGCCTTCATCGAACAGGCGGAACGAGACTTCATGGATTTCGCCCTGATCGCCGACGCCAGCTACAGCTTCGAGGACGGAGTGATCACGCTGACGATCGATCTGAGGTCCAAGAACGACAGCTGACCGGCACCGGCGGAGCTGCGTGGTCGACGGTGGCCGGCCCGGACAGCAAGACCCGAACGCACTGGATGACCCGGACGCACTGAGCGACCGGGTGCCGTATCCAGAGCGGACGACCGGGCTCGAACCGGCGACCTTCTCGTTGGCAACGAGATGCTCTACCAACTGAGCTACATCCGCTGGGAGGGCCAAGCATAGCGGGAACCCCCGGATCCGGAAACCACGGGATCGACACCCTCACCCGCAGGGTTCTGGGTTCTCGACAGCGCCGAGCCGCCCGATCCGCATCGCCACGACTCGGTCGTCACCGGCGCCGTCGGGCCTGACGTCGAAGACCAGGCGGTAGTTGACGTCGATCGATTCGTTGGGCTCGAAGGTGAGACGAAGGCCGTCTCCAATGTCGGTCTCGGTGATCTGATCCCCGTAGGTGGTCCGGACCTCGTCCGCCGTCGATCCGATGCCGACCCCCGACAGCGTGCGCTGCCGGTTCGTGGTGGCGTCGGCCCGCACGAGCAGGGGATCACCTCCACCACCCTGGAGAACCAGGCGCGGCGAGTGGGCGTCTCCGGCCAGCCAACCGACGACGCAGGAGGACTGCCGGTCCGGCACGACGATCGAGGCGCCGACGGCCTTCTCCACCTCCGAGATCCGCTGCCCGGGTCGCACACCGCCGAAGCTCCGGAGCGAGACCTGCGCTGACCCGAAGCCCTCCTCGGGAGAGCTGACCAGCACGGTGGGGGACGGTTCGACCGATGTCACGAAGGCGTGCAGCCCCGGGGACAGCACCTCGCCGACGGATTCGGGAGGGACGACCGACCGTTGTGGGGCGATCACGAGCTGCCGGGAGCCCCACTGAACCGTCGCCTCCTGGTCGGTGAGGTTGGAGAAGCGAATTGAACCGGTCGTCGAAACCGGACACGGTCCCTGGGGTTGAACATCCTCGACCAATGCGATGATCAACGTTTCACCGGGCCCAACGCAGGCACCGGGATCGACGCCGGGCACCGTGGTCGTGGTCGACTCGACGGCCGCGGTGGTTGTCGTCGACTCGGGCACGGTCGTGACGAGGGACGACACCGATCCCTCGATGGACACGGTGACTGCGCCCGGTTCGGCTTCACCGCATGCGGCGATCACCAGTGCGCCGGCGAGCACGGCGGGAAGCAGCACCCTGGACACGACATCAGTATCGCAGGGTGAGCCTCCGGTCCGGGATGCGGCCGGGGAACCGGCCACCGGGCCGGGGTCTAGCCTGAGGACATGGCCACCTGTGCGAGCTGCGGAGCCGCCGGTGCCGGCCGGTTCTGTTCCCACTGTGGGGAAGCGCTCTCGTCCACCGCCGGCGGGCCCCGGATCATCGGGGCCGGAGCTTCCACTCCCGCCCGTACGGGGACCACCAGGGGGTCACGCCGCCGTACGATCCTGCTGACCGCGGTCGCCATCATCATCATCGGGGTGGTCGGTGGCAGCGTGGTGAGCGCCGTCGGTGGAGGCCGGGACACCGCCTCCCGTGATGAAGGCCCCCGGGCCACCACCGCTCCCGAGCGGCTCGACCCCCCACCTACGGCCGACCCCGACGGCGGCAACGCACCGCAAACGACCGAGCCAGCCCCCGTCTCCACCGCCGGTGACACCGACCACTGGCTCGGCGAGCAGGCCGGATGGTACGTGCTCGTCCGGTCCCTCGAGGGCCTGAAGCGAGTGGATCTCGACACCGGCGAGGTCGTGAGCATGGGCCCCGACCTCTTCCCGCTTGCCTTCACGGGCGAGTACGTCGTTCTGCAGAATCAGTTCGGCGAGCTCACCGCCCTACGCCCGTCGGCGTTGACCGGGCCACCGTTCACCGCGGCGATTTCGCCGACGACGACCGAGCAGTACACGCGCCGCAGTCGCTTCACCGTGAGCGATGATCCCGGGCGCGTGTGGATCGATCCCATCGACGGCCCTCTGGCTGGCGTCGAAGTGGATCTCGAAACTGGACGCGAGCTCCGTCGCGCCAGCGAAGATGACCTCGGCCGCAGATCGTGGCGCCTCTCCAGCGCCCAATTCACCTCTCCGCTGAGCGGCGGGATCTACCGGCTCGGCGACGACAGCGTGTATCGCCGGGTGCGCGACGGCGCGGTCGTCGCCGAGGGATATGGCCGCATGCTCATCACCGAGTGTTCGGATCGGTTGGAGTGCCGCTACCGCTGGCTGGACGCCACCACCCTCCAACCGCTCCCCGATCTCGCCGTGCCCGGAGCGCTCGTGCCCCTCATCCCACTCGTGATGGCGAACGGACGGGTGATCAGCGACGGCGGATCGGGATTCATCGACATCGAGACGGGAGAGCGGTTCACCGTGCTCGCCGAAGAGATCAGCGGGCTCATCGACGGCTGGGCGCAGCTCTCGCCCGACTCCCGCTTCATCGCCAGCGTGTCCCGGGGTAGCCTGACCGTTCGGAGTCTCGGCACCTCCGTTGGCCAGCAGCCAGAGCTCCGCACCCCGAGCCGGGCGACGCCGGTGTTCATGCCGAAACCGGCCACGGTCAAGTCCGACGCTCGCTAAGCTGACCCCAGCCCGGCGCGGATGCCCGAGCGGCCTAAGGGAGCGGCCTGCAAAGCCGTGATTCGCGGGTTCAAATCCCGCTCCGCGCTCTTTTCATTGCCTCGCTCTGCGCCCTCGCGTGGCGAGGGCTTGCCGCTGGTGTTGTGTCGGGGACGATCGACATCAGTCCCGACGGCCGCTTCCTCTTCTCCGTCTACGGCCGGCACTCCTATTCGCGGGACCTCGAGACCGATGTGACCTGGACGCTTGACGAGCTGGATCTCGACAGGTCCGGACCCGTCTTCCTGGCCCGGTCCAGCGATTGAGCCCCGTGGAACACGAGGGCTGCTCTCGGCTGCGTGCGACCGGAGAGTTTCGACGCAGCCGAAACTCCAAGCAGCCCGAAGGGGTGCCGGGGTCCCGTGGGCCGTACTGGACTTGAACCAGTGACCTCTTCCGTGTCGGGGAAGCGCTCTAGCCAACTGAGCTAACGGCCCGTGCAGGTCCACACGGTAGCCGGCCGGCCACGCGTTCGGCGCCAGATTTGGATCACGCGATAGCGTGAGAGGATGCCCGCAGTCGCTGCCAACGGAATCACGATCGAATACCAAGAGCAGGGTCAGGGAGATCCGTTGCTGCTCATCATGGGCCTCGGCGGACAGCTGGTCGACTGGCCTCAGGGACTGGTGGACACCTTCGCCACCGCCGGCTTTCGGGTGATCCGGTTCGACAACCGGGATGCGGGTCTCAGCACCGAGTTCGACTGGGAGCCGCCGTCCCGGCGGCAGAACATCGGCATGCAGATCATGGGCCGGGCACCCGAGGTGGGGTACGACCTCTCCGACATGGCCGACGACGCCGCTGCACTCCTCGACGTCCTGGAGATCGATGCAGCTCACGTCGTCGGTGTGTCGATGGGCGGCATGATCGGCCAGCTGCTCGCCTTCCACCACCCCGATCGAGTTCTGACACTCACGTCGATCATGTCCAACACCGGGGATCGCCGCCACGGGATCATCTCGCCACGAGTGCTCGCAAAGTTCCTCAAACACGCTCCGACGCGGGAGACCGCCGCCGTCGATGGCACCGAGTTGTACAGGCACTTCGCCGGCCCGGCCTGGGACTACGACGTGCACCTGCAGAGGGCGACCGTCGCCGTGCAGCGGAGCTACCGGCCAAAAGGGCTGCTCCGGCAATTGGCGGCCATCGCCGCCACCGGCGATCGCACGGAGTTGCTCGAAACGCTCGATGTGCCGACCCTGGTCATCCACGGACTGGTCGACACGCTCGTCACGCCCTCGGGCGGGATTGCGACGGCCAAGGCGATCCAGGGGGCCCAGCTGCTCATGTTCCCCGACATGGGTCATGATCTCCCGGCGGTGCGCTGGGTCGACATGGTCACCGCCATCCGAACCCTGGCCGACCGCGTTCACCACCCCGATCTCAGCCCGCTGGTGTCGTCATGATCGAGCAACTCTCCGGGGTAGATACATCGTTTCTGACCCTGGAGTCGGGGTCGAATGCGGTGGGGCATGTCACCGGCGTGCTCATCTGTGACCCGACGACGTCGCCGGAGCCGTGGACCTTCGAACGCTTCAGCCGGCACCTCATCTCGCGTATCGGGCACCTCCCGCCATTCCGTCGCCGCATCCAGGAGGTGCCACTGGGTCTCGACCGGCCGTACTGGGTGACCGAGGATGAGGTCGATTTCGGCTACCACCTTCGGCACGTCGCCGTCCCCGGCCAGGGCGGCCGGAACGATTTCGCCGAACTGGTGGCGCGGATTCACGCCCGACCGCTCGACCGGTCCCGCCCGTTGTGGGAGTGCTACGTGGTGGATGGTGTGCACGGCGACCGGATCGCCGTCATCACCAAGATCCACCACGCCGCCATCGACGGCATCTCCGGTCAGGAAATCTTGAGCCAGCTGGTCGACCTGTCACCCGACGTCGAGGTTCATGAACCGGTTCGCTACCTCAACCCGGAACCGACCGTCAGCCCCGAGGATCTCACTCGCCGGGCGTTGAGGTCGTTTCTGCTCTCGCCAACCCGTGTGGCACGGACGGCGTGGGCGCTGGGTCGAGCCATCCCGGGATTGAGCTCGGCGCTCCCGTTCTCGGGTTCGGACCAGAGCACGATCGATGCGCTTCGCGAGTTGGTGGCTCCCCGGACCCCGTTCAATGCGACGATCGGCCCTCACCGCCGATGGTCCTACGTGTCGGTCCGGCTCGACGACGTCAAAGAGGTGAAGAACGCGGCCGGCACGACGGTGAACGATGTCGTGCTCGCCATCTGCGCTGGTGTCCTGCGTCGCTGGCTCGAGAATCACGAAGCGCTTCCCGATCGGGACCTGCTCGCCATGGTGCCGCTCTCGGTGCGGTCGAGCTCGGAGGCCCACGCCATCGGCAACCTCGTCTCGTTCGCCGTCGCCAACCTGGCGACCACCGTCGATGAGCCGAAGGACCGTCTCCTTGCCATTCACGAAGCCATGTTGGAAGCCAGGAAGTCCCATGACACGTTGCCGGCCAACATCCTCACCGACATCTCCCAGATCGCCCCTCCGGCCGTGTCGGCCATGGCGTCCCGGCTGATCGCCTCGACCCATCTGGCCGACCGGGTGACGCTCCCGTTCAACGTCGTCATCTCCAACGTGCCCGGTCCGCCGGTGCCGCTGTACCTGTCCGGCGCAGAGGTTCTCGGCCACTACCCGGTTTCGGCGATCGTCGACGGGGTCGGCCTCAACATCACGGTGGTCAGCACCAACGGCATGCTCGATTTCGGTTTCGTGTCCGATCGGGAGCTCATCCCGGATCTCTGGTTGATGGCCGACACCGTCCTCGAGTCGCTCGACGAACTCAAGCGGGCGTGGGGTCTCGAACCGGCTGGTCGAGCTCGTCTCACCACCACCGAGGAGGCCATCTCGGCCCGCCAGGCAAAGGCCGCCAAGGCCGCCGCCGGTTCCGGGCAAGCGCGACGCCGAGCGGCGGGAACCGGTTCGCCCCGAAGGCCCAAGGCGTCCAAGACATCGAAGGCATCCAAGGCATCCAAGAAGGCAAATCGGCGGGCCAGCGGCCCGAGAAAGAAACGAGCAGGGTCGTCCGCATCGACGAAGCGGACCTCCCGCAAGCGCCCGCCTTCGTCTTCCTGAGCCCGAGCTCGTCGATCAGCCGGCGCCCGATCTCGCCAGCGACCGGTACAAGTCGAGAAGCCGCGCCGTCATCGCCTCCCATGTGAACTGCCGGGCTCGTTCGATGCCACGCTGTCGGAGTGGACCGGCGTACTCGTCGCCATCGAGGATGGCGGCCACCGCATCGGCCCACGCTTCGGGCTGATCGGACGGGACGAGGAGTGCACCGTCGTCACACACCTCCCGGTGGGCCGGGATGTCGGTGGCCACGACAGGTGTCCCGACCGACATCGCTTCGGCCGGTACCATCCCGAACCCCTCCGTGGTGGCCGCCGACACGACCACCGCCGCCGAGCGGAGGAGCGCCCCTCGGACCTCATCGGTCACGTAGCCCGTGAGCACGATCTGTCCGTCGATTCGAGCATCCGCGATACCGCGAAGCAGACGTTCGGAGTCACCGCCGGGGCCGCCGGCCACGACCAGCACCAGGCCCGGTGACGCTCGCAGCACCGGTGCGAGCGCCTCGACCAGCTCCGGCACTCGCTTGCGGGGTTCGATCGAACCGAGAGCGAGCACGTACCGCCGGTCGACGAGCCGGGCCGCCAGGTCGCCATCGAGCGCTTCATCGGGCACCGGATCGAACCCGATCGGGATCGGGTGGAGACGATGCGCCGGGATGGTCAGCCGGTCGGCGATCGCCGCGGCGGCGGCGTGAGAGAGCGTGTGGACGTGAGCGCCCCGCCGGACTGCCCGTCCGGTCAGTTCGGGGAAGAACCGAACGACGTCCGGGAGACCATCCGGGTTGTCCCAGGGGCCCAGGTCGTGCACGGTCAGGAGTTCCGGCGTTCCGTGCCCCGGCGGAGGTACGTAGAAGTTGGTGCCATGCACCAGATCAACCGGGCCGAACAGCCGGCCGACGGTCGGGTGATCGACACGGCGCCAGATCTCCAACAGCGGGCGGGCCGGGACCGACCGGCGCAGACCGACGCCGGCGGGCAGGTGCGCCTTGATCCTGGCCGCCGACCGTCCGCTGAGCGAGATGGGCACGAGGTCGATGTCCTCGGCGTGGGCCGCCGCCGCCGAGATCTGGCGCACGAACCGTCCGATGCCGGTCAGCGGGACGGCCAGCGGAGTGACATCGAGCCCCAAACGCACCATCGGCGAGCCTACACCGGCCCGCCGTGTCAGTCGGCGTGGTTCCAGATCTCCTGCAGGTCCTCGTTGCGCTGACCACGCCGGTCGGCGATGTGATCGAAGACCAGTTCTTTCAGCTTCGATGGAAGGTTGATGAACACCACGCCGTAGTAGGCGCCATTGGCGTAGTCCGGGACGTCGTCGGCTGATCGGATGTGGCGGACTTCGGCGACGCCGTGGGACCCCTCGTAGAGAAAGGGCACGCGTGAGCCGCACCGGACCACATCGATGAGCGGGCCCACGAGCAGGGCGCCCGAGATCGACAGATCCATGATCTGCATGTCGACCTCGGCGGTCTTCTTTCCGAACAGCTTCCGGTTGTTCGGCACGGTCCAGGTCATGGTCATTCCCTCGACGTGGAACCGGTCGGATAGGCGAGGGAACTGGCCGGGCAGGGCTGGCTGGTGGGTGTCACGTCCCATACCCACAGCTTCGGCATTCGATCGAGCGGGGTAATGGGTCGTTCGACCTATCGGACGGCGGCCGAATCCCCTGGCAGGCGACGAACGGGGTAGGTCCCGGGTGCCATTCCCCATGTAGAAGTCCCCGGCTCTCAGCCACCCTGGGAGGCGATGACCACCGTGAGTGAGGACAACTGGGTCGCGCCCTTGCATCCGCCCCGCCGGCAGCCGACGACCCTGTCGCCGGCCGAGCCACCCCGGCCGGCTCGGTGGCGCGTCCTGCTCGTCGCCGGTCTCCTCGCGACACTGGCCCTCGCTGCAGCCCTGTGGCCCCGAGGACCTTCGGACCCGGTGGATTTCAGCAACGTCGAGCGAACCCAGCTGGTGGCGGCAGCGGATCTGGCGACCGTGAGGGTCTCGGCGCGGGCGTGCCCGGGCGTGACGACCGGGAGTGGGTTCGTCGTCGGCACGGTGATGTTCACCACCGCCCACCTGGTTGCGTTCGAGTCCTCGGTCAAGGTCGACCGGCCGGGCCAGCCGGTGGTCGCCGGGGTGCTCGCCTCCTCGGCCGCCGTCGACGTTGCCGTCGTCGACGCCTCCTGGCTGGTCGCGCGCCCGCTCCCGATCCGCCAACGCGACCTGCCCGACCAGTCGGCGGTCGTGGTGGCCGGACACCCCGACGGCGGCGAGCTCGCCGTCGTCGACGGCACGCTTCGTGCCTATGCCCCGTCGGCGGAGTGGGGCCTCGACGGCGAGCGCGTGATGTTGATCGACGCCCCGGTCGGCGGGGGATTCTCGGGCGGGCCGGTCCTCGACCGGACCGGATCGGTCGCCGGCATGCTCGTCGGTGTCGATGCGACGACGGGGCTGTCCGTGGCGGTGCCCGGAGACGAGTTGCACGCTGTCGCCGACGCCGCCGACGCCGTGTGGGGGAACGGATCCGGACTGGTCGTCCACGCGCCGGACCCGTGTCCGGAACGGGGCTAGCGGTGGTGGTCGATGCGCAGGGCCGGGGAACGACGGTGATACGCCGCAAGGTGGGTCCGTTGGGTGAGCCGATCGGTCGGCTCGTCACCGCAGTGATCACCGACGCGCTGTTGCCCGGGTTGGGCGTCGACCGGGTCGTCTACGCCGTCCGCAGC
>JBFGLT010000008.1:0-43399 GCA_041576015.1 Acidimicrobiales bacterium
CGAGGACGAGGCCTCGGGTGCCGTCGACGCGGACCCGCTGGCCGTCGTGCAGGCTGGTCGTGCCGGCACCGGTGCCGAGCACCGCCGGGATTCCGTGCTCGCGGGCGGCGATGGCGGCATGGGAGAGAGCGCCGCCGCCATCGGCGACGGACGGCTCGACCGCCCTGGGATCGTCGAGGTCGAGGACCTCGAAAGTGGTGGATGTGATCGTCATTGCTTCTCCTTGGGGTCGGGGAGGTTGCCGGCCTCGGCGGCGTCGATCAGGACCGCGATGGCCCAGTTGACGACGCGGTTGACGTCGGCGGCGTCAAGGCCGTATTCCCGGGTCAGCCAGAACCAGCTGCGGTGGCTGAGCAGGTGCCGGAGCACGATGGCGATGGCCCGTGCCTCGGCGGCGGGCACCGAGGGCATCTGTCCGGCGATAAATTCGCTGATCCGGGCCGTACGGGCCACCCGGTCGGCGTCACGGCCCACGTCGGCGAGGGGCATCTGGGCCAGCGCTTCGCTGAGCCCGCCGAGTCGTTCGAAGATGTCCAGGTTGGTGCCGATGGCGTCGAACAGATCGGCTCGGGTGGCCAGATCGCCGGCCTGGGGACCGCCGAGCGCCTGGGCTTGTTCGTCCATGGCAGCACCCAGCGCATCCAGCAGGTCCTCGCGAGTGGCGAAGTTGTTGTAGACCGTGCGCAGGGACACCCCGGCCCGGTCGGCCACCTCCTTCATGGTGAAGTCGAGGTGGTGCCGCTCGGTCACCAGTGCGGCACAGGCATCGACGATCGCCTCCCGACCCAGTTGTCGCTGCCGGGCTCGCAGATCGCTCATGCATGGATCATATGCAAAGTGCACGTAGTGTGCAAGAAGATCTCTTCGGGTCGGTTCTGACTTCGTGCTCTGGTCAAGGCTTTGGGCCCCGGTGCACGGTGGCATCGAGACTGCAGAGTCGAAGGAGGGTTGGACATGAGCGTCATGACACCATCGAAGTCACGAACCCCGCCGATCGGACCGGGCCGGTCCTCGTGGCGTGGTCTGATGCCGTTGATCGCCGTTGTCGTCGTCACCATCGTCGGGTTGGGAGTGTGGCTGCTCCTGCAGGACGGTGACCGGACGCCGACCGACGTTGTCCAGGACGTGGCCACCGCCATGCGGAACGACGACATGACCTTGCTGGAGGAGGTGATCGCAAACGACGTCAACCTGTGGTTCTTCGAGTGGCAGATCGCTTTGCGCGCCGAGCCCGAGTTCACCGACTGCACCGAACAGGTGTACGAGGACACCGGCACGACCCGCCTGGCGTGCACCGTCAGGGCCGGCGACGAGTTCTTCTACACCCAGATCGCCGATGAGCCGTTCACGAGCACCATCAGCGGTACCGTCGGTGAAGACGGCACCTTCTTGGGGTCGTCGTTCCCGCCGTACCGCAGCGAGACGACGAACCTCGAAGCCATCGAAGCGGAGTTCCGGACCTGGGTGCAGGCCACCTACCCGGATCTCGAGGATGACCTCTATGGGGGGAATCCTGGCTACATCGGGCTCAAGATGACCCGCGAGAGCGGTGAGCTCAGGATGGACCTGCTGGACGAGTTCCTCGCCTCCCGCGGTTAGCGCACGGGTTCAGACCCTCGAGCGGGGTCTGAACCCCACACCACCCGGCCCGACGCCGTCAGATGGCGTCGCGCCCTCAGGCGCCCGGTGGCCGGTACGACGGCGACTTGGCCGTGGCGGCGTCGACGTCCTCAGGAGTCATCAGCGGTGTGAGCCGGGCCGAGACAGCCCCGCTGGCGTTGATCAGCAACGACAGCGCAGTGGCGCTGGCATCGTCGGGGAAGTCACAGATGCCGTACACGTCGGTGTCCCCGAACGCGTAGTACATCGAATCCAGCGTCCCGCCGACCGACTCGATCGCCGATCTCGCTGCCTCTTGTCGCTTGGTGCCGCCCTCGGCCATCAACCCCTTGATGCCGTCGCCGAGATAGTTGGCTCGAATCAGATACTTCGCCATGGTCATTACCCCCTTTTGGTAGAGCGCCACGATGGCCCCTGTGGCCACCATCATCCATCGGGGCCGGCAGGGCAAGGGCTTTCCACCGGCGAGGTGGATCAGGCTCCGGATTCGGTGACGAGATCGTGCACCAGACGAAGCACTTCGTCCTCGACCTCGCGATCGTTCTCGGTCGCCGCCAGCCGGCCGCGGCGCTGGACCAAGGCCAGGCGGTCGGGCGGCACCGTCCCGACGATGGCGGCTGCGTCGGCGGCCGCCAGTGCGACCAGCACGGCCTGTTGACGGTCACCGCGAGCGGCAACCGTCTCGGCGGTCTCCAGCAGGCGAATGGGCAAGGTGGCGACCCCGACCTCGGCTCCCAGGCGCCTCGCCTCGATGTGGCTGACCGAGCGATCGATGCCCAAGGCGGCGGCGGCCGCCGCCAAGACGAGGAGGCCGACCCAGTCGGGCGACCGGGTGATGACGGCGATCATCGCCCCCACAACCCAGCCCAGTTCCAGGCGGGTTTCGAGTCCGGCGTAGGCGCGGCCCCGCCGGGTGTGGGGCGCCTCGGTCTGCACCACGCCGTCGAAGGCCCGGCGCCCCACGCTGACGGCCAAACCGACGGCCAGGGCCAGGGCGGCGGCGGTCGATCCATGGAACCGCAAGGCGGAAAGGGCGGCGAAGGCGGCCAGGAACAGGAGGGCAGCGGTCATGATCTCCTGTTCGCCGAGCCGGCGGTGGAGCCGGGGGGCGACGAACGTGCCGCCGAACCCGCCGATCGCCACTGCGGCGGCGACACCGCCGATCAACCAGGTCGGCGCTCCGGAGGTCTTCAGGCTGAACCCGACGTGGAACAAGAAGAATCCCATCGCCAACCGCAAGCCCACCATCCCGGCCATGGCGGCGCTGATCCCTGGACCATGCATCTCGGTCGACTCCACCACGGGCGAGGGATGGGGATCGGGCACCGGCTGGGGGATTCGCAGCGCCATCACGGCGCCCAGCCCGTAGAAGACGGCACCGGTCCGCAGCACCCACGGGGCGCCCAGGGTTTGCAGGATCGCCACGCCGATGACCCCGGCGGTCAACCCGGCCAGTGCACCGGCGCGAGCCAGTCTGGAGTTCACCACGACCAGATGCGAGCGGTCCTCGACCAGCGAGGGGACCAGGGCGTTCCGAGACACCACATACACCTTGGCCAGCACGACGATCAGGAACGCCTCGGGATATAGAAGCAGGCTCTTGAGCTGGGAGGCCAGCAGCAGGGCGACCGCCGACCGGCCGCCGATCGACATCAACAGCATGCCCCGGTGCCCGCCCCGCAGGCTGTCGATGACCGGACCGATGAGGGGGGCGAGGATGGCGAAGGGAGCCATGGTGAGGGCCAGGTACAGCAGGATCCGTGGCCGGGCGGCGTCGACGCTCACGTTGAAGAACAGGGAGCCGGCCAGCGAGATGGTGAACATCCCCTCGCCCATGCTGTGGAAGACCTGGACCGGCAACAGCGAGCCGGCGGACCGATCGCCCAGGATCGAATGGTCGGCGACCTCGGTGTCCATCGTTCTCACGGCGCGGTCGCAAACCCTTCGGGCTCGATCGTCTCCGGAGTGGTCGAGATTCGCCAGCCCTCGGCGGTCTTTGTCAGCGTGTACCGGAAAGCTCCCACCCGGTCGGTCGCACGGTAATACTCGCCGCGGAGCTCGGCGGTGCCGTTGCGGGTGATCGGTCCCAGGCCGAGAAGCAAGCTTCGCTCCCGCACCGGCAAGCCGTCGAGCTCGTCGTCCACCGCTTCGCTGCGATCATCGATGAACCGGACGTCGTAGGTCTCCTGCCAGCCGGCGACCACGTCGACCTGCACCTCGAGCGGGATGTCCTCGGTGCCGAACGACTCCACGAACAACACTGGCTGGTCCTCGGCGGCGGTGTCGAACACGACTCCCGACCGCTCGACCAGGTCGCCGATGACCACCCGGAGGATGTCGGCATCGGTGGCGGTCTCGCCGTCTCCGTTCCCGCTCCCGCAGGCCGCCATCATGAGCGCGGCGGCCAGCATCGACGCCTTCACGACGGGCCCGGGCGGCGAGCAGATCATGCTGTCTACGCTAGTGGGGCGCGACCCTCGCAACGGGTTCGTTCTCCGGGCCGGATGCTCCTTCGTGCACTACCGTTCCTGCTCAGAGGAGGGTGGGTCGTGGTGACCACCGCAACCGTTGCACAGGACCGGAGCCAGGAGCGGCACCAGATCTTCGTGTCCTATTCGCGCCGCGATTCACGGTTCGTGGAGTCGGTCAAGCCGGAGCTGGAGAACCTCGGGCTCGATGTGTGGCTGGACTTGGAGGCCATCCCTCCGTCGGCCAACTGGCGGGACGAGATCCAGGACGGCATCGAGCGGTGCGAAGCGCTCATCCTCATCGTCAGCCCGGACTCGACGACGTCCCCGGAGGTGGCCGACGAGATCGTCCGGGCCGAGCGGCTCGGCAAGCGCATCGTGCCGGTGATCCACCGGGAGGTGGAACCCAATCAGACCCACCGGGCCGTCGCCGATCGGAACTGGATCCGGTGGCTCGACGAGGACGATGCCCCGACGGCTCTGTCCCAGATCGACGCGTCGCTGAAGATCGATCCCGAGTGGACCAGAGAACACACCCGCCTCAACAGCCTGGCCCTGGTCTGGGACCGGCGGGGGAGGGACAAGAGCCTGCTCGTGTCGGGCTCGGACCTGGAAGCGGCCGAAGCGGCCGCCGCCGTCGAACGGCCGCCCGATCAGCCGCAGGTGACCGCGCTCATCCGGGAGTTTCTCGCCGAGAGCCGGCGGGTGGCGGTGCGCCGCCAGCAGGTCGTCGTCGTCACCGCCCTGGCCGTGACGTTCGTGGCGTTGGCGCTGGCGGTAGTGGCCCTCGTCTCCCGCACCGAGGCCCGCCGGCAGCGGGACGAAGCGGTTCGTCAGACCGCCATCGCAACGTCGACGGCGCTGGCCGCCCAGTCGCGCGCCCGGTTCGCCGATGAGCCCGACCTTGCCGCCCTGATGGCGCTCGAGGCCTACCGGCGGGGCGGTACGATCGACGCTCTCGGCAGCCTGCTCCATGTCGTGGACACGCCCACCACGTTCGTCGACCGGCTGACGGTCCACGACGCGACGGTGTCGGCCGCCGGCCACGACGACGATCAGGGGTTGGTGGCCACCGCTGACGTCGCCGGCCGGGTGGCTGTGTGGGCCTACGACGGAACCGAGCTCGACCCTGGTCTGGTCACCGAACTCGAGGTCGACAGCGCCGTCACGTCTCTCCGGTTCGTCGGTCCGCTGCGGCTTCGGGTCGCCACCGAGACCGACGGGATCACCGACTGGGATCTCGGCTCCGACCCGGCCGAGCCGGTGGCGGAGTATCCGGTACCCCTGGACTCGATCGTCCTCTCCGGCGATGGTGCTCTGGCGGCGGGGTGGACAGCCCTGGACGGCGGCCGCGACGCCGTAGCCGTCTATGACCTCGAGCAGCGGGACCTCGTGGCCGCCGGTCCGCTCCCCATCGACGGTTCAGGCGCGGACGGCGTCGACCCGACGGCACTTGCATTCGCGCCCGGCTCGGGCGCTGTGGCCGTGGGGGTGGGCGACCGGCTCCACCTGTGGCGGTGGTCCGAGACGGATCAGGTGACGGCGGTTGACTTCGGCCGGCTCGACCTCACCGGCACCGAGTTGACGAGCGTGGCCTTCGTCGGCGACGACACCAGGATCGCCTTCGGGATCGGCGACGGGGGGATCTTTCTCAAAGGACTGGCCGATGGCGACCCGGACGAACCGGTGGAAGCGACGCCGACCTCTACCAACGCCCCGCTGGCCCTGTTCGCCGCTGAGACCAGCTACGACGGCGAGGCGGCGGAGTTGGTGCTCGTGTCGGCCCACGTGAACGGCGTGGTCCGCGGCTGGCTGGTCGACGGGCTCGAACTGTTCGAGACCCAAGTGCTGAACGGCCACGACGAGGAGGTGCGGGCGGTCTCGCTGACCGGCACCGGGGCGGTGATCTCGGGAAGTTTCGACGGCGACGCGATCTGGTCCGATCTGGAGCCCGAGGCCCGGATCGGTTCGATCCTGCGGGCCCGGCGCTCGGAGTCCAGCCACGAGATCGACGTCGACGACGTGGCCTTCGTGGGTGCCGACCTGGTCGTGTCGATCGACGACGATCTGCTGCTCCGGTCGTGGGATCCGGGGACGGGCGGGCCGGCGAGCGGACCGGAGGGAGACGACGTCTGGAGCCTCGACGCCGACGGCGAGCTGCTCGCTCTCGGCCACCTCGACGGCTCGATCAGTCTGCTCGACACCGCGGCGGGGACCGTTGGGCGATTCCCCGAGGCGCACGACACGACCGTCACGGCGATCGAGGTCTCCCTCACCGACCAGCTGGTCGCTTCGGTCGACGAGTTCGACTCGGTCCGCCTGTGGGACCTCGGCGGCCGCCTCCTCCACGATGTCGAGACCCCGCCGGATTTCGTGGCCGATGTGTTCGCCTTTGCGCCATCGCATCCCGCCAGGTCGGGAGCCGACGGGCCCGCCGGCGGGGTCCTGTGGATCGGTGGGGAGATCGCCGGCGACGAATCGGTGGCCGCTGCGGTGCGGGTGGACACCACCACCGGGCTGGTGGTCGAACAGATCCGACACAACGAGGACGAAACCGGTCATTTTCTCGTGTCGCTGGCCGTCAGCCCCGACGGTACGACCCTCGCCACCGGCGGGTCGGACCGGCGGATCCGGTTGTGGGACACCGGCGCAGTCACCACCGAGCGGGCCGAACTGGCCGCTCACCTCGACAGCGTCAGCGACATCGTCTTCGTCGACGACGACCGATTCGTCTCCAGCGACGACGACGGAGCAATCCTGCTGTGGAGCGTCCCCGGTCGGCGACCGGTAGGCGCAATCACCGGTCCCTCCGATGGTGTCCGCTCCCTCGCCCTGCACCCCGACGGATCGACCCTCGTGGCCGGCAGCGAGGACGACAACGTGTGGCGCTGGGATCTTCGCATCGGCACCTGGATCGATCGGGCCTGCGAGCTCGCTGGTCGCAACCTCACCGACGACGAGTGGCTGCAGTTGCAGCTCAGCGGAGAGCCGGTCCGGCACTGCCCGGCGTTCGGCCCCGCCGAACGGCCCGTCGCCCTCTATCCGGGCGGGACCTAGGACCCTTGTCGAGCGGTCCGAGCCGTTCGATGATCACGCCCGTGGACACACTGCAACCCCACGGCTGGAAGCTCACCTTCGTGGCTCGCGAGGACGACGACCACTGTGAAATGGTCGTCCATCTCGACGCCGGCGATCGGTCGATGTCGGGTGTTGGGCGCTCGCGCCGCAACCCCGCAGACCCCAAGGTGCCCCAGGTCGGTGAGGAGCTGGCGGCGGCGCGCGCCCTCCACGATCTGGCCAACCACCTCGCCGAGGACGCCTGGGCCACCATCGAATCGTTCTCAAACCCCGACTGACGGGCCGCTAGCCACCCACTCCGCTCGACCGACACCGTCCCGAGCCCCTCGCTAGGCTCGGCGGATGACAGCGCCGCGGCCGGTCGTGCCGGGGGGTCGGTCGTGATCTACCTGGTCCAGGCGGTCCGGACCGTCCTGCGCCGTGCGCGCCCTGACTGGCCGGTGGTGGCGACGGCGGCGGTGACCGTGCTGGTCGGCACCGTCCAGCTGGCGGCGGTCCCGATCTACACCGAGGCAGTCACCGTCGGCGCTATGCGCCGGATCCTGGGCGACGCCCCGACCGGCGAGGCGACGCTCGACGTCGGCGTGGCCACCTCCGCGGGCGCCTACGAGATCGCCGATGCGGTGGTGACCGACGCCGTCGGCGAGGCCACCGGTGTGATCGGCGCCGACGTCAGCCGGAGGCTTCGATCCGCGTCGTTCGCCTTCGACGATGCACCGGACGGTGATCGGGTGGATCTCGTCGTGCTGCAAGCTGTGGAGGGCGTCGAAGCGCACGCCGCGATCGTCGAAGGGGCGTGGCCGGTTGAGGACCGAACGGCGGCGTCTGACCGGATCGCGGCGGCCGTCGAGGTGAGCGTGGCCGAACGGTTGGGGTTGGCCGTCGGCGAGGTCGTCGAGCTGTCCGCACGGCGCGACGGTTCCAGGATCCTGGCCGAGATCACCGGCCACTACCGGATCGGGGACCGAGCGAGCCGGTTCTGGGCCGGCGACGAGCTGCTCGTGTCGGGATCGATCGACGGTCGACAGTTCCGGACCTCGGGCCCTCTCGTCGTCAGTGAAGCGGCGATGCTGGCGGCGCCCACCGGTCGACTGCGGGCCGAGTGGCATGTGGAGCCGCGGCTCGATCGGTTGTCGGTGGAGGAGATCTCCGTCCTCCGGCGTTCGCTCGACGAGCTGTCCGATCGGGTGAACGAAGGGCTCGATGCGACCGGGCCCGGCGCCAGCGGCACCATCTCCGGTGCCGAGGTGACGACGAGGCTGCCCGCGTTCCTGGCCGACACCGAGCGGTCGCTGACCGTCACGCGGTCCGGTGTGTTCGCCGTGGTTCTGCAGCTCGGCCTGCTGGCCGGTCTGGCCCTCGCCATCAGCGGCTCGTTGCTGGTCGAAACCCGACGGCGTGAGCGCGAACTGCTGCGAGCGCGCGGCGCCGGACAGGCCCACCTCGTGGTCCTGTCGATCGTCGAGGCGTGCCTGCTGGTCCTGCCTGCGGCCGTCGCCGGACCGTGGGTGGCGGCGGCGCTGGTCAGTGCCCTCGGGACCGCAGGCCCGCTGGCGGGCATCGGGCTCGACCTCGATCCGTCGGTCGGCCGCGCCGCCCACACGACCGTCTCGCTGGTCGCCGTGGCCATGCTCGCCGTGCTCACCTGGCCGGCGATCAGAGCCTCTCGAGCGGTCGCCATCGGCCCGACGCCGGGTCGCCAAGACCGCCGAGCGCAGGTGTCCCGAACCGGCGTGGACCTTGCGCTGGTTGCGCTGTTGGTGCTGGCGTTCTGGCAGCTGTCGGTCCTCGGCACTGAGCGCACGGCCTGGATCGGCGACCGGCTGGCTGTCGACCCTGTCCTCATCGTGGCTCCAGCGTTGGCCATGTTGGCCAGTGCGGTGACCTCTCTCCGGCTCCTCCCGCTCCTGGCCGGCGCCGGGGAACGCCATGCGCACACGAGCCGGTCGCCGGTGACCGCCCTCACCGGCTGGCAGCTGGCGCGTCGACCCGCCGCGCTCAGCCGGCCGGGATTCCTCCTCGTCATGGCCTTCGGGATCGGCATCTTCGCGGCCACCTATGCAGAAACGTGGAACGAGTCGCAGGAGGACCAGGCCACCCACTCCACCGGGGCCGACATGCGGGTTGCACCGAATCGCCGGACCGGGGACTCGATCACCGATCTGCACCTCGTTTCCTCCCAGGAGCGGCTCGACGGTGTGACGGCGTCGATGCCGGTGATGCGTAGGCTCGGCGCCCTCCCCGGATCCGACCGCAACGGTCGCTTTCTGGCCATCGACGCCGACCGTGCCCGCCGGGTCGTGCAGGTCCGCGACGACCTGGCGGCGGACTTCCCGGCGCTGATGGACACGTTGGTCGCCGCCCGGCCCGAGGTACCCGGGATCGACCTGCCCGGCGAACCGGATCGACTGCTGGTGGAGGTGCACGTCGAGGAGACCGAGATCGAGTCGCCGGACGGAGAGGTGCTGCCGGTCGCTTTCGGTGGACGCGTGGCCCTGACCCTTCGTGACGTCAACGACCTCCTCCACCGCATCGAGCTCGGCGAGCTGAGCGCCGGCGACCACCG
The DNA here is from genome assembly GCA_041576015.1 of Acidimicrobiales bacterium. Classification (GTDB taxonomy): domain Bacteria; phylum Actinomycetota; class Acidimicrobiia; order Acidimicrobiales; family SZUA-35; genus JABDIY01. Next base: position 9,733 of record JBFGLT010000008.1, read on the forward strand.
GTGGGAGGCGGTGCTGACCGCTTCGCTCGCCGGCGGGACCACCGCCCGCCCCGCTCACCCCCTTTCGCTCGTCGAGATCGAGATCCGGTCCCCGGTGCCCTCACCACCGAGCCGTCACGTCACCGTCGACCTGCGTCTGGCGGCGGTCAGCGCGGTGACACCGGATCCGGCCCCGGTGCAGCTGTGGACCGCTGCAGCCGGGTGGAGGGCCGCCAGCGCAGTGTCCAGTGGCCTGCGGTCCCAGCAGGCGATCGCCGTCGAAGCACCGCCCGCCGGTGAGGGGATCAGCGTCATCATCGACACCGGCGCCACCGCTCAGTCGAGTCTGGCCACGTTCACGCTACGACCCGGCCCGTCTCCTGCGCAGGAGGCGGTCCCCGTCGTCGTGTCCCGTTCGTGGCTCGAGTCGACCCGCCGGCAGGTCGGCGACTCACTCACACTCCCGGGCTTCGTGCCCGACGCCCGGCTGGAGATCGCCGGCGTGGTTGACGGATTCCCCACCGTGGATCCGAACACCGAGGACGTCGCTGTGGTGGACCTGTCCACGGCGCTGGATCGATACCGCCGTGCCGCTCGCTCGATCCCTTCGGTCGACGAGCAGTGGCTCGCCCTGGCGGCCGGAGCTTCCGAGGCGCGTGTGGAAGCGGCGCTGCTCGCCGAGCCGTTCGACTCGGTGTCGGTGGTCGGCCGGCAGCGGCGCACCGATCAGTTGCGCACCGATCCCGCCGCTCTGGCTACCATCGCCGCCTACACCGTCGGCTACGGCGCCGCCGCCGTCTTCGCCGTCGTCGTCTTCGCCGTCACGGCCGTCATGGCAACGCGCGATCGCCGCAGCGAGATCGCCCTGCTGCGGGCGATGGGGCTCTCACCCCGGCAGCTGGGTATCTGGCAGGTGGCCGAGCACACCGTCCTGGTGGCAGCCAGTCTGCTGGTCGGCGTCGGGATCGGGCTTGCGTTGTCGGCGGTGGCGCTGCCGCTGGTGGCGTTGAGTCAGGAAGGCGGGCCGGTCGTGCCCGCTGTCCGGCCCGTCTACCCGTGGGTGACGCTGGCGGTGGTCGAGCTGGTGCCGCTCGTCGTCCTCGCCGGCGTCGTGTCGGTCCTGGTCGCTCGGCTTCGCCGCCTGCGGCTGGCCGATCTCCTGCGAATGGGCGAGGACTGATGCGGGCGCGAGCGTTGCTGGCCGGCCTGCGACTCCAGGGCCGGATCGTGCGATCCGAGCCGGCGCTGGCCATCGCCGTGCTCCTCGCCGCCCTCGTAGCCGCAGTCCTAGTGGCGAGCGGTTCACGCCTGCTCCACCAGGTGTCCGAAGACGACCTTCGTCAGGCCACCGCCAGCGGAGCCCCCGAACGGCGGAGTGTGCGGGTCGAGACCGATCGCCGCATCGGAGCCGCCCCGACCGGCCGCGACCCCTTTGAATTCGTCGATCGCAACGGGCAGCGGTTCTTCGAGGAGGAGATCCCGGCGTCGGTCGGTGCGGTGATCGCCGCCCGGCATTTCGTCGTCGAGTCGCCTCCATTCTTGGTCAGCTCGTTCCCAGGCGATGTCGAGGGGCCGTTCCCGACCGCCTTCCGATTCCGCTACCAGGACGGCATCGACGAGCAGCTCACCATCGTCGACGGACGGCTCCCGGCCGGGGAGGCTCCCGTCCCCATGTTGCAGGGGCCCGACTGTCCAGCCCATGTCGACCGCCTCGCCACGGGCGACTTCGAGCCAGATGAGGGGCAGGACTGCCGGGCGGTCGAGGTGCCGGTGTACGAGGTCGTCGTCACCGCCGAGACCGCAGATGCGATGATGCTCGACATCGGCGACCGCGCCCTGCTGGCTCCCGACCGGCGGGATCCGGCCTGGAGGTTCGTCCGGCCCGACCATGCGAACCGCCGGATCATCCTGTCGATCTCGGGCATCGTGGAACTCACTGCCCCGACCGCCGAGTACTGGTACGACGACAGCTCGCTGCACCGCCCGAGGATCACCGAGAACGCCGACTACCGGCTGGTGTTCGCCGCCGGAGTGTTCGCCCCCGACCAGTATTGGCGGCTCCTTCGTGACGTGCCCGAGACCCACTTCGACTACACGTGGCGCTACCTGGTCGCCCCCGATCTCCTCGACCCCGAGGAGGCCTCCGACCTCAGGATCGAACTCGACAAGCTGCGGGCGGCGAGAACCCCGGCCATCACCCTCCTCCCGTCGGTGATCGAGACCTACCTAGCCCAGCGGCGCCTCACCATCACGCTCATGTCGACCACCTTCACCGGCGTGCTCGTCGTGTCGGGCGTCGCCGTGTTCGTCCTGGCCTCGCTGGCCGGCCGCCGCCAGGTGGCAGCGATCCGGCTCGTGCTCGAGCGAGGGGCGCGGCCGGCCGGGCTGATCGTTGTGGCAGCGGTGCACGGGCTGACGGTGGGCGTGGCGGCGGGGATCGTGGCGTTGCTGGTGGCGGCGGTCGCTGTGCCAGCGGGGCCGTGGACTCAGCCGGTGCTGGCCGCTGGCGCGGTGGCCCTCACGACGGCGCTGGCCGTTGTCGGCGCCACCGTGGTCGCCGTCGGCGCCGCTCGCCGGGTGGCCTCGCCGACCCTGAGAGCAGAATCTGGTGGTTTGGCACAAGCCCGACGGATCGTGCGCGATGCATCGATCGTCGTCGTGGGTGGCACCGCCATCCTCCTCGTGCGCCAGCGATCGAGCGCCGTGCAGCCCGACGACCCGGCCGCCTTCGATCCACTTGGTGCGGCAGCGCCGGTATTGTTCGGTTTCGCCGTCGGGGTGGTCATGCTCTGGCTGTCCGGGCCGGTGGCCCGTGTCCTGGCCAGACTCGGCGGCCACCACTCGGGGCTGACGGCGTTTCTCGGGTTTCGCAGGCTGTTGGGCCAAAGTCGTGCGGCTCGATCGGCGATGATGGTGATCCTGCTGGCTACCGGCCTGGCCGGCTTCGCCATCGCCGTCCAGGCGTCGGTCGCCGAAGCGCAGCGGGCCAATGCCTGGCAGCTCGTCGGTGCCGATCTCGCCGTGCGCGGCCACGGGGACAGCGTTCCGGTCCCGCCGGCGGTCGCCGCCTCCGTCGCCGATCTGGGCGTGTCGACCGCCGCCGCGGTGGAACTCCCGTCCACCGCCGTCCTGTCGCCCGAAGGTCCACCCCACCTGCACCTGCTGGCCATCGACGCCGACGCCTACCGGGGGATCCTTGCCGATTCGCCGACCGACCCCGACCCCCTCGATGCCCTCCTCGCCGTCGACGCGCCCGGCGGGACGGTTCCCGCCATCGTCTCGCAGTACTGGCCCGGCAATCCCCGGCCCGCCGTCGGGGACGACGTCGAGATCCTCCTCCGGGTCCGTGAGTCCGTCCGTGTGGCGGCGACGGCGGACCGGTTCCCGTCGATTCCCCTCGATGCGCCGTTTCTGATCGTCGACCTCGATCGACTGGCCGAACTCGACGACATGCTGCAACTGGATCCCACCGTCTGGTTCATCGACGCCCCGCCGGGCGCCCCTGACGAGGTGGTCGCCGCCGTCACCGAGGCCTCGCCCATCAGCCGGGTGCTGGCGCGCGACGCAGTCCTAGCCGACTCGACCGGGGACCCGTTCATCGCCTGGGTCGGACGGGGCATGATCGCATTGGCCGCCGTCGCCGCCGCCGCCGCCATCGTGGCCGCCGCCGCCGGGCTGGCCATCTCGGCCCCGGCGAGGCGCCGGGAGCTGGCCCTCCTGGCGGCGATGGGGCTGCGTCGGCGGCAAGCCGCCTGGCTCACCGCCATCGAGTTTCTGGTGCCGACGATCCTGGCGTTGGCGGCCGGGACGGGGCTGGCGTTGCTCCTCGTGGAGCTCGTGACCCCGACGCTCGAGCTCAGTGCCTTCGCGGGTGGACCCCACCCCGTCGTGCCTCGCGCCCGCACCGCCTTCTCGCTGGCCTTCGGCGGTGCGGTTCTCGCCGCCGTCGCTGCCACTAGCGTGGTCGTCGTGCGGTCCGAAGCGGTCGAGGGCGCGGGCCGTGACGGAATCGCCGGGGAGGAGTAGGGCTCGCATGGACTCCGAGCAGCACGTCGATTCGGCCGCCGCGTCGATGCGTCGCTCCGGCCCACTCGTCGTGTGCGAGAACCTCGTCAAGATCTACAAGACGGCCGACCTCGAGGCCGTGGCCCTCCAGGGGCTCGATCTCATCGTCGAACGAGGCGAGTTCATCGCGATCGTGGGAGCGTCGGGCAGCGGCAAGTCGACACTGCTCAACATTCTCGGCGGTGTGGACACTCCCTCGGCCGGCGAGGTCCGGGTCGCCGGCTTCGATCTGCTGAAGATGCGAGCGGTCGAGCGGGCGCGTTACCGCCGGCGGGCGGTCGGGTTCGTGTGGCAGCAGACCGCCCGCAACCTGCTTTCGTATCTGACGGCGGTCGAGAACGTCGAGCTTCCGATGGCGATCGATGGGCGGCCATCAGCGGCTCGGCGTCGGCGGGCGCTCGACCTGCTCGACCAGGTCGGGCTCGATGCCCGGCGTCACCACCGGCCCGCCGAGCTCTCCGGCGGTGAGCAGCAGCGCGTCGGTATCGCGGTGGCCATGGCCAACGAACCGAGCATCCTCCTGGCCGACGAGCCGACCGGGGAGCTGGACTCCCGGACCGCCGGCGAGGTCGTCGAGCTGCTCAGCTCGATCAACGAGCGGGAGCGGCTGACCATCATCGTCGTCACCCACGATCCGCTGATCGCCGATCACGTGCAACGCACCGTCGCCATCCGGGACGGCCGGATCAGCAGCGAGGTGTTGCGGCGAGAGGTGCCCGGCGGCGACGGTGGCCGCCGGGCCGAGGAGTTCGCCGTGCTCGACCGGGTCGGCCGCCTGCAACTGCCGAACGACTACGTCGATGCCCTGGGGCTGTCCGAGCGGGTCCGGTTGAGCCTGGACCCCGATCACGTGAACGTGTGGCCCGACCAGCCGTCATCGGCCGGTGGCGCCGGTGGCGCCGGTGACTCCGATGGCGACGATTCCGATGGCTGACCCCGGTCAGGACCCGGTGGTGCTGGCAGCGAACGGGCTGACCAAGACCTACACCTCCGGTCCGGTCCCCGTCGAGGCGCTTCGGGGCGTCGATCTGGCTGCCGGCGAGGGTTCGGTCGTGGTGGTACAGGGCCGGTCGGGGAGCGGCAAGACCACCTTGCTCAACCTGCTCGGAGGGCTCGACGACCCCTCGGCCGGCACGGTGCGGATCGACGATCGGTCGCTCACCGCGCTCGACGAGGAGGCGCGCTCGGAGCTGAGACGCACCAAGCTCGGGTTCATCTTCCAGTCGTTCGGCTTGATCCCGATCCTGACCGCCCAAGAGAACGTTGAGGTGCCGCTGCGGCTGGTCCGCGCCTCGCCGACCGAGCGTCGACGGCGAGCCGCGGAGCTCCTCGGACTGGTCGGGCTCGGGGCCCGAACCCGCCACCGGCCGAGCGAGCTGTCGGGCGGTGAACAGCAGCGGGTGGCTATCGCGCGTGCGCTTGCCAACCGGCCCCGCCTCCTCCTGGCCGACGAGCCGACCGGCCAGCTCGACACCAAGACCGGTCGCCAGGTGGTCGAGCTGTTGACGTCGCTGGTTCGGGCGGAGGGGATCGCCGCCGTCATCGCCACCCACGACACAGCGCTCGTCGACGTCGCCGACCGAGTGCTCCAACTCGACGACGGACGGCTCACCGGTGGTCGGTTCCCTCGGTAGACGGATCGAGGCTCGCGGTCGGTCGTACCACGGATCCGTCGACGGCGCCCTAACCTCGGGATCATGGCCTACGGACGCGAGACCGCGCTGATCGTCGTCGACATGCAGAACGACTTCGCCGACCCCGATGGCAGCCTCTACGTCGACGGGGGAGATGCGGTGGTGAGCGTCGTGAACGACGAGGTCGCCAGGGCGCGGGCCGGTGGTTCACCGGTGTTCTACACCCAGGACTGGCACCCGGCGTCGACCCCCCACTTCGCCAAGGACGGCGGCATCTGGCCGGTGCACTGTGTCATGGACACGTGGGGTGCGGAGTTCCACCCCGACCTCGACGTGTCCGGTGCGGTGGTCCGCAAGGGTTCCCACGGCGAGGACGGCTACTCCGGGTTCACGATGCGCGATCCCACCAGCGGTGAGGAGACGTCGACCGAGCTGGCTGGTCTGCTGCGGGAGGCCGGCGCCACTGGCGTCGTGGTGGTCGGTCTGGCGCTGGACTACTGCGTCAAGGCCACCGCCCTCGATGCTGCCGCCGGGGGCTGGGAGACCACGATGCGCTCGGCAGCCACCCGCCCCGTCGACCTCGAGCCGGGGGACGGTGACCGGGCGCTGGCCGAGCTGGCCTCAGCCGGCGTCGTCATCGACTGATCCACGGGCCTCGGCGACCAGGCGCTGCTTGAGCTCCCACAGCGGCTGGGTGAGCGACACGTGGTAGATGTGGGGGTTGACGATCCGGCGCACCCCCTCGTCCAGACGATCGAGGTCGGCGGTCCGGCGCCGGCGGAGCTCCTCGAGCGGGGGGAAGTCGGCGGTGACGGCACCGTCGTCGACGATCGTCTCGAGCAACACCTCCCGGCCGCTCAGTTCCCGCCCGGCGAGGCGGCGGGACATCGTCGCCTCGATGGGGTGGTGGAGCACGATCGGCGGTCCGAGGGTCTCGCCGCGCAGCGCCATCACGTCGGCGGTGGCGATACCCCGGTGGTCGTAGAGCCGGATCAGGTCCTTGCGCCCCGGGTTCGGGACCTTGGCCGGGGTCTCGGACACCTTGATGGCCGGCCGCCAGCCATCGGTGGCCTCGACCGCCACCAGCTTGTAGACACCGTCGAGGGCCGGATCCCCCTCGGAGGTGATCAGGCTCGTTCCGACGCCAAACGTCAGCCGGTCCACCAGACGGCCGGGGTCGAGGCCGTACCGCGGCGCCTCGCGATCGATCTGGGTCAGAATCTGCCAGATCGACATCTCGTCGAGGCCGCCCGACAGCACGATGGTCGTGTCCTCGAAGCCGGCGTCATCGAGCATTCGGGCCGACCGAACGGCCAGATAGGCGAGGTCGCCCGAATCGAGCCGGATCCCGACCGGCGAGTGACCGGTCGCTCGCAGCCGTTCGAACACGGTGATGGCGTTGGGTACCCCGCACTCGAGCGTGTCGACGGTGTCGACCAGGAGAAGGCAGTCGTCGGGATACGTGTCGGCGTAGGCCTCGAAGGCGCCGAGCTCGCCCTCGCCGAGGGCCATCATCGCTTGGACGAGGCTGTGGGCGTGGGTGCCCTTCGGATCGACGCACGCTGCGCGGGACGCCGCCACATTGGAGGTGAAGGCCGCTCCCCCGATGAGGGCAGCTCGGGCGGCGGCGTCGCCCGCCCCGGTCGCCGCCCGCCGGAGACCGAACTCGAGAACCGGCCGGCCACGGGCGCTCTCCGTCGCCCGCGACGCCTTGGTGGCGACGAGGGTCGGGAAGTTGAGCTGGTTGAGCAGCGCCGTCTCGATGATCTGCACGACGGCCAGGGGCCCGGTGACGACGGTGATCGGCGCGTTGGCATGAACGACACGGCCCTCGGCGACCGCCTCGATGGTCACGCCGTCGATGAGGGAGACCTCGCCGAGCCACCCCAGAAACGGTTCATCGAACAGCGGTGACCCCGTGCGCCCTCGCAGGGATCTGAGGTATTCGATGTGGTCCGGCTCGAAACGGGCGTTGCTCAACCATCGCACGCACGGCTCGAGCCCGGCGGTCACCGCATACCCAGCTTGGTGCTGTCCGTAGTCGGGGTAGGTGCGGAAGAAGTGGTCGAACTGTGCGTTGTGTTCGTGAAGGCCGAGCCGGTGATACACCTGGGCCATCGTCAGCTGGTACAGGTCGGTCGTCAGCGGGTTCAGCATCCCCCGATTCTGGCAGCCTTCGAACCCCGCACCTGCGCCGCCGATCATCGTGCCAAGGGAACGGTCGCACGGGGAAGCGGGTTCGGAGGTCAGCTCGGGTGGCCGACGGCGTAGCCGAGGGTGATGCGGGCCCGGCCCGGTCCGAGGCGGCACAACTGCTCGAGTTCGAGATCGTGGACGCCGCCGAGCTGATAGCCGGCCAGCCCGGCCCGGGCGATCCGGAGTGCGATGTTCTGGCAAGCGTGCCCGACTTCGATGAGGGCGAACCGGGTGCCTCGCTCGCCGTACTTGCCCCAGATCTCGTCGAACCGGACGGCGAGCAGCAGGACGATCGCCGGGTCGTTGCCCTCGGTGGCGCAGAGCCGATCGACTTCCGCCCGGGTCGGAAGATCTGAGACGTGGGCGATGCCATGGTGGTGCGGGTAGTAGCGCACGACCTCCCGCCGGCGCCCCTCCACCCGTTCGCACACGACGTAGACCTCGACCGTTCCGAGGCCACCGGCGGACGGGATGACCCGCCGCTCGGCGTCGACGGCACCGACCGCCGCGAGCACGGTGCCGAGATCCCCGGCCTCGAGCGGCGACCGAGAGAACGACCGTGTACTTCGCCGTTTCTCGAACAGGCGCTGCAACCGATCGTTCTTCGACGGGAGCGGCTCGATGGGAGCGTTGACGGCCAAAGGGTCGGGTCGCCGGACACCCTCGGCGTCGTAGGCGGTGAGCCGGAACACGAATGCGTCGAACACGAACGACGAGAGCCCGCTCGCCTCCCAGAAGTCGTGGCTGGCGTCGGGCGGGTTCACCGGATCATCCCAGCGGGTGGGGATGGGGGGACGGGAACCCGTGCGATGCCGCGTTGGGGAACCGGCGGGCCAGGTCGGGGGTCGTCCCGCCGAGGTGGCGGAGGCGGTGATCGGCGTGGATCGGCGTCAGATCGGGGGACAGGACGCGGACGACGGTGAGGTTGATGTGCCGGAGGTCGGGCAGGGTCAGGTCGCGATACAACATGTGAAAGCCGCTGTCCTCGAGTGATCGAGCGAGTTCGATCGGGTCGTCGCTCGACGGCGCCGGCGGCTCGACCAGCTCGCCCGCCTCGGCGACGAATGGCAGTTCCTGCCAGCGGTCGGGGTGGACCGTGTAGTAGACGGCGTGGTCGTCGAAGGTCCTGACGACGTCGGGCGCCGGGAACCAGAGGTCGGGTTCGGTCTGCAGCCGGTACCCGGCGAACATCACCCCCTGAGTCCACTCGAGATAGGCCTTGTCCGCTGCCGACGCCCAGGAGCTCCGGCAGGCGCTGCCCAGTGACAGCCGCGGTCGACCGTGCAGGGGTACCGATCCCACCACCATGGCCACCGGGTGGGGACTGTAGATGGGGGTGATCTCGAAGGCCACCACCCACCCGCCGCGTTCTGCGACCGGCTCGGTGTAGTGAGCCGGAAGCTCCACGCGGCCGGGCACCACCCCGTGGAGCCAGATCGCCATCAGGGCGTCGCGTTCGATGAGCTCCTGCAGAGCTCGCAGGAGCGCACCGGCCGGCGTCGCACCCGCAGCCAGACCAGACGAGGTCGGCAGCGCGCCGTGGCTGTCGGTCAGCCCGACGAGGGCGGCGGGCACCTCCACCGGTTCCTGACCGGTGACGGTGAAGGCGTCGGTGTACGAGGGATTCTCGAAGGCGGCGCGATGGGGGAATGCAGGGTGGGAGCGCTGAGCTTGGTCGAAGAGCGTGAACCGGTCGAGTGCTAGCCGGCGGTGCCGCCCATCGACGATGGGCAACGGATATTCGACAGCGGCGTACCGTTCCAGCGCTTCGGCGATGGCGGCGGCGCGAGCCTGCTCCCGAGTCCAGCCCACGCCGCCGCCGGCCACCGTCCATTCGGCATCGAGTTCGAAACGGCCGACGCTCCAGTTGGAGATGTCGGGCAAATCGGCCGGCGTGGCGTCGATGGCCACCGGTTCGGGGAGGATTCCGTGCCTCCGGCCGATGGCCGAGTCGAGAAGCGCTTCGCTCATGGCTCGAAAACCAAGCGGCCCTCCCCGGCGATGGTCGCCGGCCCGCAGACGGGACACGACGGCGATCGCAGAAGACGGTGATGCTGCGTCAGGCCGGTCTCGAGGTCCAGGCTGATCGTGCTGTTGAGGAGGCCGGTCGGGCCCGGACTGTCGAGCTGCACCTGGAGCAACCACGCCGCCAAGTCGGAGGAGTCGACGAGTCGGGGGCGGCCCGGCGGTTGGGGATCGCCCCACCGCTGAGCCAACCGGGACGAATAGCAGCCCCCGCAGGCAGTGAAACCGACATGGGCCAGCGGCCCGATGCTCACCGTGTGATGGGCGCAGAGGTCGACGATGACATGGGCGTCGGAGGCTTGTGCGCAGACCGCCGCCAGGTCGGCCAGCGAGCTGTTGGTCCGCACGATGATTTCGACGTCCTCATGGCCACCGATGGGTCCGAACTCGAGGCCGGTCGACCCCACCTCCCGCCACCGAAGTGTTCGCCGGGGCCCTTCGCCGGCGACGATGCCGGAGGACGAGAAGAACGCCGCCACCTCAGCCGCCTCCGGCGCCACCTCGTCGGGGACCCCGCCCTCGGCCACCCAGGCGGCGACGATCTCGATCACCTCGGGGCTCAGGTCGGCGAGGAGGTGGGTGCTGTCGTTGCCGGCGCAGCACCGGACCTGTCCGGCTTCGACCGTGACCAGCCAGCGGGGAGAGAACGGGGTGATCGATCCACCGTAGTGCGGCGGGCTGCCGCGCCATGGCGACCGTCCGACCCGGGCCCGGTCAGTCGCCGTGCGCCGGGCCCGAGCTGGGCGCCTCGGGTGGTGTGGGCGGCCGTCGCCACGGAGTGTGACCAGCGTCCAACTCGTTGGTCGGCGGCGGCGGCATGAGATTGTCGTAGACGGCCGGGTCGAACGGGAGATCACCGCGGGCGGCGATCGCCCGATCGGCCGCCTCTCTTATCCGGGTCGACCAGGCGGGAATGACCGTGAAGATGAGGACCCCGGCCAGAATCAGATACAGCGGGAAGGCATAGAGCACGAGAAAGAACCCGCCGGCGAGCTCGAGACCGAAGGCCACCGGGAACACGACACTGCTGATCAGGGCGCGCTTGACGGCGCGATCGGTGGGTGAACCGGCCGTCCGGTAGGCCAGGAGAAGGACCCCCAGGTACACAAGGGCGAACAGCGGCCAGACGGCGGAGCCGGCAAGCTCCGCAGCCACCATCGCGGCGGCGCCGACCGGGACCGCAGCGACACTCAGGAGGGTCGCCGCCGTGTTGCTCCCACCGTGGATCCTGGCCTCGTGGTGCGCTGAGACGGCGTTGAGAGCAACGCCGCTCACCGTCGTCGCCAGACAGCAGCAGCAACAACAACAGCACGACGGGGTCGCCGGCACCGCCCCACTGGGGACCTCGGCGAACTGGTTCGGCGATGTGTCGACCCGCATGATGGCAGTGGTATCGACTGCGTCGAGTCGACGCTGTAGGCCGGTGTCCCCGTCCGGTGGGATGATGGTGCTCCATGCGCGACCTGTTCTTCCTCGATCCGGGTGTCGTGTTCTTGAACCACGGCTCCTTCGGAGCCTGCCCCCGGCCGGTCATGGAGACCTATCAGGCGTGGCAGCGCGAGCTCGAGGCCAACCCGGTGGACTTCCTCGGACGGAGGTCGGCCGACCTGCTGCTGGCGGCCCGCACGTCCCTCGCCGCCTACGTCGGTGCCCATCCTGACGACTTGGTGTTCGTATCGAACGCAACGACAGCGGTGAACATCGTCGCCCGGTCACTCGAGCTCGAACCCGGCGACGACATCGTCACGACCGACCACGAGTACGGAGCCTGCGACGCTGCGCTCGCCTTCGTGTGCGAGCGGGTCGGTGCGACGCTCCGGCGGGTCGCCGTTCCGCTACCGTACGACCCGACGTCGTGGGTCGACACCGTCCTGGCTGCGATCACGCCACGGACCCGGCTCGTCTTCGCCAGCCACATCACGAGCACGACGGCGTTGCTCTTCCCGATCGAGGAGCTCTGCGCCCGCGCCGCCGAGACGGGCGTCCCAACCCTCATCGACGGCGCCCACGGACCCGGACAGCTCTCCCTCGACCTCGACCGGCTCGGCGCCACCTACTACACCGGCAACTGCCACAAATGGCTCTGCGGACCAAAGGGCTCAGCGTTCCTCCACGTCCGCCCAACAGCCCAAGAGTCGCTCCACGCCACCGTCGTCAGCTGGGGATACCTCGCCGAGCCCGGCGGTCACACCGGCTTCGAGGCCTACACGGGCACAACGATCCTCGAGCGTCGCCTGCAGTGGCAGGGAACCCGGGACATCTCGGCATTTCTCGCAGTGCCGTCGGCGATCGAATTCCTGGCCGACAACGACTGGGAACGCCGGCGGCACGAATGCCATCGGTGGGCGTGCGAGGCCCGGAACCAGGTGCTCGAACGCAACGGGCTCCAACCGGTGGCGCCCGACCACGCCCATGGTCTGATGGTCCTCATCCCCGTGCGGACCGCCGATCCGGAGCGGCTCCGAGCCGACCTCTTCGACCGTCACCGAATCGAGGTTCCGGTGACCGTGCACGCCGGCCAGAGCTTCGTCCGGGTCTCCGTGCACGCGTACAACTGCGTCGCCGATCTCGATGCCCTCGTCGCCGCCCTGGCGGCGCTCGGGGTCTAGCGGTCGGGCCCGAGACGGTCTCGTTCAGTCCATGCGGCCGGTCTCGCAGGTCGTCGGCGATCTCGGCGGTACTGACGGCGGGGGGGGATCTCCCAGCACGCGCCTTGACAAATGGTAAGTGTCGACTTACCGTTCGGTTCGTGACCCCGCTGGAGGTGATCTCCGAGCCCCGGCGACGCGAAATCCTGGCGCTACTGTCCGAATTGGGCGAGTCGGCCGTCGGGGACCTCGCCGAGCGCATTGATGTCTCCCGTCCAGCCGTCTCGCAGCATCTCCGGCTCCTCCGTCACGCCGGGCTGGTCGATGACCGGCGGGCCGGTCGCCGTCGCCTCTATCGACTGAACCCCGACGGAATCGCCCGAGCTCGTGCATCGATCGAGCTCTTTCTGGTGAACGAACTCGACGATCTCGAAACCGCAGCCCGCCAACTCACATCCAAGGAGGATGACCGATGGCACCAACCCCGATCATCATTGAGCGAGTGATCGATGCAACGCCCCAGGAAGCGTTCGAACTGTTCACCGATCCGGAGCGTCTCCGGCGCTGGCAGGCGCTGAGCGCCAGCGTCGACCTCCGCGTCGGAGGTCGATACCGCCTCACCGTGATCCCGGGAAGCGTCGCGTCGGGGACCTATACCGAAATCGAGCCAGGCCGGCGAGTGGTGTACAGCTGGGGTTGGGATGAGGTCGACGGCGTCCCGCCCGGGGGATCGACCGTCGAGGTCGACTTCGAGGCAGTGGGCGACAGGACTCGTGTCCGCCTGACGCATCGAGGCCTCGAGGGGGACGCTGCCGCCGGTCATCTCGAGGGCTGGGAACACTACTTCGACCGGCTGGGGGATGCGGCGGCCAGCGGGTCCGCCGGCCCCGACCCGTGGTGTTTCGGGTTGAAGGAGTACGACCACGTGAGCGCAGCCGAAGCAGCCTGGCATGTGTGCCACGGCATCGTGGTCAACCTGGGACCCGACGATCGCGAACGCCCGACACCGTGTGCCCAGTTCACGGTGCACGATCTCGTCGAACACCTCATGGGGAGCGTTCGGGCGCTCAGCGCACCCGTCGACGCCGAGATCCCGGCCGACATGGTGGCCCGATCAGCCGAGGACTACCTCGCCCAAGCCGTAGAACCGGCGCTGGCCGCGTGGCGTCGGCGCGGCACAGACGGCGAGGTCGCCTTCGCCGACCGGGAGGTGCCGGCCGGCTATCCGCTCGGGATCCTGACCCTCGAGCTGCTCGTGCACGCGTGGGACCTTGCCCAGGCAACCGGTCAACCGTTGCTGGCGCCGGAGAACCTGGTGGCGTTCGCGCACGATCGCGCCGAGACGATCATCACCCCCGAAGCCCGCGGCGAGAATCGACCGTTTGCGGCGGCGACAACGCCGTCGAGCGACGAGCCCATGGCACGGCTGGCGGCGTTCACGGGCCGCGCCGCCTGAGAACCGGCGTCCCTCACCTCCGAGTCGGGCGACAAGGGTGTACGAGGGCAACTACCGTTGCCGGATGGCCACGCTCCTGCTCATCGAGGACGAGCCGGTGTTTGCCAGCACCGTGTCCCGCTACCTCGCGAACGAGGGGTTCGACGTCACCGTGGCCGAAACCGGCGCCGAGGGACTCGAGAGGTTCGAGTCGCTCAAACCCGACGTCGTGCTGCTCGATCTGCGGCTGCCCGACGTCGACGGGTTCGAGATCTGCCGGGAGCTGCGATCCCGGTCGACGGCGCCGCTGATCATCCTGTCGGCTCGAGAAGACGGGACCGACAAAGTGCTCGGACTCGAGCTTGGCGCCGACGACTACGCCACCAAGTCGATGCCGCACCGGGAGCTGCTCGCCCGGATCCGGGCCGTCACCCGGCGGGCCGCCACCTCCCATGAGGATCCCAGCGTCATCGATCTCGGGCGGTACCGGGTCGACCGTACCGCTCACGAGGTCACCGGGCCCGATGGCGTGATCGACTTGACCCAGCGGGAGTTCGAACTGACGTGGTATCTCGCCAGCCATGCCGGGGAAGCACTCGAGCGGGAGCGGCTCTTCAACGACGTCTGGCACCAGCAGGGGCTGGGCAGCAGCCGGACCATCGACTCCCACGTCGTCTCGCTCCGGAAGAAACTCAGCGGGGTCCGCATCTCGTCGATCCGGGGCTTTGGCTACCGGCTGGAGCCCGACGGTTAATCGACCGGGGTTTCGGGCAGCGCCGTCGCCCACCCTTCGAGACGGACGGCCACATCGGGCAGCTCGCGACGGAGGTATTCGAGCTCGGCGCCGGGTTCGTTTCCGGCATCGAGGTCGGCCTCCAGCCGCCGGGCGGCTTCCACAACAGAGGTGAGGCCGAGCTGTCCGCTCGATCCGGCGAGCTTGTGGGCGGCCACGATGAGGTCGTCACGGGTACCGTCGCCGGCCTCGCGACAAAACTCCTCCACCTGGGCTCTGTACAACGCGACGATCTGGAGTACGAACTCCCGGTCCTTTCCGACATCGTCGTAGAAGGAGGTGAGGGCGTGGTGATCGAGGTGCGAGGTCATGGAGTCGTGAGCGGTGGAGGCGACGACGAGCAGACTAGTCTTTCCACACCGGAGGTTCGATGAAGCGAACGGCCCGATTGATGCTCCCGATCCGTGTGGTGGTGATCGCCATGCTCGGGTTGTTCGTGGTTTCACTGATCACGATCCTGTACACCCAGCGCCGGGCGTCGGACTCGATGGTCGACTCCGCCATGCAATCGGCCATCCAGAACGTGGCCGATGGCGTGGTTCCTCGCTCGGAGGATTTCCTCCGCGACGCGCAAGCGTCGGCCTCGCTGGCTGCGTCCCTTGTGTCCTCGGGGGTCATCGAGACCAACGCCCAGCGGGAGGCCTACTTCGGGGAGGTGCTGCAGGAAAGCCCGGACGTGTCGGGGATCTTCTACGGCACGGTGACCGGCGAGTTCCTCTTCGTCAATCGCTCCGATGAGGCGGCGCCCGACGGGTACCGGACGAAGACCATCCAGCTGGACGGTCCGACCCGCACGGTGGAGCTGGTGTTTCGCGACGCCGACTTTCGTGTGCAAGCGTCCCGACTGGACAACGAAGACGACTACGACCCCAGGGTCCGACCGTGGTTCACCGCAGCGTCGGACTCCGGTGGGCCGATCATCACCGACCCGTATGTGTTCTTCACCAGTCAGCGGCCCGGTGTCACTACCGCCGTGCCCGTGTACGGCGCGCCGGGTGATCTGGTCGGCGTGGTCGGTGTCGACATCGACCTCAGTCGGCTTTCGGAGTTCCTCGGCGAGCTGAGCTTGGGCGACCGGGGCGTGGCCTTCCTCGTCAGCCGGAACGGCGAGGTGATCGCACTCGAGGACCAGTCGCAGTTGCGCCAGCCGGACGGGGAGGGCTTCCGCCTCTCCACCATCGAGGAGGTCGACGACCCGGTGCTGACGGCGGCGGTCCAGCAGATCGATGTCGGCGCAGTGTCGACGCCGACGTTCTTCAATCTGAGCCTCGACGTGAAGGACGCCCCCAGTCACGGTTTTGCCGCCCCGATCGGTCCCAGCGACTGGATTCTCGGTGTCGCCCTGGCCGAGTCCGATTTCGTCGGCGACGTGCAGCGGACGCAGGGCGAGAACACCATGCTGGCGATCGTCATCTCGGGCGTGTGCCTGGTCGCTGCCTGGCTTCTCATCCGCAACGTCACCAGCCCGCTGTCGGTTCTACGCCGGCGGGCGGCCGGAATCGAGGCGGGCAGGTTGGAGCCGGCCGGAGATGTCGTCACCAACATCACCGAGCTGCAGGAGACCTCGGAGGCGTTCGATCACATGATCCTCGGTCTGCGCACCCAACAGCAGCGCAACGAGGAGTTGATGAACTCGCTGGAGCGGCGGGTCGAGGATCGAACGGCCGACCTGCGCCAGGAGAACATGATCCGGCGGAGGGCCGAACGCCGTGCCGCCGAGGCCAGCGAAGCGAAGTCCAGGTTCCTGGCCAGCATGAGCCACGAGATCCGCACGCCGCTCAACGCCATCATGGGGCTCAGCGAGCTGATGAAGGTGGAGGCTCACGGTCCGATGAACCCCGAGTACCGCGAGTACGCCGCCGATATCAACGCCGCCGCCAATCATCTGCTTGGCCTGGTGAGCGAGACGCTGGACCTGGCCCAGGTCGAGGCGAGGAAGCTGAAGCTGTCCGAGTCGACGTTCGACCTGAACGCCGACGTCACCGAGGTCGTTCGGCTGCTGGGACAGCTCGCCCTCGAACAGGGTGTGGCGGTGGACGTGGACCTGCCCCCCGGTCAAATCCACATCGAGGCCGACCGGCGCCGCATCAAGCAGATCCTCTTCAACCTCATCAGCAACGCCATCAAGTACACGCCCGAGGGTGGTTCGGTCCAGGTGACCGTGGATCGCACGCGCAACGGCCGGCTGAAGCTGGCCGTCAGCGACACCGGCCGGGGGATGAGTCGCTCGGAGTTGTCGGTCGCCCTTTCACCGTTCGGTCGAGTCGGAAACGCCGAGACGACCGGCCAGCCGGGCACCGGGCTCGGTCTTCCGATAGCCGCCGCCCTCGCCGAGGCCCACGGCGGCAACCTCGAGTTGACCAGCACCGTGGGTGACGGCACGACGGCCCGGTTCTATCTGCCGGCGAATCGGCTGGTGGAGGTGGGTGACGAAGTCCCGTCCGGGACCGGTCACTGACCGTGTGACTCGGCCGCCCGGAGGACCTCCCGCAGCGCGTCGAGGCTGATCGGCTTGCTGATGTAGGAGTCGAACCCGTGACGGGAGTAGTAGGCGTCGCCGTCTGATCGGGCCATCGCCGTGACGGCCACCATGAACGGTGCGGGTTCTGTGCCCTGTCGCACCTTGACCGCCAGGTCCATGCCGCTGATGCCAGGGAGTTGGACGTCGGAGAGCACGACGTCGAACTGCTCGTCGGCCATGAGTTCGAGTGCGGATTCCCCGTCGATCACGGTCGTCGCCTCGTGCCCGAGGTGGCGGAGGAAGGCGTTCATCACCTTGCGGTTGAGCTCGTTGTCCTCGACCAGAAGAATCCTCATGCGGCCGGTTCCTCCCGGTCATGGTGGCGGTGGATCCGGTGAGAACCGACAATCCACTGGGCAAGATAACCACCCGGCTGGTGTGGAGTTTGCAAAGACAGTGCAAAACCCCGAAAAGCGTTCGCGAGATCGGTCGGGACGGCTGGTTGGCCGGCCGGGAAGCGGGGTAGGAAGACGTTCATGCAGAAGACGAACGTGCTCAGCTTCGCCGGGTTGGTTCTCGCCCTGGCCGTCAGTGGATCCCTCGGGTGGACGGCATTGTGGGTGGCCCCGGTCATCGGGCTCGTCGCCCTCGGGATGCGAGCCCTCGAGGTGAACACTCCCGCCAAGAGGCACACCGCACACGCCACATCCGCCTGATCGCCCAGTCCCTGCCACGGGCGAGTTCGCGGCGGGTGGGCAGACTCGGCGGTCCGGGTTCGATCATCGACGATTCCGGATCTGGATCGCCGGTTCGTCCGCGCTCACGATGATCCGGGTGCGCGCCGGTCGCCGAAGCGATTCCAGCTGGTGAGCGTCTCGGCGGGGCGGCGGTGGGCGACGCCCCACCGACCGAGGGGCCGGCCGACGGGCAAAAGGGCGGCGATCTCGTACCGGTCCGGGATCTCGCACAACGACCGCACGTCATCTTCGTAAATGCGGAACACGGTGGTGAGGACCGTACCGAGCCCTTCGTTCCTGGCGGCCAGGATCAGGTTCTGCACCGCCGGATACACCGAGGCATAGATCGGGCCGACGTCCATGACGCCCTCGTCGTCCTCGACGGCCATCGAGATCCTGGGCACGAGCACGAGGATGAGGACGGGCACCCGCGCCAGGTTGTGGGCCAGGTGGTCGGTGGCGGCCCAGTTGCGGGCGTGGCGGCGGGCCGCCGCCTCGTCGTCGAACGGGGGAACGAGGGCCTGGACCGCCGGTCGGTAGCGCTGGTGGGCCCGAAGGTAGATGGCGCCGAGGCGTTCCTTGAGCTCGGGGTCGGTGACGACGAGAAACTGATAGGGCTGGATGTTGCCTCCGCTGGGTGCCTGCACGGCCGCTGCGAGGATCCGTGCAATCGTCGCTTCGTCCACCGGATCGTCGGAGAACCGGCGCATCGCCCGGGTCGTCATGAGGGCGTCGAGCAGGTCCACGATTCGTCCCTTCTCAGCGGTTGTGAAACGTCGGGTTCCGGCGCTCCCGTAGTGCGGCGATCGCCTCGCGGTGGTCGTCGCTGCCGAAGGTGAGCAACTCGAGGGCGGTGGCGACGTCGAATGCGGTATTGGCCGTGTCCTTCACCAGCTTGTTGATGGCCAGTTTCGTGTACTGGACGGCCATCGGAGCGTTGGCGGCGATGCGGCGGGCGAACTCGATCGCTCGCTCGACGCATTCGTCGTCGGCGGTGACGACGTTGACCAACCCCATTCGGTGGGCTTCATGGGCGGCGACGGGATCCCCGGTGAGGAGGTACTGCTTGGCGAGGGCCGGTCCAACCGCCAGCGGCCAGGCGATCGTCCCACCGTCGCCGGCGACGATCCCCACCTTGACGTGAGGGTCGCCGATGAGGGCCGACTCGGCGAGGAAGATCACATCGCACAGGAGGGCGATGGACGCGCCGAGTCCCATCGCATGCCCGTTCACGGCGGCCACGATCGGGATCTGCACGTCGAGGAGATCCCAGATCAGGTTCTTGCCGTCCCGGTGGAGGAGGCGGAGCCGCTCGGGATCCTGCAACTTGGGGAACCAATCGAAGTCGCCACCGGCCGAGAAGGCTCGTCCGCTGGCGGTCAGGACGATACATCGCGCCTGATCCTCGTTCTGAAGAAACGGGAACAGCCGCGTCAGTTCGTCGTGCATCCGGTCGTCGACGGCATTGAGGTCGTTCTCGGGCCGGTCCAGCGTCACGAGCAGCACATCGCCGTCGAGGCGGTCGAAGCGGATGGAGTCGAAGTCGTCGGGTGTCAGGGTCATCGTTCAGAGTTGGGCGGCGTTGGTATCGAGCCCGAGCCGCATCCGGCCGCACAGCTCGTAGATGCGGGGTGCGACCATTGCGTGCTGGGTGGCGACGAACACGTCGCGGAAGCACCGCTGGATCGGGCTGGTCCGGTAGACGGCGGCACCGCCGGCCGCCTGGTACATGCGCTCGGTGGCGCCGGCGGCGGTCTGGGTGGCGTGGGTGGCGGCCAACCGGAGCGATCGCTTCTGGTCGTCAGTCGGGTCGCCACCGGCGACCGCGACGTCCCACACGTCGCCGACCGTCTCGCCGAGGAATCCCCACGCCGATCGCAAGGTCGCTTCGGCGATGGCGGTCTCGGCCTGGACCGGGGTGCGGTCCCGCAGTGGCCGGGAGCTTCCCTGGGGCCGCTTGGTCTCGGCCAGCGCGACAAGCTCGTCCACTGCCCGCCGGCCGATCCCGACGGCCGTTGCGGCGATCCCGACCGCCAGTAACCCGTAGAACGAAAAACGCGAGAACCGGTTGTCCCGCCGGGGTGGATCGGAGCCGATCTGCACCCAGCGGCCCTCGGGCACGAAGGCATCGGTCACCCGGTAATCGACCGACCCCGTGCCGGCCAGGCCCGACACATGCCAGGTGTCTTCGAACTCGACGTCGTCGAGATCGAAAAACGCGAACGGATGGGACAGCCCGTCGGATCGGGGCGCCGGCCGGCCGTCACGGTCGACCACGACGCACCCGCCGCCGATCGACGTGCAGTGACGGGTGCCCGAACCCCACTGCCATGCCCCGGTCACCCGAACCCCGCCGTCGACGGCCAGGGCCCGGCCCACCGGTGCGGCGAAGCCGCCGGTGATCGATTCGGGGTGACCGTAGATCTGGCGGGCGTAGGGGTCGGGCAGGTAGGACGCCAGCAGTGAGCTGGTGGCGGCGATGGCCACCGCCCAGCCGACCGAGCCATCGTGGTAGGCGTACTCCTCGATCGCTTGCAAGCCGTCCCAGACCTCCACCGAGGGACCGTCCAGATCGGCGGGGACGAACATGCGGAAGGCCTGGGTCGGGCGGATCGTCTCGACGAGCTCGGTGGGCAGGGTGCGCAACGATTCGATCTCCTCGCTGCAGGCGGCGACCGAGGGGCCCAGGCGGCGAGCGGCTTCGAGGACGGCGTCAGGCATCACCACGAACATAGGGTTTTCGGCCACCGGGCACCCAGCCGGCGAGGGCCGGAGCCGTATGGAGTTGTCAAGGTACAGTGCTCTCACATCTCAGCAGATGGGTGGGCTGGAGTGGTGAGGCGGGCTGGCTGGGTCCGGTCCGGGTGGGACGGGATCATCGGGTCGTGGACCCGGCCGTCTCGCTCGCTGCCGCTGCCGGTGCCGGTGCCGCAGGCGCGCCGGACCTCTCGACGGCGGGGGAATGGTCTGCCAGACCGTTCCGTCCCCCCTGGCAACGTGAAGGGTTCTGTCGGCTGCGAGTTCGAGGATCGTGCGCCCCGCGTGGACCTCGTGGTGATGGGAGCTGCACAGTGGGACGAGGTTTTCGATGTCGGTGAGGCCACCCGCCTCCCACTCGATCAGATGGTGGATTTGGCAGTGGGCGAAGGGCACGTCGCACAGGGCGCAGGAGTCGTGGACGGCGGCGAGGGCGTTCCGCTGGGCATCGGTTGCGGTGCGGTGGCTCCGTCCGACGGCGAGGGGAATCCCGCCGTCGGAGAGGAGGGTGTGGGTCATCCACGCATCGCACAGGAAGCGCCGGATCGTGTCGATCGGGAGATCGAACCCGTTGGTGGTCCGGGCGATCGTGCCGGCGTGGGGTCCCTCGGTGAGGGTTGCGTGATCGACGACCACGTTGACGGCGGCCCGTCCGTATCCGGCGTTCGTGCCTTCGACCAGCTCGGAGAAGGCGCACGCCCGGTGGTGGTCATCGAGACGGAACTGCTCACCGGCCTGGCGGCGGCGTGAAGCGAGCGAAGCGGACTGGGCATCGAGTGCGTGGAGGAAACGGGACCCGGCTTCGGCGTCGAGATCCATCGAGGCGCGAAGCCTCCCCTCGCCGGTGGTCCAGGTGCGAAGGCTGTTCCGCTCCCGCTCGGTCACGACCTCGCTGTCATCGATGGTGATCGCGTGCACGATCCGGTTGAGCCACTCGGTGAACCGCTTGGGCCGGTGACGGCCCGCTCGGTGGGCGAGCGTGCGGTCCATCGCGTCGAACCGGCTGAGCCAGTGGTCGTGATGACGGAGTTTGTGTCGAGCGGCGGCGAGGGCATCGAGGTTCTCGGTGGGGGCGGTGCCGCGGTGGATCGCCTCACCCACCGCCGGCAGGTGACCGGCCAGGGCCGTCCGCCGGGACGCCAGGTGGGCATGATGGTCCGACAGGCGTCCGGCGATGGCGAAGGCGTCGCGGGCCGAGATGCCCGAGCCCTCGGCGTGGAGCTCTTCCATTCGTGCGCCGAGCACGGTGGCATACCCCCGAAGGCAGCGGACCGCGTCCTCGACGGCGCCGATCATCGCCAGCACGGCATCACCATCAGCCGACGACGCGTCGAACTCACGAATTCGCCGGGCCACATCGTCCAGCGAGGCCACCGCCGGTGCTTCCGACGATCCCGCCGAGACCTGCGGGGCGGCGAGGGGACTGGCGGTGAGCATGGTTCCATTGTCCCCGGGGGGTGTGACAGGATCCGGGTCCCGGCGCCCGGTTCGGCAGATCCCTGGGAGGAAGTGGGGGGTCGGCCCACCGGTATCGTGGGTGGGCCGGTCGATTCCGGCCGAGAGTCCCGCAGAACGAGTGGAGAGGTGAGCCGATGGCCGATGTGAGCGAGACGCGGTTGCCGGGTGTCGGTGTGCGCTACGAGTTCACGACCGAGGACGGCGAGAGGATCGGGGTGCTGCTCCATCGCGGCGGCCGCCGCGAGGTGCTCGTCTACGAACCGGACGACCCGGACATCTGCACCACCGTCATGCACCTGAGCGTCAAGGACACGAGAACCCTCGCCGAGTTGCTGGGGGCCACCCGGGTCAGCGAGGTGACCGCAGCGGTTCAGCAAGCGATCGAAGGCCTCTCGATCGACTGGCTGCGGGTCGCCGACGACTCGGAGTTCGTCGGACGCACGATGGCCGAGGCGATGATTCGTACCCGGACCGGCGTGTCGATCGTGGCGGTCGTCCGCAACACCGAGACCATTCCCGCACCCGAGGCTGACTTCAGCTTCGAATCTGGCGACGTGGCGGTGGCGGTAGGGACACCGGCCGGACTCGATGCCGTCCGGTCGATGCTCGGTTCGTGACATTGCTCGCCGCCGTCGGCAGCGAGGTCGCCCTCGCCTTCATCGAGATCGGGGCGCTCGCTCTCGTGCTGGCGGCTCTCGCCCGGCTGGCCAGCTTCCTCGGCATCACCGCCGTCCCCTTCTACCTGCTGGCCGGGCTCGGCTTCGGGGAAGGTGGCCTGGTCGACCTCGACGTGTCGGAGGAGTTCATCGCCCTCGGCGCCGAGATCGGGGTCCTCCTCCTGTTGTTGACCCTCGGCCTCGAATACACCAGCGACGAGCTCAAGCACGGCCTGCGGACCGGAGTCGTGCCCGGTGCGGTCGATGCGGGCCTCAACTTCACCCCCGGATTCGTCGGCGGCTTGCTGCTGGGATGGTCGGTCCCCGCCGCCGTGCTGCTCGGCGGCGTCACCTGGATCTCGTCGTCCGGTGTCATCTCCAAGGTGCTCAACGACCTCGGGCGTCTGGGTTACCGAGAGACGCCCTCGATTCTGAACCTGCTCGTGATCGAGGATCTGGCGATGGCGGTGTACCTGCCGGTCGTGGCCGCCGTGGTGGTCGGCAGCGGGGCGGCGGACACGATGGTGACAGTCGCCGTCGCCTTGTTCACCGTCGGCGTCATCCTGCTGGCCGCCATGACCTGGGGGCACCGCATCAGCGCCCCTCTCGCCACCGGCAACAACGAGTCCGTGCTGCTCGTCGTCTTCGGTCTCACTCTGCTCGTCGGTGGCCTGGCTCAACAGCTCCAGATCTCCGCTGCCGTCGGCGCCTTCCTGGTCGGTCTGGCCCTCTCCGGCCCCGCCCAGGAGCGTGCCAGCGCGCTGATCGAACCGCTGCGAGATCTGTTCGCGGCGATCTTCTTCCTGTTCTTCTCGTTTCAGATCAACCCGGCCGATCTCCCCGGAGTCCTCCTGCCCGCTGCGCTGCTCGGCGTCGTCACCGCTGCGGCCAAGCTCGGCTCCGGTTGGGTCGGAGCGGGCCGGATCGGCGCCAGCCCCCGCGGTCGGGTCCGAGCGGGAACCGCGCTCATCGCCAGAGGCGAGTTCTCGATCGTGATCGCCTCGCTCGGGGCGACGCTGGTCGACGGTCCGGAACTGGGCAGCCTGGCCGCTGCGTATGTGCTCTTCACCGCCATCGCCGGACCGCTGCTGGCCAAGAACGCCGATGCGCTGTACGCCGCTCGCCAGCGGGTGCTGGCGACCACGTGAGCCGACGATGACCTGGGCCACGACGGCGGCGACGGGCACGGTGAAGGTATGCCTCGCCGGCGACGTCATGCTCGGACGCGGGATCGACCAGATCCAAGCTCACCCCGGCGATCCGACCCTGTACGAAGAATGGATGCGGTCGGCGGAGGGCTACGTCGAGCTGGCGGCGGCCCGGTCGGGCTCGATCCCCCGCTGTGTCGCGCCCGACTACGTGTGGGGTTCGGCGCTGCGCGTCATCGACGCCGCTGGGCCGGTGGCGTTCATCGCCAACTTGGAGACCGCCATCACCGACCGGGGCGCCCCGTACCCGGGAAAGGGCATCCACTACCGGATGCACCCCGCCAATTTCGGCGGCCTGACAGCCGGGGGACTCGACGTCTTGAGTCTCGCCAACAACCACGTGCTCGACTGGTCGATCCCGGGCCTCGAACAGACCCTCGACGTTCTCGATCGAAGTCCGATCCTGGTGGCCGGCGCCGGGCGCACGGCCGACGAGGCGTGGGAGCCGGCGATCGTGCACTGCGGACCGGGACGGCGACTGGTGGTGCTCGCCGCAGGAACCGGGTCCGCCGGCATCCCCCAGGAGTGGGCGGCGGGGGAGCACAACCCCGGAGTCGCCCTGTTGCCCGATCTCTCCGACGACACCGTCGACGCGATCGCCGAGCTTGTCGACTCGGCCGCCGAACCCGGAGATCTCGTCGTGCTGTCGGTGCACTGGGGCGGGAACTGGGGCTACTCGATCGACCGACAACACCGCCGATTCGCACAGCTTCTCGTCGATCATGCCGGCGTTCACCTGGTGCACGGTCACTCGTCCCATCATCCCAAGGGCATCGAGATCCACCACGGGCATCTGATCCTCTACGGCTGCGGCGACCTCATCACCGACTACGAGGGCATCGGCGGTCACCGGTACTACCGAGGCGAGCTCGGTGCGGTCTATCTCGCAGCCCTCGACGCATCGTCCGGGCGGCTCTGCGATCTCGAACTGGCGCCGACCAGGATGGAACGCTTCCGGCTCACGGTCCCCGCAGCGCCCGACCGCGAGTGGTTGGCCGATGTTCTGACCCGCGAGGGAGCGAAGCTGGGCACCTCGGTCACCGCCACCGACGGCCCCATGCTCACGGTCTCGTTCTGAAACGACGGCTGAAACGCCGGGTGCCTCAGTCCCCGAATCGGGCTCGGAGTACGGTGGCCGCTCGCAGCGTCACCCACCGGGAGGCCTGTCCCTGGGCCTCGATGGGCACCGTGGTCTTGCGGGCGTAGGCGTACCGGTTACGCCACCGTCCCCGGTCGTCGGCTTGACCCAGCAGCCATCGGTAGGCGTTGTCGAGACGGGCGTCGCTCGCCTGGCCCAGCTCGGCCAGTACCTCCAGGTTCTGGAGGACGTCGGCGACATAGCCGGAGGGAAAGCCCAACTTGAACCACGACGACGACGGCTTGGTGTCCGAGTCGGGCATCGGGTATGCGGCGGCGGCGGGATCGGTCGACAGGAGGAACTCCACCCCCCGGGTGATCGCGCGAGCCTCGCGGTCGGTCCGGGCCTCGGCCGGGATGGCGGCCAGTCCCCGGAGGGTTTTGATGGCTCCCCACGCACAGGGATGGCCGTCGTTGGCGCCGCAGGCGAAACCCGGGCCGGCGGTCCCGGACGCATACCAGCGGTCGACCTGCTCCCCGAGGATCGTCCGGGCCGCCCAGTCGCTCGCCGCTCGCACGATCGGGTCATCGACGTGTCCGAGGCCGACGAGGGCTCGGAGGAGGTTGCCGTTGAGGCAGTGCAGAGCCGAGGACGGGGGCGGATTCCTTTCGAGGTGGGAACCCGACGCTCCGAATCCGCCGGCGGTCGTCGGGCACATCGACAGGACATAGCGGCACGCCCGCTGTATCCGCCGGTCGGCCGCGTCGGCTCCGAGTTGCTCGAGGAAGATGACGTTCCACACGGTTCCCGAGTACTTGGGCGCATACCCCGGGCCCGGCTTCACCCACCAGCCGCCGTCGTGCTGTTCGGCCAGGATTCCGGCGATCGGATCGACCCGCATGGCGTTCGCCCGGGCCGTGGTCACCTCGGGATCATCGGTCGGGCGATCGAATAGTCGCATCAGGGCGGCCGCTCGTACCGCAGGGGTGGCGGCGTCGAGCAGCCAGGGGGTCGGATCGGCCGCCAGCGGTTCGACCCAGGCCGGTGAGGCGCCCATGACTCCGATGGTAGGTCCGAGCCCGTGTCGAACCGCCGTCGAGCGGTCGATGTCAGAGGCCTAGTGTCGGGGTGTGGCCCTTCCTCGGCACGTCGCCTTCGTTCGGAACGTGATGATCGGGCGCGAGGGCCTGACTCGGGCGCTGCTCCTCGAGATCTTCGGGTCGCACGGAGCTGAGGACCCGGTTTCGTACATCTCGACCGGGAACGTCGGCTTCGGTCTGCTGCACACAGAGCTGACGGCGTTCACCGCCGCCGTCGAGCGATCGATCGAAGCTGTGCTCGGCCGGCACGAGCCGATCTACGTGCGGGATGTGCCGTGGTTGGCTGACCGGGTCGCAGAACGCCCATTCGATTCGGCACCGTTCGACGATCCCCACGAACGCATCGTCAGCCTGGCGCTGGCCCCATCGTCGGAGCGGCCTGAACTGCCGCTCGTCTCCGAGCGGGGTGACTTTGCGGTGTTCCGGATAGACGACACAGAGGCGTACAGCGTGTCCCGATTGGTCGAGGGAACCACTCGGAGTCCCGGCGGTGTGGTCGAGCGCCTGTTCGGCCAGCGCGTCACCAGCCGCAGCTGGAACACGATCGAGCGGGTGGTGAGCAGCGAGCTCGGGCGGTGACCGGTCCCGGCTGTGGATGCCGCTCTGCGCGGCCCCCGGCCCACCGGTCGTTGTTCACGGCGAACGCTGCTCTGGCTCGACGGGTTGGTACAGGCAGAACTCGTTACCCTCGGGGTCGCGCATCATGGTCCAGGGCGGAAACCCTGGTTCCTCGACCTCGCCGATCACGGCGCCGCCGAGTTCGATCACCCGCTGGACCAATGCCGGGCGGTCGTCGACCCGCACGTCGAGGTGCAGGCGGTTCTTCACCGACTTCGTCTCGGGTACGAGTTGAAAGGCCAGGTGGGGTCCGCCGGGTCGCATGGGCTCGAGGTAGACGAAGCTGTCGGTCTGGTGGACGGTCTCGAGGCCAAGGAGCTCTCGCCAGAAGGCCACGGTGCGATCGAGCTCGGCGGTGTCGAACATGACCGCTGTGACCATGCCGTGGCTCATTTCCAGATCCTAGGGCGATACCGGTCTGGCCTTCGACCGTCAGTCGACGCCGTCGTGGAGGCGGATGGAAAGGCAGGTCACGCAGCCTTCGACCCGCTCGAACTCGCTGATGTCGACGGTGGCGACGCCGAAACCGAGCCCGGAGAACTCGGCGGCTGTAGCCGGGCAGCTGGCCGCCAGCAGGATGCGACCGCTGCCGAGGTCGACCACGTGGGCCCCCGGTTCCTCGGGGACCGCCCTGAGACCCGAAAAGGCGGTCGGGTCGTCGATGAGCGGCGCATACCCAACGGGGGTGTGATCGGGCAGGGCGGTGACACAGGATTTGAGGTGCAGCGCCCGCGTGACCGGCACCTCGATGACCGTGGCGCCCCTCGGTTCGATCAGGCGCCGAAGCTGGGCCAGGCCGGCGGCGTTGGAGCGAGTGCTGCGACCGGCATAGACCGTGGCCCCGATCTTCAGGAGATCTCCTCCCTCGAGGGTGCCGGGCGGGTCGATCCGGGCCACCTCGAGGCCGGCGTCGATCAGATGAGGTGCCAGGCCGTCGACCTCGCCGCGTCGCGATGCGGCACCCGGCCGGGTGATGACGGCGAGGTCCCCGAAGACGAAGGCGATGTCCTCGACGAAGACGCCGTCGGGATGTTCGTCTCTCGGTGGGAGCTCGATGATCTCCCATTCGGCGGCCGCGAAGGCGTCGACGTAGCCGCGCCATTGCCCGAGCGCCAAGTCGGGATCGACCGGCGTGCGGGGAATGTGGCTGACCTCGCCTGCGGCCAGCCGGGGCGACGGCCGGCGGACGAAAGCACGGCGCTCGGACACGCCCGCCACGCTAGCGGGGGCGTTCAGAGCGGGAAGCGACGGCGGATCCAGTCGGCGAGCAGCGGGTCGATGATGCGAAGGTCACGGGTGATCGTGCCCGACGCGATGAGACGGTCGCGGGCGGCGGCGACCCCGCCCTGAGACGAACCCAGCAACTCCAGCGAGCCACCGAACAGCGGCCGCCCGGCTTGGAGGGATCGAAGTACCGATTGCTCGGACGGCGCAAACGAACTGAACAATGTCTCCAGCGCCGACTCGGTGCTGGCCCGGACGTCGTCCAGTGCCTGGGCCAGCAGGTGATCGGGGGCCGGCTGCCCGGGCTCGCAGAGCCGCCAGGCGGCGTCGGCGATCTGCATGGCCCTGTACGGGTGTCCCTCGCTCACCGCATGGATGCCCCCCACGACATCTCCGGCTTGCCGGCCGGTGTCGGCGAACCCCTCGGTCACGATGGCGGCCAGCGCTGCGGCGTCGAACCCGTCGATCTGGACCAGGTCGGCCTGGGCGTAGAACGGCTGATCCCGGAGGCTGAACATCGACGTCATCGCCGTTGGTTCGGAACCGGCGAAGAGCATGCCGATCTCTCGCACGTGATGTTGCAGTTTGGTGCGCAGGAGCCCCGGGACTCCGGGAACCTCGTTGATGCTGGAGAACTCGTCGATGATGAGCACGGTCGGCTGGGAGGTGGCGGCCGCAACCAGCACGTCGAGCACCACGTGAAGGGCGGCGTCGGGGTCGGGCCGGTGCGATGGCTTCTGGGCGAACTGCACCTTGAACACGCCGAGGGTGATCGACATGGTCGAGGCGATCGACCGCAGGGCGTCGGCGATCGGGCCCCGGGTGGCGGCCAACGCTTCGTCGATGCGGACGACGACATCGGGCTTGGACCTCGTCTCGTAGAAGTCGATCCACACGACGGCGGCACCGCCGCCGGTCAGGATCGACTCGACCTTCCGGAGCACGCTGGTCTTGCCGAACCGCCGAGGTCCGAGCAGGGCGGTGACTCGCCGCTCGGTCGCTCTGGCTACCAGGTCCTCGACGAGGTCGGCGCGCCCCTTCACCTCGTCGGGTTCGAGCGGGCCTTGATGCGGGAAGGGTGACACGTCCACCGACATACCATATCATTTCGTAGGACAAAATGATATCGGAATGTGAGATTCAAGCGGGATGACTACTCATGTGCGAGCAGTGCCTTCAGAGCGTGGATCACCCGATCGATCTCGTCGCTGGTGTTGTAATAGTGAACCGACAGCCGGAGCAGGTCGGGCAGGTGCCGCCGCTCGGCGTCGAGCCGCGTGGACGATGGCGTCGAGACCGACGTGTTGATGCCCTGGGCTCGCAATCGGTCCCGAGCCACTCCGGCCTCGATGTTGGGCAGCGCAGTTGTCACGATTCCACATCTGCGAACACCGAGATCGAACACTGGGAGGTCGAGCTCGTCGGCGAGGCGCTGCCGGAGCTCGGAGGCGAGTGCCAGGATGCGGTGCTCGATCGCCTCCAGTCCCCAACCCAGGGCGTAGTCGAGTGCGGCACCGAGCCCCAGGACGGCGGCGTGGTTGAATTCCCAGTTCTCGAATCGGCGGGCGTCGTCGCGAAGCGTGTACCGATCGGGCGCGACCCACGCAGCGGCATGGAGGTCGGGCATCGGAGGATCGAGGCGTTCGAGCAACGACCGCCTCACGTAGAGGAAGCCGGTGCCGCGCGGACCCCGCAGGTACTTGCGGCCGGTCACCGACAGCAGATCGCAGCCGAGCTCGTCGACGTCGAGCGAGAGCTGGCCGGCCGACTGGCAGGCGTCGAGCAGGAATGGAATCCCCGCCGATCGGGCGATCCGACCGATGGCCGGAGCGGGGTTGACGAGACCGCCGTTGGTGGGAACGTGGGTCACCGAGATCAGCTTCACCCGGTCGTCGATCCGGTCCTCGAGCGCGGCGACCGAGAACTGACCGACCTCGTCGCTCGGCACGACATCGACCTGGATGCCGAACCTGCGAGCCGCTCTCAGGTAGGCGATGAAGTTGGCGGCGTACTCGGCCTCCGAGGTCAGGATTCGGTCGCCGGGACCCCAGTCGAATGCCCAGAACGCCTGGTTCCACGCCGCCGTGGCGTTCTCGACCAGTGCGATCTCCGCTGGTTCACAGTTCAGGAGCCGGGCTGCTGCCACTGGGGTGCCGGCGATGCGATCGGCGGCGGCGTCGGCTGCCTCGTAGCCGCCGATCTCGCTCTCGCGCCGCACGTGCTCGATCTGGGCATCGAGGACGACCTGGGGCATCAGCGCGGCGCCGGCATTGTTGAAATGCACGACGTTCTCGCATCCCGGCGTCGCCGCCCGGGCTCGATCCACGTCGATCGCCGTCGACCTGATCGAGATGGCGTCGCCAGTCATCGGTCGGATCGTAGCGAGGACCAATCCGGTGCTCCGAGTGGAGTGGCGATCCTCAGGCGTCGAGCTTCTCGGCGCGTCGCTCCATGTCGGCTCGGTATTCGGCTGCCAGCAGATTCTTCTGCTCTGCGTCGAGGGCTTTTCCGGCGACCGGGAACACCTCCTTTTCCTCTTCGGCGAGGTGATGCAGGAGGCGTTCGCTCATGTCCTTCGCAGTCTTGAGCCACTGCGGCGACGACAGGTCGAGCGCTTCGAGTTCGTCGAGGTAGTCGTCGAGCTCCTGGTGCTCGGCGACGCTGTGGCGGGCCTGATCCTGGGTGAGGTCGACCTCCATGAGCGGCGCATAGAAGAACCGCTCCTCGGCAGCGGCGTGATCGGACATCGAGGCGCGCAAGCGCTCGAACAGCTCCCGGCGGCCCTCGCTGTCGCCTTCGGTCTTGGTCAGCAAGTCGATGAGCGTGCGCTGTGTGTCGTGATCGGCTCTGAGCTCTTCGAAGATCGTCATGTGGTCCCCTTATCCGGGCGGTCGATGGAATCCTTCGATCGTGCTACCCGCCATGGCCGACGACAAACGGCCGGGGGCCGATTGCCGGTCTATTCCATGGACGGATGGTGGTCGGCGACGTAGGCGTCCCGTTGCCCGACCGGGCGATCCGGACCGATGGTCGAGTCCGCGACCGTCTGATGTTCGAGCTCGGAGTTCAGCTCACCGGCGAGTAGGAGCACGAAGGAGGTCAAGTAGAGCCACATGAGAAAGATCACCGCGCTGGCGAGGGATCCGTAGGTCTCGTTGTAGCTGCCGAAGTTCTCCACATAGAGGCTGAACCCGGCGGACGTGAGGATCCACGCCAGCGTGGCGAGCACCGTCCCGACCGAGACCCATTGCCAGCGAGGGGGCCGGCGGTCGGGCCCCCAGCGGAACAGAGCCGCGATCGCGCTCATCATCAGCACGGCGAGCAGCGGCCATCGGGCGAGGAGCAGCAGTGTCCCGCTCCATCCGTCAATGCCGACCGCCCCGAGGAGGGCCGGAAGGGCGGCGATGAGACCGAGCGACACGGTGACGAAGACGATGGCGGCGACGGCCGCTGCGATCGTCGCTATGCGCTTGATGTACCAGGGTCGCGCGTCCTCCTCGCCATAGACCTCGTTGATGGTTCCGCGGAGCCGGCCGATCCCGCCGGACACGCTCCAGACCGACCCGGCGAGCCCGAGCAGGAGTCCGGCGGAGAGCGCGCCGTCGCTCTGGCCGTCGATGGCCCGCAGCTGGCCGGACAGCGCTTCGGCGACCGATGCCGGTGCGACCTCCTCGAGCTGAACGACGAGCCGTTCGATCTGGCCGGTCGACGCAACCAGGCCGTACAGCGAGACGACGGCGATGAGGAGCGTCGGTAGCGCCAGCATCCCACTGAAGGCGACGGCTGACGCTCGGGCGGTCAGGTCGTCGTTGGCGCGCTCCTCCCATGCGCGAAGGACCGCCCCCTTCCAATCGTCGAGTCCGAGCTCCCACGGCGCTCGTGCCCGGGGCGCGTCGGTGGGCAGCGAGGAGTCAACGGCGGCCATCGAGGTCGAACACCTCCGGTTCCGGGATGGTTTCCTCGGCCGGGGACTCGTCGCGCAGCGGGGGACGCGCCTGTTCACCGGGGAGGCGGTCGTACCCAGTTCCACCGGTCCCTGGCCGGCGGCCCCGTTGCAGCTTGGCCCAGTCGCGGGGATCGTCGGGCGTCAGTTGGTCTCGGTCTTTCGCCATGATCCCGACCTACCCGGCGTCCGGTCGGTTGTAACCGGGATCGCGACGCTCACATCGATACGAGGGCGGCGATGCCGGCGAAGTAGCACCCGAGGATGGCGAGCCCCTCGAACCCGATGTGCCGTCGCTCCCGCGTGAGCATCCCGGTGGCCAGCAGGGCGGTCAGCAGGACGGTGAGCGAGAGAAGGAAGAGGGCGGCCCCGTCGACGGCGTTGTAGACCGATCCGCTCGTGAACGCGAGATCGGCTGCGAACACGAAGAGCACATCGAAGCTGTTGCCCCCGACGATGTTCGAGACCGCCAGGGTGAGGGCGCCGATGCGCACGGCGGTCAGCACCGTGACCAGTTCGGGAAGGGACGTGACGACGCTCGTGAACAAGGCGGCGACCACCGATCCCGACAGCGGCGTCTCCCGAGCCAGTGCGATCCCGGCCTCACCGACCACGAACCCGGTGATGGCGACGATGAGGGCGAGTCCAGCGAACCAGGTCCACAGGCTCTGTAGACTCGTTGACTCTCCGGGCAGGTCGGGATCGTCGACCACGGTTTCTGCAGTCTCCTGGGGCTCCCACATCGGGCTGGTGCGCGCCCGTCGAGCTAGGACGAGTCCGTACCCGTAGACGACGGGCAGGACCAGGGTGGCCGGATGGATCCACCCGATCCGAACCTCGGGGCCGGCGGCTGCGCTGAGGACGATGCCGATCAACGCCATCAACACCATGGTCTGCACCACGTTCGGGAGCGATGCAGCAGCGTGTTCGAGGTTGACCCGCCGGTAGGCCATGTCAGCGAAGACGAGGAAGGTCGTCTGCGCCGCGATACCACCGACGGCGTTGGAGACGGCGAAGCCGGCCTCGCCGTCGCTGGCGCCCACCACAGTGGTGATCAATCCGGGCAGCGAGGTGGCGGCGCCCAGCAAGACGGCACCGGCGAGCGCTTCGCCGAGGCGGGTGCGATCGGCCAGCTCGTCGACGATCTTGGTGAACTTCACCCCGGCCGTGATGAGAACGACGGCGCCCAACGCCAAGGCGACAGCTGCCACTCCGACCGATTGGATCACCAGTGCACCTGGTCGGGCGGAGCGGCGAGGCCGGCGGCAGCGGTCTCGGCCTTGAACGTGCTGATGGCGGTGATCGTCGCAACGAGTGTGGGGACCGCGAGCAGAGCGCCGACCAGTCCGGCAAGTGCGCCGCCGGCGGTCAGGGCGATGAGGATCAAGGCCGGATGGACGTCCATGTTGCGACCGGCGATCATCGGCATGACCACGTTGCCTTCGATCTGCTGGACGGCGACGGTCAGGGCGACGACGTAGAGCGCGGTGAGAGGCCCGACGGTGATGAGGGCGACGGTGGCGGCTGCCATCCCGGCGACGAAGGCGCCGACGACCGGCAGGAAGGCGGCGAGAAAGGTGAGATACATCAGCGGCACGACGAGCGGCACGCCGAGCAGGACCAGGCCAAGGCCGATGAACAGGGCGTCGAAGAGCCCGGTCAGGGCGACACTCCGCACATACGACGCCATGGTCCGGGCGGCTGCGTGGCCG
>JBFGLT010000009.1:0-41939 GCA_041576015.1 Acidimicrobiales bacterium
AAGCGGCCCGTCGCAACCGGCACGCCGTGACCGGCGACCGCTTCGACGAGCTTGGCGAACAGGGGACGAGCCTGTTCGGGGCCGGCCGCGCCGGTGAACGACGGCCGGTTGCCCTTCCTGGTGTCGCCGTAGAGGGTGAATTGACTGATGAGAAGGATCTCCCCGCCGATGTCCCGGACCGCGCGGTTCATCTTGCCGTCGTCGTCGGAGAAGATCCGCAGCTTGACGAGCTTGTCGGCCAGCCGGTCGGCGTCGCTCTCTGTGTCGGCGTGGGTGATCCCGGCGAGCACGCAGAGGCCGGGACCGATCCGCCCGACGACTTCGCCGTCGACGCTCACCGCCGCCATTCCGACCCGCTGGACGACCAGCCTCATGCAGGTCGACGAAGGGGTCGAAGCGGATTGAACGCGATGATCACCCCGGCAACGTACAGGACCACCGGCCAGATACCGAGGTGACTGAACAGCGTGCGTCCTTCCCGGGTCGTGACTGTCTCGGTGAGAACGACTCGTTCGCCGAGCCCGCTGCGCTGCACGACCTCGCCATCGGGGGACACGATGGCCGACATCCCGGTCGGTGCTGCCATGATCAGCCACCGGTCACCCTCGATGGCCCGTAGCTGATTGCTGGCGACCTGCTGGGTGTGCACCTGGCTGGTCCAGTAGCTGGCGCCGTTGGTCGGATTGGTGAGGAGGACCGCCCCGTTGGCGATGCTGTCCCTCGTCCGGCGCTCGAAGTACGCCTCCCAGGAGATCGCCACGCCGGTCACGCCTTGGGGAGTGTCGACGACGGCGGGTCCGGTGCCGGGACGCACATCGCGACTGGGGATGTCCGAGCTGAAGAGCTCGATGAGTCCGCGGAGGGGTACATACTCACCGAAGGGCACCGTGCGCACCTTCTCGTACCGGTCGATCTCCCGCCCGTCGGCGGAGTGCACCGCCTGGTAGTTTGTCGTCTCCGTGTCGCTGATTCGGTAGAACCACCCGGTCAACAGGGTGGCCTCGTGCCTGCGGGCGACGCCGGCCACGATCTGCTCGGCGTCGGCGACGGTGAAGAACGCCCCTGGGTTCACGACGTTCTCGGGCCACAGGATGAGATCGACCGGCTCTTCGAGATGGCGGGTGGCCTCCAGATGGCGACCGAGGACGACCGCTGCGGACTCGGCCGACGCTCGGGTGCGGGTTGCTCCGCCACCCTGGACGGCGGCGATGTCGATCTCGTCGAGATCGCCGGCGCGCGGATGCAGGACGGCCAGCACGGTCAGGGCGACCACCACCGATCCGCCGGCCAGCGCCAGTCGCCGGTTCTCCGACGTCAGGAGCTCCCGGAGCGACAGTCCGACCAGCACGACCAAGGCGATCACCAGATACGGGCCGCCGATCCGAGCGGTCCAGGCCAGCGGGGTCTCCACCTGGCTGAGCGCCAGGTTGGCCAGGGGAACGCCGCCGAACGGGAACCGCCAGCGGAGCAGCTCAGCAACGACGACGGTGACCGGGAAGACCCAGAACCGTTGCCGGCGGTCGGTTGGTGCGAGGGCACCGGCGGCACCGAAATAGGCCGAGTAGCCGGCGACGGCGAGCACGTAGCCCGGCGGCGTGAGGTCGATCATCCAGAACATGGCGATCGCCAGCCACACGGCGGCGACCACCATCGAGCGGACAAAGCGGAGTTGTGGTCCGACGTCGGCGGTCACGTAGTCCCAGAGAGCGATTCCGACGAAGGCAAGCGGCCACCATCCCCACGGCGGCAGCGATCCGGCCAGGCAGAGACCGGCGACGACGGTGAGGACCGAGTCGAGATCTCCCGGCAGTCTGACGGTGGGTCTTCTCATGAGGCGATGGCAGCCGCGGTCTCCCGGGCCATGCGAATGGTGGCCGGGATCCCGATACCGCGGTAGGAGTTTCCCACGAGGTGGTGGTTCGGCGACAGGGCGTCGGCGAGGTCGTCGACGAGCCGGCGGTGCCCCGGCTCGTATTGGGGAAAGGCATCGGGCCAGCGGATGATCCGCATCGCCGACGGAGGCCCGGGATCGGCGTAGACGATGGCGAATTCGGACAGCAGGCGCCGGCTGAGCTCGCCGTCGGAGAGCTGGATGGCCCGATCGTCGCCGAACCGGCCCGAGGTGATGCGGACCAGGTGGGCGCAGCCACTCCGGTAGTGCTCCCATTTCGTCGAGAACCAGGTGCAAGCGGTCATCAGGAATCCCTCGGCGCGCGGCACGAGGATCCCCGACGCGTCGAGGGGCTCGACTCGCCCTGTGGGGATTTCGATGGTCACCTGAGCCACCGACGCATGGCGGATCCGACTGGCGAGAGCGGCGGCGTCGGGGTTCGATCGAGCCAGCAGACCGGCGGCGGCGTGGGCCTCGGTGGCGATCACGACGTGGTCGAAACCCTCTGGTGGGTCGGAGAGGCGCACTCCCGAGCGCAACTGCGCTCGTCGGTCCAGAGCTCCGGCCAGGGCCTCGATCAGCGTCGCCATGCCGCCCTCGAGACCATGGAACACCGGCTCGTCGCGGCTCGCCGATCCGAGGGTCGCGCCGACGGTCCGGCGCGCCTCTCGGAGACCGGTCACGATCGACGGGTGGGAGCGGGCGGCGGCATACAGCTGGGCGGCGCCGTCGGCCAGGGACAGGTTCTCGATCGACGACGCATTGATCCCGCCGATGAGCGGATCGATCAGGATGTCGGTCACCTCATCCCCGACTCGAGCCCGGCAGTACTCGGCCACGGTGGTCTCCTCGGTGAGCGGGGTCGGCGGGAGGGTCAGGTCGTCCATGGCCCGTTGGATCCCGGCCGCCGAGATGAGGCCGGATCCGGTCAGGGCGTCGAAGTCGGTGGGGACGCCGAGGACCGTCCCGCCCGGCAACTCGTGCAGCGATCCCCGGCGATACACATAGGCCGGGACCGGCGACACCGGCACGGTCAGCCGTCGCTCGAGACCGAGTTCGATGCACAGTTCGGTGGCATCGGGAACCCTGGCCAGGAAGTTGTCCGGACCGGCATCGACGAGGCGGGCGCCGACGGGCGCCGACCAGATCTTGCCGCCCCATCGTCGCCGTGCTTCGAACACGGTGACGTCGATGCCGGCCCGGACCAGGTCGTAGGCGGTGGTGAGACCGGCGATTCCGCCTCCGATGACGGCGACCTTCACCGGCCCGGTCCGGGTTCCGAGTCGAGCTTCAGCAACGGCCCTCCTCGTGGACGAGGTCGACCACCTGCTTGAGCAGGCCCGGGTCCGACTCGGGCATCACGCCGTGCCCGAGATTGAAGATGTGGCCGGGATGCCCGCCGTTGTCGTCCAGCACCCGCCGGACCTCGGGCTCGAGCGCCTCCCAGGTGCCAGTGGTCAGGGCGGGATCGAGGTTCCCTTGGAGGGCCACGCGACCGCCGGTGCGCTCCCGGGCGGTCGACAGCGGCGTCCGCCAGTCGACGCCGATCACCTCGGCGCCGGCATCGGCCATCAGGCCGAGCAACTCCGCGGTGTTGATCCCGAAGTGGGTGCGCGGTACGCCGAGGGCACCGACGGTCCCGAGGATGCGGCTCGCGTGCGGAAGGACGTAGTCGGCATAGTGCTCGGGGCGCAACGCTCCGGCCCACGAGTCGAACAGCTGCACCATCGACGCCCCGGCGCGCACCTGGGCGGTGAGGGTGGCGATCGCGATGTCGGCCAGCGCTTCGCAGAGGGAGTGCCAGAGCGCCGGTTGCTCGAACATCAACGCCTTCACCTTGGTGTAGGTGCGGGATGGTCGCCCCTCGACCAGGTAGCTGGCCACGGTGAAGGGGCCACCGCAGAAGCCGATGAGGGGGACGCCGGCGGCGGCGGCGACCGCCCGGATCGTGTCGTCTTGGAACGGCAGGTCCTCGGAGGGTTCGAGCGGCCGGAGCCGCTGGAGGTCGGCGGCCGCCGCGAAGGGTCGTTCGCAGACCGGTCCGACGCCAGGGACGATGTCGATGCCGAACCCAACCGCCCAGACCGGCGTCACGATGTCCGAATAGAGGATGGCGGCATCCACCCCGTAGCGACGCACAGGTTGCAGGGTGATCTCGGTGGCTCGTTCCGGGTCGGCGATCACGTTGAGGATCGTGCCCTCACCCCGGACGTCTCGGTACTCGGGCAGCGAACGTCCGGCCTGACGCATGAACCACACCGGTACTCGGGCATCGGTTCCTCCGGGTGTACCGGGCAGTTGTCGGGCGGCACGGATCAACGGGGGAAGGGGGGTCACGCCCCGAGGATAACGACGCCCCCGCCGCACCCTTCGATCGTGCGACCGGCCCCGAGGATCTCGCCGGTCACACCGAGCGGAGGACGCCGCCGATCGCTCTATACTTGGATCCCCCCAAAGTGCGAGGAGACCTCTTGACCGAGCATCCTGAACTCGACGCCGAGCAGGAGTTCCTCGACCACGCCTACCACCGGATCGAGGAGACCAAGCGGGAGGCGTTGCAGCTCCGGCACATGGTCGAGGTCGGTCGGGGCGGCACCAATCAGGCCCGGTGGGAACGCGAGGTCATCAACGAGACCATCGCCAATCGACTCGGCCAGCTGGAGCTCGGTCGGCGGTCGCTGTGTTTCGGTCGTATCGACCAGGAGGTGGAGGCCGGCGGCGGCAGCTACCACATCGGCCGGATCGCGGTGAGCGACGCCGACAACGAACCGCTCATCGTCGACTGGCGGGCTCCGGTGGCCGAGCCGTTCTACCGGGCGACCGGCGCCGATCCGCTCGGGCTGGTGCGGCGGCGCCACTTCATCTCGCGGGGCCGGCAGCTGATCGGCTTGGAGGACGAGTTCTTCGGCGCTGCCCACGACCACCGGTCCGTCACGGTCAACGGCCGGGAACTCCGCGGTGAGGGCGCGCTGGTGGCGGCCCTCGAGACCGCCCGCACCGGCCGCCTCGGCGACATCGTCGGCACCATCCAGGCCGAGCAGGACGAGATCATTCGGGCTCCGCTCCCCGGGGTCCTCGTCGTGCAAGGGGGACCCGGCACCGGCAAGACCGTCGTCGCCCTCCACCGAGCGGCCTATCTGCTCTACACCCATCGCTTCCCACTCGACGGGCAGGGCGTCCTCGTCGTCGGCCCGAACCGGCTGTTCCTCGGGTACATCGAGCAGGTGCTCCCGTCCCTCGGGGAGGCCGGCGTGCACCTACGGGTTCTCGCCGATCTGGTCGACGGTGCCCGCTTCCGTGGTCGGAACTCCCTCGAGGGCGCCCGCATCAAGGGAGACCTGCGGATGGTACGGGTGCTGCAGCGTGCGGTTCGGGACCGTCAGCGACCGTTGCGGGACGATCTCCGGGTCGGCCACGGGTCGCGCGTGTTGCGGATGAGCGTCGCCCAGTCCCAGCACATCGTCGACCAGGCCCGCTCCCGTTTCCGGCATCACAACGCCGCCAGACGGTTCGTCGTCACGACGGTATTCGACACCCTCGTGGACAACCACCGGGATGAACTCGACCTCGGCGAGCTGCGCAGTGCGCTTCGGGGCGACCCGACTGTTCGGGCCGCCCTCGACTGGATGTGGCCGGTACTGACGCCGGCCCAGCTGGTCCATGATCTCGTTGGCTCGAAGGCGCTGATTCGTTCTGCTGCGCCCTCCCTCGATGATGCGGAGCAGGCTGCGCTGTTCCAGCCGTGGGAGCCGGGAGGGCGCGCCGATCGGCGGGTGTGGACCGCCGACGATGTCCCGCTGCTCGACGAAGCACGTGAGATCCTCGGACGCCTCCCCAAACAA
Organism: Acidimicrobiales bacterium; assembly: GCA_041576015.1. Taxonomy (GTDB): domain Bacteria; phylum Actinomycetota; class Acidimicrobiia; order Acidimicrobiales; family SZUA-35; genus JABDIY01. Next base: position 5,734 of record JBFGLT010000009.1, read on the forward strand.
ACCAGCCAGGATGATCCTCGTACGTACGGCCACATCGTGATCGACGAAGCCCAGGATCTCTCGCCGATGCAGCTGCGGATGCTGACCCGGCGGTCGCTCACCGGTTCGATGACGATCGTTGGCGACATCGCTCAGAGCACCGGTGCCTGGCCCCACGAGTCCTGGGACGAGGTCCTCGAGCATCTCCCAGACCGGCGTCCGACCCAGCATCGCGAGCTCACCGTCGGCTATCGCATCCCCGGCCCGCTCATGGAGCCGGCGAGGCGTGTCCTGCCCTTGGCGGCGCCTCAGCTGGCGACGCCGGCGGCCGTGCGCGGCGATGGCGACCCGCCGGTCTATGTCCCGGCCTCGTCTCTCGACCAGGCGCTCCGGGCCACCGTCGATGCGGTCCGACACGAACTCGAGGAGGGCGAGGTAGGGAACGTGGCGGTCATCGTGTCGCAGTCTCTCGTCGACCGTGTCGCAGCCGTGCTCGGCGAGGCTGGAATCGGTGCCGGCGTCGCTCCCCGTGACAACCTCGAGAGCACGGTCACCGTCGTGCCGGTCGGCCTTGTGAAGGGGCTGGAGGTCGACACGGCGATCGTCGTCGATCCCCGCCGGATCGTGGCCGAGAATCCGCAGGGTCACCGCAGTCTGTACGTCGCTCTCACCCGGGCCACCCAGCGGATGACGATCGTCGGTGACCTCGACGTCTGAAGCATCCCGCTGGGGTCACCGCTCGTAATGCTCGGCTTCTCGGGCTCCGGCCCGCATGTCGGCAATGGCGGCGGTGACATCCTCGACGGCGGTCTCCAGCGCCGCCGTCGCCGCATCGGCATCCATGCCGAACCGCACGCCCGACCGGAGAGCGGCCAACCGGCCCTCGGCTCGCCAGGCGACGTGCCGGACCCACTCGGCAAAGAGCACGGAAGGGTCGTCGATGCCGATCAGGTCCCGCGAGCGGTGCTGGTCGGCCTTGGACCGATCGGTGGCGACGTAGGCATTGACCATCGTGATGCGTTCGGCGGGCGAAACGAGTGGAGCGCCCCGGTGGACAACCATGTTTCCGTGGAGGGCGATGGCGTGACCGGGACCCGGGATCTCCGGCGCGATCACCCGATCCGGCGACGGGGTCTGGCCGGATGCGGCCAGCGCCGCCGCCTCGTTCTTCGTGCCGAGGAAGTATTCGAACCGCCCGCCGGGGAGCGCCGTGGGGTCGGACACCATCATCACGTAATCGAGGGGGATCGTGTCGTGGTGCCACTTGTCGACGGCTTCGGCCACGCTGTCGGGCTCGTAGTTCAGGTGGCCGAGGTGCACCGGCATGGTGTGGGGCGCCACATCGACCCCGTAGATCTCGCACATCACCTCGGTTACCCGGGGACTGGTGCACAGGTCCCGGAGCCAGCGAGACCGGTAGCACCCGCCCCGGACCGTGTTCTCGATCCGGTTGCCGGCGCGGCGGGCGTGCCGGCGGAGGCGGCGGGCAACACCGAGCAGGATCTCCGCCCCCTCGTCGGAGAGGATCCGGAACGGCTCGGACAACGCGACCGGTGTGGCCGTCGGGGCGATCTCGGAGTCCGCATAGCCGAGATCGGTGAGGCGGAGGACCGACGGCGGTGGCTCGATCGCCAGGTGGCGATCGGGGTCGAACGCCGGTTCACCGGCGAACCACTCATAGCCGGACGGAAGGCTCTCCGGGAAGGGAACGGCAACGCTCATCGGTTCACGGTATCGCCGCCCCCGGAGGAGCCCGGTCACGGGTCATCTGCTGTCCCTGCGATCAGGTCCCGGCCAGGCGTGCGACCACCGGGGCGAACGGTTCGATGCTCTCGGCGCCGACGCTGATGTAGCTGAATCCGAACCGCTCCCTCCGTTCGACGAGCGTGTCGACGATCTGCCCGACGGTTCCGACGACCGCAAGAGGCGAGGCCAACGCCTGCTCGGGGGTCAAGCCGAGGCCGGGGCCGAGGGCCTCGGCGGTCCCGTCGCGATCGTCGGTGATCACGGCCATGAAGACTCGGATCTGGAGTTCGATGTCGCCGAAGCGATCGCCGGCGCCCTCTCGAACCCATCCCACCTTTTCGAGGTAGCGCTCGGCGGTCGCATCCTGAGCGGTGTCGGTGTCGATGACGCCGGCCCGCAGGTTCGGGTTGACGCCGACAATGTCGGCGTGCCGGCCGGCCAGCCGCAGCAGACGGGGGCCACCTCCACCCACCAGGATCGGGACGCGTGTCTGGACCGGCTTGGGCTGGAGATCGAGTCCGGTCACAGTGTAGTGCTCCCCGGAAAAACTGAACGGTTCCTCGCCGAACAGGCCCCGGAGGATCTGGATCGACTCGACCAACCGTTCGATCCGAACGCCCGGGCGGTCGTAGGTCATGCCGGCGGCGTCGTAGTCGCTCTTCATCCAGCCGGCTCCGATCCCGAGTTCGAGCCGGCCATCGGACAGGATGTCGAGTGTGGCCATCTCGCTGGCGAACACGACCGGGTGCCGGTAGTCGTTGCACCACACGAGTGACCCGACCCGGAGCGATGTCGTGGCATCGGCCGCGGCCATGAGCGCCGGCGTGGGAGCCAATTGACCGTCGAAATGGTCGGGCAGACTCAGCGTCGAATACCCGAGATCCTCGACCCTCTTCGCCAGCTCCATCCACTCGGTCCGGCTGGTTGCGCCCTTGGCCTGGATCCCGAAACGGAACGATCGTGGCATTCAGCGAGCCTAGTTCGGGCCACGATCGTTCGAAGGCTGCCGGCCGGGCACGAAACTTCGGGCGGGGCAGAGTGGGCTCGGCCAGAATGGGCCGGTGCAGCGCTTGGCCTACCTTCTCAACTTCTTGATCGTGGCCAGCATCGGGGCCGTGTTCGTCTTTCTGTCCGACATCCAGGAGGACTACGACCTGCCGGGTTGGGGGATCGGACTGGTGGCGTCGGTCGGGTTCCTGGCCACCCTGCCCTCCACCTTCGTGGCATCCCCGATCGCCGACCGGGGGTACAACGGCCACCTCCTCGCCGGTGCGGTGTTCGCCGCCGTTGCCGGCAACGTCCTGTTCGGCTTCGGTGACACGCTGTGGGAGTTCGTGCTGTCCCGCGGGCTGCTCGGCGCAGCGATCGGGATCTCCCAGATCGCCACCCGCAAGGCGCTCATCGGCACCGACACCGCCGGCAGCGGCCGCAAGCTGGGCACCCTCATCTCCGTCTCGGTGGCCGGGTTCTTGTTGGGCCCGCCACTCGGCGCCCAGCTCGAACGGTTCGGATTTGCGACCGCCTTCGTCGTGCTCGGCGTCGGCACGGCGATCGTCGGGGCGCTGGTCGTACCGTGGGCGTGGTCGGCACCGGTTTCCACCTCGCCGATGACCATCCGCCGCGTGATCGGACTCCTGTCGAATCCGGCCATCCAGGGATCGGCGATCGGGACCGGGTTGCTCTTCGGCACGATCGGCATGTTCGACTCGACCGTCGACATCTACCTCGAAGACCTCGGCGCCTCCAATGCGGCCGTCGGCCTCGTCCTTCTCGCCGTCGGCGCGCCGCTGTTGGTGCTGCCCCGATGGTCCGGATCGATCATGGATCGCCGGGAACCCCGTCAGTTCCTGGTTCTCGGACTGGCGATGACCTCGCTGACGGTGGCCGGGTTGGGGGCAATCGCCAGCGTGGCTGTGTTCACCATGTTCGGAGTGCTCCAGACCGCGTTCGAGAGCTTCGCCTTTCCCGGCGCCCAGATGGTGACCGTCCGACAAACGGGCGCGGCGCGGGTTGCCAGTGGCCAGGCCCTGCTCGATGCATCCGGATCCCTGGCGGCCGGCGCCACCGCGCTGATCGCTCCGATCGTCTACGAGAACCTGGGCGCCCGGCTGATGTTCGGTGGCTACGGCGTGATCCTGCTGGTTGGTGCGATGGTCGTGCGCAACCGTCTCCGACGGCCGCTCTCGGTTGATCTGGGAGTGGGCCCCGAGGTGGTGGTCACCTGACCGGTGACCCCGGCTCGCACGGTGGGTCGAACCGGCACCGGGGCCGGTACGTTTGTCTCGTGGCAGGCTCCTCGGAATCCCCCCTTGACGGATTCAGCCCGGCGGCCTCGGCGTGGTTCACGACCACCTTTGCTCAGCCGACGCCTCCCCAGATCTTGGGATGGCCGGTCATCGCCGGCGGTGATCACACGCTGATCCTTGCGCCGACGGGGACCGGCAAGACGCTCACGGCCTTCTTCTGGGGGCTCGATCAACTCTGTCGCACCCCACCACCCGACGACCCCCAAGCCCGCACGAGGATCCTGTACATCTCGCCGCTGCGGGCTCTCGCCGTCGACGTCGAGAAGAACCTCCGGGCTCCACTTCAGGGGGTCAGGTTGGCAGCCGAACGCCTCGGCACACCGTTCTACGAGCCGACGGTCGGGCTCCGCACGGGCGACACGAGCCCCGAGGAGCGGCGTCGCCTCCAGCGCTACCCGCCCGACCTGTTGATCACCACTCCCGAGTCGCTCTTCTTGATGCTGACGTCGAAGGTGCGCGAAACGCTCGCCAGCGTCGAGACGGTGATCATCGACGAGATCCACGCCCTGGCCGCCACCAAGCGCGGGGCGCACCTGGCGCTCTCGCTCGAACGTCTCGACGAGATCACGGGGCGATCGGTGCAACGCATCGGCCTCAGCGCCACCCAGCGCCCGCTCGAGGAGATCGCCCGGTTCCTCGGCGGCGCCGACCGACCCGTCACGATCGTGGACGCCGGGGTGACCAAGGAGTGGGACATCGAGGTGATCGTGCCGGTGGAGGACATGGGCCGCCTCGGTGAGTTGACCGAGCCCGAGTCCGAGTTCGCCCAGCCCCAGCGGCGCAGCATCTGGCCGTCGATGCATCCGCGACTGCTGGAGCTGATTGAGCAGCATCAGAGCACCATCGTCTTCGTGAACGCCCGACGCTTGGCAGAGCGGCTGGCCACCCGGCTCAACGAGCTCCACAACGACGGCGAAAATCGCGCTGCGGAAGCCGAGGGCCGCCCACCGCCCGGCGGCAACGAGTTGGTCAAGGCTCATCACGGCTCGTTGAGCCGCGAGCAGCGTCTGCGCATCGAAGACGAGCTGAAGCGAGGCGAGCTGCGTGGCATCGTCGCCACCAGCTCGCTCGAACTCGGTATCGACATGGGGGCGGTGGATCTCGTCGTGCAAGTCGAGTCGCCGGGCGCGGTCAGCCGGGGCCTCCAGCGCATCGGCCGGGCCGGCCATCAGGTGGGGGCGCCGAGCGTCGGGAAGCTCTTTCCCAAGCACCGGACCGACCTCCTCGAGGCGGCCGTGGTCGTCAGCCGGATGCAGCAGGGCTTGATCGAGGAGACCCGCTATCCGCGCAACCCTGTCGATGTGCTCGCCCAGCAGATCGTGGCGATGGTGGCGATGGATGACTGGCCCGTTGACGCACTCCGGCGACTGTGCCGTCGGGCGGCCAATTTCGCCGACCTCAGCGACGAAGCATTCGACAGCGTCCTCGATCTGCTCGCCGGACGGTATCCCTCCGACGAGTTCGCCGAGCTCCGACCCCGGATCGTGTGGGATCGTGTGGAGGGCGTTGTCCGCGGTCGTCCGGGAGCCCAGCGGCTGGCGGTCACCAGCGGCGGCACGATTCCCGATCGGGGTCTGTACGGCGTGTTTTTGCCCGACGGCACCCGGGTCGGCGAGCTCGACGAGGAGATGGTGTACGAGTCCCGGGCCGGCGAGACGTTCTTGCTGGGGGCATCGACCTGGCGCATCGAGGACATCACCCACGAGCGGGTGATCGTCACTCCCGCTCCTGGTCAACCCGGCAAGATGCCGTTCTGGCACGGCGATGGGCCCGGCCGACCACTCGAACTCGGCCGGGCGATGGGTCGGTTCGTTCGGGAACTCGACCGGGCCGAGCCCGACGCTGCCCTCGACCGTCTGAGAACCGCGCACCAGCTCGACGAGCGAGCCGCCGGCAACGTGCTGCTCTATCTCCACGAGCAGCGTGAGGCCACCGGCAAGCTTCCGACGGACAAGACGATCGTGGTCGAACGGTTCCGGGATGAGATCGGCGACTGGCGGATTTGCGTCCTGTCGCCGTTCGGCGCCCAGGTGCACGCCCCGTGGGGCATGGCCCTCCAGCATCGGATGGCCCAGCAGTGGGGGTGGGACGTCGAGCTCATGTGGTCCGACGACGGGATCGTCATCCGGCTCCCCGAGGCCGAGGAACGGGTCCCCGTCGACGAGCTCCTCATCGACCCCGATGAGCTCGATGAGCTCCTGGTCACCCAGCTGCCGAACTCGGCCATGTTCGCGGCCCGCTTTCGGGAGTGCGCCGCCCGGGCGTTGCTCCTACCCCGCCGCCGACCGGATCGGCGAACGCCGCTGTGGCAGCAACGACGGAAGGCCGCCGACCTGCTGACCGTCGCCGCCAAGTATCCGAGTTTCCCCATCCTGCTGGAGACGACTCGGGAGTGCCTCAACGACGTGTTCGATGTGCCCGCTCTGCGCTCGGTCCTCGCCGACCTCCGATCGCGCAAGATCTCGGTCCACGCTGTGGACACCGACACAGCCTCGCCGATGGCGTCGGGTCTGCTGTTCGGGTGGATCGCCCAGTACATGTACGAGGGCGATGCTCCGCTCGCCGAGCGCCGGGCGGCGGCACTGTCGTTGGACAGAGACCTGCTCCGCGACCTCCTCGGCGCCGAGGAGCTTCGGGAATTGCTCGACGCCGATGTACTGGCCCAGCTCGAGTCCGAGCTCCAACGCCTCGACGAGAGCTGGAAAGCCAGGAGCGTCGACGGGGTCGAGGATCTGCTGCGGTGGCTCGGACCCCTCACCATCGGGCAGGTGGCGGCTCGCACTTCGGGCGTCGATGCCGCCTCCGCCATCACCGAGTTGAAAGACCAGCGCCGGATCATCGAGATCGGTCTGGCCGGCCAACGGCATGTGGCTTCCGCCGAGGACGCATCCCGCCTGCGCGATGCGCTCGGTGTGGCGTTGCCTCCCGGTCTGCCGGCGGCGTTCACCGAGTCCGTCGACCGCCCGCTGGTCGACCTGGTGAGCCGGTTCGCACGCACCCACGGTCCCTTCCTCACCAGCCAGCTCTGTGCGACCCTGGGGATCGAACCCCACCGGGCCGAGCCGGCCCTGGCCGAGCTCGAACGCGAGGGCCGGGTGGTTCGCGGCGAGTTCCGCCCCGACGGGTCCGAACGGGAGTGGTGCCACCGTGACGTCCTGCGTACGCTTCGGCGGCGGTCCCTGGCTGCCCTCCGGAGCGAGGTGGAGCCAGTCGAGGGCGAGGTCCTCGCTCGCTTCCAGCCGGCCTGGCAGCACGTCGGTTCCCGCCTGCGCGGCGTCGACGGGGTCGCCGAGGTGCTGACCGCCCTTCAGGGAGCGGCCATTCCCGCGTCGATTCTCGAGTCGGATGTCCTTCCCGCCCGCATTCGCGACTACAACCCGGCCGACCTCGACACCCTGCTCACCGCCGGCGAGGTGGTGTGGGCCGGCGCCGGCCCCCTCGGCGCCACCGACGGCCGGATTCGTCTGGTGTTCCGGGATCAGGCGCCGCTGTTGTTGCCCGACCCGCTGGCGTCCTTCGACGGCGACGTCCATCTCGTCCTGCGGGAGACCCTCGAACGGCGGGGCGCCGTCTTCTGGAACGACCTGATGCTGGCGGCTGGTACCGATGCTGACCCGACCTCGGTACTTACCGCCCTCTGGGATCTGGTGTGGGCCGGTGAAGTGACCAACGATGCCCTCACCCCGTTGCGGGCAGTCGTCTCCGGTTCCGCCCCGAAGAAGGGGACATCGCGACGCAGACGAACCGGCCGGCGACCGAACCTGCGCAGCCTGAGCCGTCTCGGACCGCCGGCGGCCACCGGTCGCCGGTCGCGGGTCGCTCCCCTCCCGCGTCCCGGCCCTGCCCCCACCGAGATGGCCACGACGCGGGCGCTTCAGCTGCTCGAGCGGTACGGCGTCGTCACCCGGGAGATGGCCCTGGCCGAGGGCGCCGAGGGTGGCTTCGCCGGCGTGTACCCCGTGCTGAAGGAACTGGAGGAGCGTGGTCAGGTGCGCCGGGGGTACTTCGTCGCCGGGCTCGGAGCCGCCCAGTTCGCCCTGCCCGGCGCCGTCGACCGGCTCCGTGATCTGCGTGAGCCGGACCCCGACGCCGAGGTGTGGATGACGCTCGCCGCCGCCGATGTCGCACAGCCCTATGGCGCGGCTCTCCCGTGGCCGGAAACCGAGGGGCGACCGAGCCGGGCGGTCGGCGGGTATGTCGTCACGCGCCACGGCCTCCCGGTGGTCTTCCTCGAACGCGGTGGCCGCAGCCTGGTGACCTTCGACAGCGCCGCCGGCGATCCGGGATGGGTGCACGAACTGGCCCTACTCGTTAAGCGGCGGCGCGTCCGAGGGATCGAGGTTCATCGGATCGACGGCGTACCGACCGCCGAGTCGCCCGAGATCCGCGACCTGCTGCTCGGTAACGGTTTCTCCCTCGGCTACAAGGGCCCCACCCTGCGGGGCTGACTGCGTCGAGAGAGGGGTGTGGCTAGAGAGTGTGAATCGCGTCGAGCGGGTTGAGGTTGGCGGCCCGCCGAGCCGGCAGGTAGGCGGCCAGCACGCCGATCAGGCCGGCCATCACGACGATGACGGCGAGGGTGAGCCACGGAATCGCGACCTCGGAGATCACGTTGTCCGGGACCGCCCGTACGCCGGCGATGCCGAAGAGGATTCCGAGGGCGATGCCGAGCAGGGTTCCGAACAGGCTCACCATGACAGCCTCCCACCGGATCGTCGACATCAGCTGTTCCCGGGTCATGCCCACCGCCCGGAGGAGACCGATCTCCTTGGTCCGCTCCAAGACCGACAGCACGATCGTGTTCACGACCCCGAAGAACGCCACGACCAGAGCCAGCCCGAGAAGCCCGTTGATGAGCACGAGGATCCCGTTGATCCCGCTCTCCAACTCCTGCTGCAGATCGTCGTTGTTGAACACCTCGACGCTGGGGTACTCCGTGGCCAGCCGGCGTGCCGACTCGGTGACCGCCTCGATGTCGGCGTCTTCATCGATCGTGGCGCCGATCGAGGTCAACGCCACATCCGGGTTGTGCTCGACGAACACCGAACTGTCGACCAGGAACGACCCCTCGACGAAGTTCTCGTTGCCGACCAGTCCGCCGATCCGGAGGGTCTCGATCTGGCGGTCCTCGAACTCGACGGCCAGCTCCTCGCCCACCGTCCAGCCCTGTTCGGTGGCGAGGCTCTCCACGACGAGCACCGACCGGCCATCGGTCAGTCCATCGAAGCTTCCCTCGGTCAGGTCGTAGTCGATGATGGCGTTCTCCACCGACGCGGTGAACCCCTCGATCCCGTAGACATCGCCGTCTTCGCCACCGATCCTGATGTCGGCGGCCCGGTACTCGCTGGCGGCGTCGATGCCCTCGAGCCCGACCAGCCGCTCGGCGAACTCGTCGGGAAGGGCGGTGCCGAATTCAGTGGCGATGAACAGATCTGCGCCGAGGCTTTCGGACAGCACGTTGCTGAGGCTGACCCGGAGTGACTGGCCGAGCACCGACACCAGGGTCACCAGCGCCAGACCGATCATCAGGGCAGTCGCCGTGGCGGCGGTCCGCTGCGGGCTGCGGGCGGCGTTTTGGCGGGCGATGCGAACCATCTTGCGTTCCGAGCCGCCCCGGATGGCGTCGCGGAGCAGGCGGACACCGTCGATGATCGCCCGGGGTGCCGAGAAGAGGAACAGCACGCCCAGAAGGCCGAAGGCTCCGCCGAGGATGACGATGAGGTACCGGCTGGCGCCGGTCGGGGGGGTGATCGGATCGCCCCCGCCGGGCGGCTGGATCTCGCCGATCGCCCCCGATGCGAACACGAGCGCCTGGAGGGAACCCAGAACCAGCACCAGACCGCCCACGAACAGGAGAATCCCGCTGATCGTGCCCAGCACCGACACGATGCCGGACCGCCCGAGCACATTGACGACCGGACCGGCGAACAGTCCGCTCAGCAACGCCACCCCGATGAAGGTGAACATCGCACCGAAGCCGAGCAGAGCCAGGGTTCCGGCCACGCCCCCCTGACCGGTCAGTCCGATGCCGACGCCGACCAGCCCGACGATGGTGACGACTGCCCCCATGACGATCCGGATCACACCCCGGTGCTCGGTGACTCCCTCGGCTCTGATCGCTTCGACCGGGGAGATCCTCCCGGCCTTGAAGGCGGGCAGCAGGGCCGAAACGAGGGTGGCGATCAGCCCGACGACCAGGGACACGATGATCGTCGTCGCCGAGACGACGGTCTCGGTTTCGGGAAATCCCCCCTGGCTCTCGAAGAGCGCCTTGATCAGCGCAGCGACGCCGATCCCCGTGACGATGCCCACCGCCGACCCGACTACGCCCACCATGACCGCCTCGATCAAGATGATCAGCCGGATCTGCCCCTGGGTAGCTCCGATGGCCCGGAGCATCCCGATCTCCTGAACCCGCTGGCTCACGAGGATGGCGAACGTGTTGTAGATGATGAACAGGCTGACGAACAGGGCGACCAGCGCAAATCCGAGCAGGACGTTGCCGAGGATGTCGATGATCTGGGTGAACTGTTCGGAGTCGTCGGCGGTCGCCTGCTCCTGGTCGATGACCTCGACACCGCCGGGCAGGAGTGGTTCGACGGCCGACAGGACCTCCGAGGGCAGCACCGACGGTGCCGCCGTCACGGCGACGGCGTCCAGCTCGCCTTGCTTGTCGAGGAGGAGCTGGGCGGTCGGCAAGTCGAAGAGGGTGAACCACGCCCCGCCGCCGGGGAAACTGACGATGCCCGACACCGTCAGCTCCTGGAGCCCCGTCGGGGTCTGGAACGTGCCGGTGTCGCCGGCCGCCAGCTCCAGTTCCTCGGCTTGTTCGACGTTGATCGCCACCTCGTCGGGACCGACCGGGGGCGATCCGTCGACCAGTTCGAAACCGCCCTCTTCGTTCGGACCGCTCCAGGAGAACGTGAGGATGGGCGGGCCCTGGGGGGCCCGGGGTTCCCCGTCGGGACCCAGACCGACGATGATGTTCGGCTCGACGGCGGCGACGAAGCCCTCGACCTCGGCGACTTCATCGAGCTCGGCGAGCTCGCCCAGCAGCGTTTCGGGGATCACACCGGGCTGTTGTCCGAAGGAAAGGTCGGTGATCGGCTGGATCCGGGCGTCGAGATTGGCGTTGGCCGACAGGACGATGTCGTTGAAGACCTTGCCCAGCGAGTCGGAGATGATGAACGACCCGCTGACGAACCCCACGCCCAGGGAGATGGCCAAGATGGTGAGCAGTAAGCGACCCATGCTCTTGCGGATCCCGCGCACGGACAGCTTCAGGACGGTCACGTCAGTCCCCGAGATGGCGCATCTTGTCGAAGACGCTGTCGGCGGTCGGGTTCTGCATCTCGTCGACGATCTCGCCGTCGGCGAGGAACAGCACGCGGTCCGAGTAGCCGGCCGAAACGGGATCGTGGGTGACCATCACAACCGTCTGATGGAAGCGGTCGACGGCCTGGCGCATGAAGGTGAGGATCTCAGCGCCGGTCTTGGAATCGACGTTTCCGGTCGGTTCGTCGCCGAAGATGATGTCGGGCCGGCTGGCCATGGCCCGAGCGACCGCCACCCGCTGCTGCTGACCGCCGGAAAGTTCGTTGGGGCGGTGGGTGAGACGATCCCCGAGGCCGACGGTGTCGACGACCTCGTCGATCCAGTGTTGGTCGGGGCTGGCCCCGGCGAGATCGAGGGGGAGGGTGATGTTCTCGAGCGCCGTCAGGGTCGGGATCAGGTTGTAGGCCTGGAACACGAAGCCGATCTTGTTTCGCCGGAGTTGGGTGAGCTCCCGGTCCTTCAGCGAGGACAGCTCGACCGAGCCAACGTAGGTCTCCCCGCTGGTCATCTTGTCCAGACCGGCCATGCACTGCATCAGCGTCGATTTCCCCGATCCGGAAGGACCCATGATGCTCGTGAACCGGCCGGTCTCGAACCCGACGGTGACGTTGTAGAGGGCCCGGACCTCGGTTGGCCCCTCGCCGTACAGCTTGGTGGCGCCGCGGCAGTAGGCGGCGAACGTCGACGGGTTGGCGATGACGGCCGACGCGCCTCCCGGTGGCGGGGGAGCGGTCGGAACCGGCGTCGAGGTCGCAGGTGCCGGGGCGCCGGAAGGAGGCGTGGGTGACCCTTCGTTCATGGCCCGACGCTACCCCGTCAGCGGAACCAGACCGCGGCGTCGCCGGGCAGACGTCGCTGCGAAGTGACTGACGACTCGCTGCCGAGCAGGAGGTCGGCGCCCTCGGGGAGCCCCACCTCCCGCGCGCCGAAGTTGATCCAGCACTGGACACCGCCGGGCCGCTCGAAGGCGAGAACTCCGTCAGGCGCTGATGCCGGCCACGTGATCCCGGCGGCGCTGGGGAAGACGGTGCGTCGAAGCTCCAGCGCCGACCTGTACAACTCGAGGAACGATCCTGTCACCCCCGTCTGGGCCTCCACCGACAGCGACCCGAAGATCGCCGGTTGCGGGAGCCACGAGCGCCCCGCTCCGAACCCGTAGGACGGACCGCCCCGCGTCCATGGAATCGGAACCCGGCAGCCGTCCCGTCCTTTGTTCACATGGCCCGAGTTGCGCCACACCGGATCGTCGAGCACGTCCAGCGGCAGGTCCCACACCTCGGGAAGGCCCAGTTCCTCCCCCTGATAGAGGTAGGCCGACCCGGGCAACGCCAGCATCAACAGGATCGCCGCACGGGCCCGCCGGCGACCCAGGGGCGGATCGAGCACATCGTGGGGCCCGTCCAGGAGCCAGTGCCGCCAGTCGGTCCCCTTCGGCAGTCCGTACCGGGTGGCGTGGCGAACCACATCGTGGTTGCTCAGGGTCCAGGTGGGGAGCGCTTCGGCCCCGGCCGTGGTCTCCACCGCCATGCGGATGCTCGCTTCCAGCTCGGCGGCGTCCCAATCGGCGTCGAGGAAGCTGAAGGCGAAGGACTGGTGGTACTCGTCGGGGCGGAGGAACATCGGAACTCGCTGGGGAGCGACCCACGCCTCGGCGACCATCATCCGGTCGCCGGGATACGAATTGAGGACCCTGCGCCACTGCCGTACGTAGGTGTGGGTGTCGTCGCGATCCCAGAACGGATGGATGCGTTCGTCGGACGAGACGAGGAGCTCGGATTCTTCGACATGGTCCGGGTAGGTCGTGTCCTTGGCCAGGCCGTGGGCAACGTCGACGCGGAAACCGTCGGCTCCGAGGTCGAGCCAGAAGCGCAAGATGTCGCAGAACTCGTCCTGGACTTCGGGGTTGGTCCAGTTCAGATCGGGTTGGGTCGGATCGAAGAGGTGGAGGTACCACTCGCCGTCGGGGAGCCGGGTCCACGCCGGGCCACCGAACACGCTCTTCCAGTTGTTGGGCGGTTCGGATCCATCGGCGCCGGCGCCCGGCAGGATGTGGTAGCGGTCCCGGCTCGGGTGCCCGGGTGGTGAGGAGATCGCCTCGGAGAACCAGGCGTGCTCGCTGGAGGTGTGGTTCGGTACCAGGTCGACCAGAACCCGCAGGTCGAGGGCGTGGGCGTCGTCGATCAGCGCCTTGGCGTCCTGGAGAGTCCCGTACCGGGAATCGATGCGGCGATAGTCGGCCACGTCGTATCCGCCGTCGTTCAGCGGCGACGGGTACCAGGGGTTGACCCAGATCCCGTCCACTCCCAGATCCCGGAGATAGGTGAGACGGGACCGAATCCCCCCGATGTCGCCGGTTCCGTCACCGTCGGAGTCGGCGAAGGACCGAACGTAGACCTGGTAGATGACGGCATTCTTCCACCAGGGTGCAGCGCTCACCGTCAGCATCCTAGGTGGGCTGATGGAGCCGTCCGCACCCGAGCGAAGTATCCACAGGGCTGAACTCCGGCTGTTCAGATGCCGTTAACGAAACTGACGGAGAAGGCTACGGGGACGGTCCTACGATGAGCGACATGAGCTGCCAGGCATGCGGACTTCCTATGCCTGCCGGCGCCCGGTTCTGCCCCCATTGTGGCAAGTCGCAGATCACTGCGACCGAGGAACGACGGCTCGTTTCGGTGCTGTTCGCCGACATCGTCGGCTTCACGTCCCTCGCCCAGGATCTGGACCCCGAGCAGGTCAAACGGCTGGTCGACGCCACCTTCCAGCGCCTCGGCCGGGATGTCCAGCGATTCGGCGGCAAGATCGACAAAGTGATCGGCGACGAGATCGTGGCCCTGTTCGGGGCGCCGGTCGCTCACGACGACGATCCCGAGCGGGCGGTGCGAGCCGCCATCGCCATGCAGGACACGGTCGCCAACCTGACGACTGGGCAGGGTTCGATCAAGCTCCGGATCGGCATCACGACCGGAGATGTCCTGGTCGGAACGACGATGATCGGCGGGGACTATACGGCGATGGGCGACACGATGAACCTCGCGAGCCGGCTCGAATCGATGGCCGAACCCGGGCAGATCATCGTGGGTCCCGCCACACGGGATGCGACCGCCGACGCCATCGTGTACCGACCTCTGGGGGCGGTGGCCACCCGTGGTCGATCGGGCAAGGTCAACATCTACGAAGCCGTCCGTGCGGTAGGCGCGCCCGGGTCCCGCCGCCGGCTGGCACGCGGGCCCCTGGTCGGCCGTTCCCACGAGCTCGGTGTCCTCGATGCGGTAGCCAGACTGGCCGTCGAGAACCACCGCGCCCAACTGGCGATGCTCCAGGGCCAAGCCGGCGTCGGCAAAGACCGGATCGCTGCGGAGGCGGCCGAGATGCAGCACCGCACACGCGGTGCGCTGGTGCTCGAAGGTCGGTGTGCCCCCTACGGTGAAGCCAACGTGTGGTGGCCCATCGCCGAGGCCCTTCGGGGAGCGCTCGGGCTGGGTGGCGACGTGCCGGTGGACGAGGCCGAGGCGCGGATCATCCGCTGGTTGGCCGACCACGAGGTCGCAGCCGACCGGCCCCGTATCACGATGGCGCTGCTCCACACCCTCGGCTACCTGACCCCGCTGCGGGGCGGGGACCGGGAGCGAAATCGGGCCGAGGTTGTCCTCGCTGTCAGCACGATCCTGGATGCCCGACTTCGCGAGGGTCCGATCGTGTTCGTGCTGTCCGACGCCGACTGGGCATCCGACGCTGTGTGGGTGCTGCTCGAGCGGGTCCTCAACGACCTCGCCGGCGCTCCCCTCATGGTGATCGTCACCAGCCGTGACACCGACCTCCCGCCCGGACTCCGCACCGGTCCGTTCGGCAGTCTGACCGTTCAGGTCCAACCTCTGGATCCGGTCGCCGCTCGGGAGTTCCTCTCCCATCTCGGGGTCAACCTGAGCGAACGCAACGCTGACCGACTCATCGAACGCTCCGGCGGCAATCCGTTCTTCCTCCAGGAGCTCGTGGGTCTCATCGTGCGACGTTCGGCCGAGGAGTCCGATCTGACCGACGACGAACTCGTCGATCAGCTCATGACCGCCGAGGTCGAACAGTTGCCCGACACCTTGAGGGGCACGATCGCCGCCCGCATCGACGCTCTCGAACCCCGCCCGCGGCTGTTGCTGCAGGACGCAGCGGTTCTCGGTCGGGCCGGACCCGTGGAGGGTCTGGCCGAGATGGCCCGCCAATCGCGGGGCGTCGACGACATCGGGCCCGGACTCCAGATCTTGGTCGACGAGGACCTGCTCGAGGTGCGGGACGCCCGGTTCCGCTTCCGCTCGGACCTCGTACGCGATGTCGCCTATGCGACCATCACGAAGACCCTGCGTGCGCAGCGGCATGCCCAGATCGCCGATTTCCTCGAGCAACGCTCGCACCCGTCGTTCCGCAACTCGATGGTGGCCGGAATCGCCGACCACTACCGGCGGTCGGCGCACCTGGTGGCCGAGATGGGACACGTTCCCGGTATCGAACGGGCCACGATCACCGCCAAGGCCCTGCACTGGACCAAGGAGGCCGGCGAGCGGGCGCTGGCATCGGACCCTCCCTCGGCCGAGTCGTGGTTCACCGCTGCGCTCGACTTCGCCGTCGACAGCGAGACCCGGGCGCGGCTCCTGTACGGGCGGGCGCAGGCCCGCTTGGAGATCGGCGATCTGGGCGGGTGCCAGGACGATCTCGACCACCTCGACACCCTCAGGATCAGAGAGCCGACGCTTCACGCCCGAGCGATGGTCGTGCGCGGCAATCTCGAGCGTCGTCGCCGCAATCTCCCCACCGCCGCCGCCATGTTGCGGGAGGCGGCGGACCGCCTGGCCGCCCTCGGCGAGCGCGGGGATCAAGCGCTGGCGCTGCGGCTGCTCGGCCTGGCCGAGATGGCCAGGTCCGATTACGACCTCGCCCGTCAGGCGCTCGAGGCGTCACAAGGAGTCGCAGCGACGATCGGGGATCGGCGAGCTGAGGCGTGGGCGTTCCAGAGCCTGGCCTGGCTCGCCTTCACGGCAGGCCGGGTCGACGAAGCTTCGCAGTTCGTCGAGCGAGCGAGTGCGCTGTTCACCGAACTCAACGACACCGGCGGACTGACATGGACTCGAGGAGTCGAGGCGTGGGTCCTGTTCCACGAGGGCCGACTCGCTGCCGCCGAGCGACTGGTCTCCGATGTCCTCCCCGAGACCCAGCGCCGGGGGGATCCGTGGGCCGAGGGTGTGACCGAAGTGCTGAGCGCTTCGATTCATCTGTGGTCGGGTCGGTGGGCCGAAGCGCTCGTGGCGGTGCATTCGGCCCTCGCCGCCGCCACTCGGGCCGACGACGTCAACCTGGCCGTTCAGGCTCGCGCCATCCAGGGCCGCGCCCAGGTGTCTCTCGGCAACGTCACCGACGGGATTCAGTCGCTGGAACAGGCCTTCTCCCTGGCTGAACATCAAGGTGATGCCGACTCGCAGCGGTTGGCGGCGGCCGCCAGCTGTGCCGCCGCAGCGCGCCTGGGCAACAGCGCTCAGGTGATCCAATGGGCGGCCCGGTTCGACAGCGTGCATCCCCACGCCGATGTGCTCGGGGAGACCGAAGTCGCCGTCTCCCTCGGCCTGGCCCTCCTCCAGCAGGGCAGAGTCGACGACGCCCGGCAGGAGCTTGCGTGGGTCGAGTCCTGCGACGCCGTCGCCGCCATGGTGGCGGTCGCCGCCGGCGACCACGAGGAGGCGCGTCGGCGCATCGACGCAGTGCTGGCGGCCGAGCCGACGTATCTCGATGCGTTCCGCGCCCGGCTGGCGCTGATGGCCGTGGAGTTCCGGGACGGCGAGATCGAGCGAGCCAGGGAGGTGCTCGACATCGCCCTGGCCGAGATCGGTCGGACCGGCGACCGGGTGTCCCGCCCGTTGGCATCGCTGTTCAGCGGGGTCTGTGGCTTCGAGCCGCTGGCCGATGCCAAGAGTCGCTGCCGGGCCCTCGGGATCGAGCCGAGCGGCTGGATCACCGCCGCTCGGGCGATGATCGGCTCAGAACTGGTGGGTGAGCAGTCGCTCAACGATGGCGTCGCCGATCGCTAGCGATGCGGTCGCCGCCGGTGACGGCGCGTTCAGCACGTTCACGACCCGCCGGGTCTCGGACCAAACAAAGTCGTCGAGGAGCGCCCCGTCGCGCCCCACGGCTTGGGCTCGGACACCCGCAGGCGACGGCACCAGATCGCCGACGCCGACGTCGGGAACCAGCCGCTGGAGCGCCCGCACGAAGGCCCGCTTGGACAGGGAGCGGTAATACTCCCCGAGTCCGGTCCTCCAGTAGGTTCGGGCCAGTCGCCACCAACCGGGGTTGGCCAGCACCTCTCCGAGATCTCTGAGGTTGATGTCGCTCCACGTGTAGCCTTCACGAGCCAATGCCAGTACGGCGTTGGGGCCGGCGTGGACCGAGCCGTCGATCATGCGGGTGAGGTGAACGCCGAGGAACGGGAAGTCCGGATCTGGGACCGGATAGATGAGGTTGTTCACCAGCCAGCGCCGGTGCTGGGCCAGCTCGTAGTACTCCCCCCGGAAGGGCATGATTCGCTCGGTGGTCTCCGGCGCCGTCCGGCGGGCCAGCCGATCGCTTTGGAGTCCGCCGCAGGTGACTACCACCCGCGTCTCGATCTGGCCGGTGGTGCTGGTGACGTCAACCGAGTCGGCCCGCTCGGATATGTCGGTGACCCGGGCGCCGGTGCGCACCTCGCCACCCGCCTCCACGATGTTCTTCTGGAGAACTCGGCACACGTCGCCGAAGTCCGTGATGCCGGCGGCGGGCACGTGCAGTGCAGCGATCCCGGCGGCGTGTGGTTCCAGCTCGCGAAGTTCGGCTGCGCCGATCCGGCGCGCCTCGACACCGTTGGCAGCGGCCCGGTCGGCCAGCAGGTCGAGGCGGGCGAGGTCGCCCTCTCCGGTCGCCACGATCACCTTCCCGCAGACATCGTGGGCGATCCCGTGCCGCTGGCAGAACTCCACCATCATTCGACGCCCCGACGTCGCAAGTGCGGCCTTGCGGCTACCCGGTCGATAGTAGATGCCGCTGTGGAGCACTCCGGAGTTGTGGCCGGTCTGATGTTGTCCCACGTCGGCCTCCTTCTCCAGGACGGCGACGCGGAACCCGGGGTTGCCGGCGAGGAGTTGGTGGGCGGTCGCTAGGCCGAGGATGCCGCCGCCGACGATCACCACATCGCACCGGTCGATCACCGGCCCACCTCTGGGGACGGTCCGCTCGTCAACCCCGGGATCCCGTGGGTGTGCGTTCGTGCTCGAGGTAGGTCATCCATCGCCAGTTGCCGCCGTCGTCGGGGCTACCTCGGTGGACTCTGTTTCGGGTGGCGGGGGCGGGGCGGTCGTCGGAATGGTCGTCGTGCTGGTCGCCCCCGGCGGGATCAGGAGCTGTTGGCCGGCGGCGATGCGGTCGGGGTCGTCGAGGTTGTTGTAGGTGGCCAGCTCGTCGGCTCCGAGGCCGTAGGCGGCAGCGATCGCCCCCAGCGAATCGCCGGGCTGGATCACATAGGTCGATGGTTGTTCGGCGACCGTCGTCGATGTGGTGGCCGCCGTCCTCGCCGAGCTCGTGGTCTCGGTTGTGGAGGTGTCTTCGGCAGACTGGACCGGCTCGGTCCGTCCGCATGCTTGGCCGAGCAGAGCGGCTGCGAGCAGCGGCACGATGAGCAGCTTGGTGGGTGACCTCATGGCGCCTCCAGTGTGGCAGGAATCCTGCGCCCGTCGCGGGAGTCAGCGCCGCCGGCGCCAGCGGTCGGACCTCCGGCGGTCGTGGCGCTCCTCGGCCTTGGCCCGGGCCCGGCTCTCGGCGCGACGTTCGAACTCGACGAGCTGATCGTGCTGGTCGTCGAGTTCCTGGCGGAGCTTGAGGTAGTGCTCCAGCCGGCGCTTGTTGACGATGCGATCGCGGAGCAGCTCCCGGACGGCGCAATCGGGCTCCCGGTTGTGGGTGCAGTCGGCGAACCGGCACCTCGCCGCCGCTTCGCTGATCTGCGGGAAGGCTTTGGCCAAGCCGTGGTCGGCATCCCACAGGGCGATCTCCCTGATGCCCGGCGTGTCGATCACGATCCCCCCATCGGGCAACGGGATCAGGTCTCGGGTAACGGTCGTGTGCCGGCCGCGACGATCGACGGCGCGGACTTGTCGGGTTCGCTGCACTTCACCCCCGGACAGGGTGTTGACCAGCGTGGACTTGCCGATACCGGACAGCCCGATCAGCGCCACCGTTCGGGTGCCGGTGATGTGTTCGGCGACCCGGTCGATGTTGCGGCTCGTCTTGGTGGAGATGGCCAGACACTCCACACCCGGTGCGATGGCCTGGATGGCTCGAACGGCGCTTTCGGGATCGTGGACCTGGTCGGCCTTGGTGAGGAGGACGACCGGTTCGGCTCCGCTGTTCCAGGCGATGACCAGCAAGCGTTCGAGACGGGGGAAGTTGACCGGACGGTCCATGCCCTGCATCACGAAGACCGCGTCGATGTTGGCCGCCAGCGTCTGGGGCTCCGGGACCCGTCCGGGCGCCCGTCGCACGAGAGCGGTTCGGCGGTCCGCGATCGCCGAAACGATGTAGTCGCCGTCGCTTTCCTCGTCGGATCGGATGGCGACGAAGTCGCCGGTCGCGGGCGCCAGGCTGGTACGCGCTCGGATCGAGGCCGACGCGGCGGTGACGATGTTGTTGTCGCCGACGAACACGACACAGCTGCCGCGCGTGGTCTGGGCGACCCGGCCGCGCATCTCGGCGGCATTCCGGTCGGCCCAGGCGTCGAGCTCCGGCGTCCAGCCGAGCGCAGGCAGATCGGGTGCGATCTCGGCAAACCGCTTCATCGACGGTTCCCGTGCGACAGGTGGGTCGTGAGGAAGTCGAGCTGCAGCAACAGCAGATTTTGGGCGACGACGTCCTGGGAGGTCATGTGGGTGACCCCGCTGAGCGGGAGCAGCTGATGAGGACGGCCATGTGCCAGCAACGCCGAGGAGAACCGGAGCGAGTGGGCGGCGACCACGTTGTCGTCGGCCAGGCCGTGGATGAGCAGCAGTGGGCGTTCGAGCTTGGCGGCATCGGAAAGCAGCGACGACCTTTCGTAGTGGTGCGGGTGGTCATCGGGATCCCCGAGATACCGCTCCGTGTAGTGGGTGTCGTACAGACTCCACTCGATGACCGGGGCGCCGGCCACGGCGGCATGGATCCGATCGGGGGCCCGGAGCACCGCCAGGGCGGCGAGGTAGCCGCCGAAGGACCATCCCCGGATTCCCACCCGGTCGAGGTCCAGGGCTCCGACTTCGGCAGCGGCGGCGTCGAGGGCGTCGAGTTGGTCTTCGAGCACCGGCGTCGCCAGGTCCCCCCAGATCTCTCGCTCGAAGGCCGGCCCCCGACCGGGAGTGCCGCGTCCATCGGTGACGACCACGGCAAACCCGTGCTCTGCGAACCAGCGGGACACCAGATGGGGGGTGTGGTTGCGAAGGACCCGCTGCGCGTGCGGCCCGCCGTACGGATCGAGCAGGACCGGGAGCGGGGAGCCGTCGTGATCGCTGGGCAGGAACAGTGCCGTCGCCAGGCCCCGTCGCCCGAGGAATCGGAAGTCGGGGTCGGCCCGGAGAACCGGATCCTCGGCGGCGTTGGTCAGGGAGGCGGTGCGGTGCCCGTCGCAGCAGATGTCAATGGTCGTGAAGGGCGAGTCCGGTCGTGCCGACGTGACGACCATCGTGGAACCCGACGCCACCGCTCCGTGGACGCCGGCCACGGTCGTGAGCTGCTCGACCCCCTCCTTGGTGACACGCAGGACGTGGACCTGGGTCGGGTCCTCGACAGAGGCGGTCACGACGACGCCGGCTGCATCGTCGTCGACGATCCCGCGGACGGTGATGTCCGGTCCGGTGAGGGGCAGTCCGTCGACGCACAGCGCCCGCCGGTCGGTCAGATCCTCGATCGTGTACAGGCGTCCGTTCCCGAGGCGCGGCGAGCCCGGATGCAGTTCTGTCCAGCGTGGGTCGGTGATCGTGCGAAGTTCGGTCGTCGATCTCGTTGCGATACTGATGGAGACGATCGACGTCGCCCGTTGGTCGCGCATCTGCCGGACGATGACCGGATCGGGATCGGTCCAGATCACGTCGGCGAGGTACTCGTGCCCGGCCGACCAGGGGAGCTCTCGGGTCGGTCCCTCGAGGGGCAGGTGATGCAGGGTGACCTCGGCGTTGGTGGTGCCGGCCGCCGGGTAGCGGACCTCGACCGGAGGGGCCGATGGATCGGCGGGATCGCCGATGTACCAGCGCGTCACCGGCGCAACGTCGACCCGCGTGGCCACGAGGCCGGAACTGTCGGGGGCCCACCAGTGGCCCCGCCGGCGGCCCATCTCCTCGGCGGCGACGAACTCGGCCTGACCCCATGTCACCGTGTCGCCGCCGGCGGGTGAGAGCCGGCGGTCGTCATCGCTGTGCTCGGTGTCGCCCAGCGTGGCGACCCGCAGATCGGCGCCGTGCACGTAGGCGATCACCGAACCGTCCGGGGACAGCTGGGCGTCGAAGGCCGGAGTGGCCGTGGCGATCCGGCGGATGTCGCCGCTGCGCAACTCGGTGACATAGATCGAGCCGGCGAGGACGAACGTGGCGAGCGGCCGGTGGCGGGCCAGCGAGTACTGGACGATGCCGGCCGCTGACTCCCGCACCCGCTCCCGTCGCGCTCGTTCGGCCGGCGGGAGATCTGTGTCGTCGACCCCGAGATCGGCCGGATCGACCACCTGGCGCTCCCGGCCGGTCTCGACGTCGAGCGTCCAGAGCGACAGAGCCGGGGTCGTCCCATCCGGCGCGCGAAGGAACACGACCAGGGAGCCGTCATCGACGACCGAAATCGAGCGTGGGACACCCAGCGTGAAACGCTGTGTTCTCGCATAGGCAAGGGGGAATCCCCGAACTCCAGGCGCGTCTCCACCCATCGAGGCGAACCTAGCCACTCAGTCCTGTGGCTGCATCGTCACCGAATGCGAGCACGGACACCCAAGTCGCCGAACCCGGCACGAACGCAATTCTTGAGCAGCCTGGGCTCGGTGACCGCCGCCGGGTCGATGTGCATGCCGACGTAGGCAGCGTCGTCGTAGGACAGCAGCGTCATGTTGACCGCCGTCCCCGAGACCGGGCCGATCGGCACCCACCGCAGGATGCGCTGGCCGCCGAAGAACGCCGGCATCGGAGGACCCGGCACGTTGGAGGTGGCAAGGTCGACGCGTGCGGCCTGACCCAGCGTGAGCCCGGCGGCGATGCTGCTCGGCAGGACCGCAGCCAGCCCGCTGACCGAGCCGAGGAGATCGCGGTGGGCGCGGAGGGTCTCCCGCCGCAGAAGGATCTCCGAGTGGATGTAATTCACACGCTCGTCCAGGTGGACACCGTGTCCGGGCAGCGAGATGCTGGCCGGTGTGAACGCGTTGGCTGTCGACTCGTCGTCGGGCCGGCGGGTGCTGACCACGATGGTCGCCGAGATCTCGGGGAGTTCGACCTCGAACTCGTCGTGGTAGCGGAGGACGCCTTCGGCGGCGGAGGCGACGAACACGTCGTTGAGGCGGACGTCGCGTGCCCGGGCCGCTCCCTTCAGCTCGGCCATGGGAATCTCGAGCCACTCGAGCCGGCGGTTGCGAGAACGCTCTCGCCACAGCTCCGATCCGGTGTGGCCACCGAGTCCGGGGAACTGACCGGCGACGGTACGAGCAGCCTGGACTGCGTCGTTGCCCCGCTCGGTGAGGGCGTGACGGTTGGCCAGCAACGACGCCAGACCGCCCATCCGGTTGAACAGGCCCGGACGATCGGCGTCATCCTCGGCGTGGTCGTCGTCGGGCTGGACCGCCGCCACCCGCTGTTCTGCCACCAGTTCGGCGAACACCTGATCCAGATCGACCGGGTTGGGCTTGGTGCCAGGCGATCCGAAATCGTAGATCTCACCGGCCAT
This sequence comes from Acidimicrobiales bacterium, assembly GCA_041576015.1. Lineage (GTDB taxonomy): Bacteria > Actinomycetota > Acidimicrobiia > Acidimicrobiales > SZUA-35 > JABDIY01. The sequence goes on from JBFGLT010000009.1 coordinate 29,052, forward strand.
CCGGAGGGCACCAAGCCCGTCGGCGATCGAGTGGTGGAGTTTTGTCGCCAGTGCCGCACGACCGCCGGGCAAGCCGGTCAGCACGAGCGCCTCCCAGAGCGGCCGGCTCCGGTCGAACGGATCGTTGATCCAGTGTGCGACGGTGTTGGCGAGATCGTCGGCGGACGCCCGCGGCGGCAAGCGGAGGAACCGGACGTGGTGGTCGAAGTCGAAGCGGGTGTCGAGCGTCCACCGAGCGGTGCCGATCCCGAGCGCCGGCTCATCGACTCGAAGCCGAAGCCGGGGCACGGCGGCGACCGCCTTGCGGAGCGAGTTGCTGGCCCACTCGGCGTCGGGCGGTTTTGCCAGGACCATGAGCGCCCCCATCGTGGTGGCGAGGTTGGGGTTGTTTTCGAGTCCCCACAACATCGCCTCGGTGTCGGTGAGCGGCTGGTCCATCCGAATCAGTATGCCGGTTCGGGAGTCGGGCATCGGCGCCGTTACACTGAGGCCACGTTGACACCGAAACGAGGTGACTGTTCACGATGGTCAAGGTATGGATTGATCAGGATCTCTGCACAGGCGACGGGCTTTGCGCGGAGATCGCCCCCGATGTGTTCTTTGGCATGGATGACGGTCTCTACTACGTCAAAGAGGACGCCTCGAACTTCGGTGAGGAGAAGCTGTACGACGGCAAGGCCAACCCGGCCGGTGTCGAAGGCATGGCCCGAGTGCCCGACGGCGGACTGGACCGTGTGATCGAGTCGGCCGAGGAGTGTCCGGGCGAGTGCATCTTCATCGAGGTCGACGACTGAACAAAATCCAGGATCGCTGACAACGTACCGAGCGCCGGGCCCCGGGTCCGGCGCTCGCTCATTCTCGCCTTCGATGGGCCGAAAGGATCACGTGGATCGGGATCCCTTCACGTCGCTCAAGTGGGCGGGCGCAGCAGCGATGCTCGCCGGCCTGGCCTGGATGGCCGCCAACGCCCACGTGGTCCTCGATGCGTACCGGTCCGACGCCACGGTGGAAGCGCTCAACCTGAGGCCGCTCACGTTCTCGGCGGCGACGATCCCTCCCGGCGAGGACGGCGCCCTGGCCCTGGCCCTTGCGCCCGACACGTCCGAGGAGGACGTCGAGCCGGTGACCGCCGAGGAACCCGAGGTCACCGAGCCGGTGATCTCCGGTGGGACCGCCAGGCTTTCGGGCCAGGTGACCGGCCTCGACGTCGACGACGCCGGGGAGGTTCGACTCACACGGGTCACCGACGGAGGCCGCCGTCAGCGGACGGTTCCCGTCGCCGGCGACCGGACCTGGATCGCCGAGGGCCTGCCCGGCGGCCGCTATCGGGTGCGGGCGCTGGTGCCCGGTCTGCGGGCGTCGCAGGGCTCGGTCGTCGTGTTCATCGCCGACGGCGAACACCGTCGCCTCGACCTGGCGGTGACGACGCCACCGGAGCGACTGGAGTTCGAGGTGGTCGGTCCCGAGACGATGACGCTCGACGTGCCCGCGGTCGTGGCCATCACCGCCGGGAAGCAGGAGGTCGATGCCGACGGCAGGAGCGTGCTCGTTCCGGTCGACGGAGCGACTGTGAGCGCGTCGTTCTCGCCGGTGGTGACGCTGCTCTCGTCAAATGCGGTGGTCACCGACGGCGGGGGAGCGGCCCGATTTCTCCTCTCGTGTGCGACGACGGGTCAGGCTGCCCTGACCTTCACCGCCGGGGACCCAGCGGCCGGGAATCCGGCCGCCGACGACCCAGGCGCCGACGACTCAGCCACCGGCGATCAGGTCGCCGTGATGACGCTCCCGCCCTGCGTTGCCACGCCGCCGGAAGGATCGTGATGGAGAGCCGGAGGGAGCGGCGAGGCACCGGGGTGGTGCTCGGCATCCTCAACACCGGTGCCGCCCTGACCATCACCGCCGTGGTCTTGCCACCCGTGATGGCCGGCGTCGCCGCGCTGACCCTGCTCAAGGCACCGCTCCCCGGAACCCTTCCCGACGAACGGCCAACCGTCGTGGCCGAACCGAGCGTCATCGTCGATGCCGAGGGCACCAGGATCGGGCTGCTCCGTGGATTCGAACAGACCGTCGAGGTCGAGCCGGCCGACATTCCCCAGCTGCTCAAGGAGGCGGTCGTCGCCATCGAGGATCAGCGGTTCTGGGAGCACGACGGTGTCGACCTCGAGGGCATCGCCCGGGCCGCCCGGGTGAACCTGGAGGCCGGTGGGATCGCCCAGGGCGGCTCGACGATTACCCAGCAATACGTGAAGAACGTCTACCTCACCCGTGACCAGACCTTCGAACGCAAGCTTCGTGAGGCGTTGCTCGCCGCCGAACTGGAGCGAGTCATGGACAAGGAAGCGATCCTGTTCCGGTACCTGGAGACCACCTACTTCGGGGCCGGTGCCTACGGGGTCGGTGCGGCGGCCGAGGTGTATTTCGCCAAGCCGGTGAGCGATCTCGACGTCTCCGAGGCGGCCACACTGGCCGGCATTATCCGAGCTCCGTCCCGGCTGGGGCCCAGGGAGGATGTCGAGGCGGCAGATCGGCGTCGCCGCCTGGTCCTCCAGGCCATGCTCGACCAGGGCTACCTTGACGCCGAGACCTACGAGCAACAGGCGGCCAGGACGCTGTGGCTGGTCGAGCGAGGCGATCCGCCGTCGGGTCCGGTGACGGTGGTCGCCCCCCTCGACAAGAAGGGACCGCTCGACCATCCGTTCTTCGTCGACTGGGTCGAGGCGGACCTGATCGAGCAGTTCGGCGAGGACATGGTGTACAGGGGCGGCCTCACCGTCGAGACCACGATCGATCACCGACTCCAGACCACCGCCGAAGCGGCGGTGGCAGCTCGGCTCGGCTCGACGGAATACCCGGTCGAGATGGCGGCGGTGACCCTGGACCATCGAAGCGGGCACGTGCTGGCGATGGTCGGAGGGCGCGACTACGGCTTCAGCCAGGTGAACCTGGCGACCGGTGGAAGCACCGGGTTCCAGCCCGGTTCGTCGTTCAAGCCGATCGTGCTGGCCGAGGCGTTCAGCCGGGGCCTCGGTCCCGAGACGATGTACCGCGCACCGGCGTCCTATGTCGTCCCCGGGTGTGTCGGGCAACAGTGCACGATCGAGAACTACGACTACCGGGATCGAGGCCGGATCGACCTTCGGGAGGCCACGTGGAAGTCGGTCAACACGGTGTTCGCCCAGCTGGTTCTCGACGTGTCGATCCCGGACACCGTCGATCTGGCCGTCGACCTTGGGCTCAACCGGCTCGACCGCGACGCCGACTATGGCGCCAGCCTCGCCCTCGGGGCGGCGGAGACCTCGCCGCTGGAGATGGCGTCGGCGTTCGGGACTTTCGCCAACCGTGGCGTTCGGGCCGCCCCGACCGGGATCCGCCGGGTCGTCGACCGAGACGGAAACGTTCTGGTGGACAACACCCAGCCGGCCGGTCGGAGGGTGCTCGATCAGGCGGTCGCCGACAACATCACCGACGTCCTGCTCGGCGTCGTCACCGACGGCACCGGAAAACGGGCTGCCGTCGAGGAACGGACCATCGCCGGCAAGACCGGCACCGCCCAGGCCTACCGCGCTGCCTGGTTCGTCGGGTACGACCCGACTGTCACGACCGCCGTTTGGATGGGGCACGCCGACAAGCTGGCCAGCCTGTACAACATCAATGGCGTCGGCCGGGTGACCGGCGGGAGCCATCCGGCCGTCGCCTTCTCGGACATCATGACCGTCGCCCTCGCCGGGACCACGCCGGCAGAGTTCCCCGAGCCCGCAGCACTGCCCCAGCGGGCCGCCAGCCGCGCCGAGGTGGTCGCCTCCCGAAGCGAGACGGTCGCCAATCCGCGGTCCTGGGCCCAGCAGGTTGCGCCCGACTGCGACGGTCCCTGCATCACCAGCGCCATCCCGACTCCCGCCCTCGTCGCACCCCCGGTCACGACACCACCGCCCCCGCCGACGACCGACACCGTCCCGCCCGGCCCGAGCACCGTCCCCACACAGGAGGGGCAACAACCATGAGCACCATGACAAAGGTCTCCGATCGCGCCCGGTCGCTGGCCGACGCGCTGCCCATCGACAAGCTCAGGGATGCTGTCGCTTCCCTCGAACGGGCGATCGTCCTTCCGAACGACCCTGCCCCACCCGGCTCGGAGCAGTCGGTCGGGCGTCCGCCGGTCCGCTCCGGCCGGCCACCGGTCGACCTGCGCAGTCCGGCTCCACCCGTCCCGAATCGTGGCGACGCGTCACCTCGCCCGCCGCGTATCGGTGGTGTGGCGCCCGCTGTCGAGCCGCCGACGCGATGGGACCGCTTTCGTCAGGGCCGGTTGCTGGAACGACGCGGCTTCGTTCCCCTGAGTCCCGGCCGGACCAAACGCCGGTACCGCATCCTGCCCCGCACGGTGATCGGCATCTCGTTCATGCTGATGTCGGTCGGCATCGGCGCCGCCTTCGCCGGCGCCGGATTCTACGCTTACTACGACAACCGGCTGGCTGCCAACGAGGCCGAGATCACCCGGTTCGTCGATGGCTTCGATCAGCAGTTCGTCGACGCCTCGGACTCGCTCAACGACCTTCGGGCCGCCTCCCTCGACCAGATCCGTCAAGAGCTGCGTCCCCTCGGCGAGTACGTAGCCGGACAGAACGGTGTGGTCAACCTGCCCGCTGAGATCGGATCATCGGTCTTCCAGCTGCGCACGCGCGACGAGAACGGGAGGACGATCGCCGGCTCGGCGGCCGCCGTGGCCGAACACCCCGGCGGGACGGCCTTCGTAACCAGCTATCGCCTGGTCAAATCGGGCACGATCGCGCCGGCCCCGGTCATCCAGCTGGTGAAAGGGGACCAGACCATCCCGGCGTCACTGTGGTCGTGGGACCCGGACCGGGACCTGGCCCTGGTGGTCGCCGAGGTCGACGTCGAGCCGGTGGTCTTCGCCGTCGACGCCGAGCAGACCGCCGCCGTCGGTGCGCCGGTGTTCGCCATCAGCGGGACCGGTGGACAGGGCGCAACGGCGTCGCCGGGCACCTTGCTCGACCGCTCGGCGGCCGGGCTCCAGCACACCGCCGCCGTCGGGACACTCTTCAACGGTGGACCCCTCGTCGACAGCCGGGGCCGCCTCCTCGGCGTGGCGTCGCTGCACTACTCGCCGCTGGGCCTCGATGGCGGAGCGGTGTCGTTCGCGCCCGATCTGGCCGGGTTGTGCTCCCGTCTGCTCAACTGTGCCGACCCGGCCGGTCCGGAGACCGCCGAGTCGGGCGCCACCGGCGACTGATGCAGCCCGTCGGTCGTCGGTCGGTCGAGGACCAGCCCCACTAGGCTGGATCCATGATCTCCCAGACCGGACTGCTCCTCGGAGGCGCGGGGCTGATGCTGGCCCTGATCGCTGTCGTGATCGATCGGCTCAACTTCCCCCAGCGCCGGTTCCAGCCCAAGCGGGTCTGGACCTATGGCCACGGCCCCTTCCGTGACCGCACCGGCGCCCACATCGTCGAGGTGTACGAGGACGAGGTCGAGTAGTGGTTTCCGCCGTTCGGGACCGGGTCGCCGACGCCGATCTCAACCCGTTCGACGACCCCACCACCACCCAGCACAAGGTCGGTTTCATCAAGACCGCCAAGCTGGTGTTCAAGCGCTTCGGTCGCCACAACGTCACGGTGATCGCCGCCGGGATCGCCTTCTACGGTCTCCTCGCCATGCTGCCGACCCTGATCGCCCTGATGAGCATCTATGGCCTGGTCAGCTCGCCCGAGGAGATCAAGGACCAGATCGCCGAGCTTACCGAGAACCTCGACGGTGACTCCAAGACGCTCGTGGAGACCATCACCAACGAGGCTGCTGACAAAGCCACCGGAAGCGGCGGCGTGGTCGGCACCATCGTGGGGATCGGTCTGGCCCTGTTTTCCTCGTCGGGGGCGGTCCAGAAGCTGATGCATACGGTCAACGCCGCCTACGAGGCCCGTGAGACCCGTCCGGGGTTGTTTCTGCGGGGCCTCGCCTACCTGTTCACGTTTCTCGGGATCCTGTTCGTCGTGGCGGTGACGGCGGTGCTGGGCGTGATCCCCGCCTTGGCGGCGGCGGCCGATCTCGGCTCGCTGGCCGAAACCACAGTGAATGTCGCCATCTACCCATTCCTGGCGGTCATGTTCATCGGAGCGCTGACCGTGCTCTATCGGTACAGCCCCGACCGGGACCACCGGACACCGTGGCGGAACAAGGGAGCGGTCGTGGCCACGGGGCTCTGGGTGCTGTCGGCGGTGGTCTTCAGCTACTACGCCCGTTCGATCGGCAGCTTCGGCGCCGCCTACGCCCTGCTCGGCGGGATCGCCGGCCTCATCATCTTCCTCCAGCTCACCTCGATCTCGATCATCGTCGGCGCCGAAGTCAATGCGGTGCTGGAGGACCCGGCCAATGCGAGCACGCCGGTGGGGTCGGCTCGGCCCAGGGCGGCGTCGACCGGTCCGGTCACCCGTCCAGTCGATCGGTTGAACGCGGCGACGATCCGGGGACCCCGGGCGGTGCCCGTCCCTGCCGAGCCGATCAGCTTCGGCAAAGCGCTGCTCGGGCTGCTCGCCCTCTTCTTCCTCGGGCGGGACTACTGACCCTCGACGAGCTTCGTGCCCGGTGGCGCAGCATCGAGACGCTCGTCGACGCCACCGCCGATATCGACCCCTGGTGTTCAGGTCCGGACTGGACCTTCAGCACCCATGCGGGATTCGCCCCTCGAGTGCCGCCGGTCGTGTTCGGCAACCTGCAACGCTGGGGCGCGCTGCTGGCCCGCTACGTCGACTCCGACGGGGCCCACGTTCTCGGCGGCCTCGAGCCGCTGTGGGGCTTCTCCTGTCCGGTACTCCTGCCCGACCCGAACGTCCAGGCCGGGGAGTTCGCCGAGGCCCTGAGCGGCGAGCGGTGGGATCGGGTCGTGATCACCGGTCTGAGCGAGCGGTCGCCGCTGTTCCGCGAACTGGCGCTCAGCCTGCACCGCCTGGCCGATGTCTACCGCGGCGAGGGGATCCACCGCTGCGTGGCCGACATCGACGAGGGCTACGACGGTTGGCTCGAACGCCGGAGTTCCCGGTTCCGCCAGCAGCTCCGCCGCCGGGATCGGGCGGCTGCGGCGGCGGGAATCACCTTCGCGGATGTGCACTCGCCCGACGGCTTGATGGAGCGTCTTCTCGCCGTCGAAGCACGAGCGTGGAAGCAGGACGAGGGCATGGCGTCGGCCCCGATGGCCACGATGTACGAGACGATGATCGATCGCCTAGGGCGCCGCCGACGGCTGCGGGTGTCCTTCGCCCGTCTGGACGGGCGCGATGTCGGCTTCATTCTCGGTGGCGTCCGGGCCGGGATCTACCGGGGGCTCCAGCTGAGCTACGCGGCGGAGACAGCCGACCTCGAAGTCGGCCATCTGTTGCAGGCACACCAGCTGCGACGGCTCCCCGGCGTCCAGACCTACGACTTGGGGATGGACATGGCCTACAAGCGGCGCTGGGCCGATCGAGTGGTTCCGACCACCGTGCTCGTGGCCCGTCGCCGGTGAATGATCAACGACCCCCGTCGGCCTGGCGCAGGGACCGCCGCCGCTGTGCCCGCTCCCATTTCCGCTGTCGAGATCGGCACGCCTTTCGGCAGAAGCGGTGAGGGGCCGACCGTCGTTCGAACAGCTCGCCGCACCGCCAGTAGGCGCACTCCCGCAGTCGCTCGGGGTCGACATCTTCCCATGGGGCATCATCGTCGATGGACCCACCCTAGATGGGGTGGCCCCGTGCTCAGGGGCGATCCGACAGACGGGCGAGTTCTGGTCGGCCTTCTGCATGCGCCATCCCAATCCGTGGCGCCGCCGGCGGGCAACCGGTCTGATTTACCTGGTGGAGTTGCGCCGCCCCGATGGTTCACTCATCCAGGGACTGACGACAAGCCCGATTGAGACGATGAGCGATGACGATACGACCGAGGTGTTCCTCGACGAAGTGAAGATGCCCGATGGTGCGCCGGTTGGAGCCCGCAGGCGAGCCAGCGGCGTCGACGCGCCGAACTCCGCCCGCTGGTGTCGGGCTGGACTACTGGGACCAGGAGCCGAGGAGCCCGTTGCACGAACCGCCCACAACCGACCCCCGATGGGCGATCGGAGGGGACGCCGAGTCCTCGATCGCGTCGCCCGTGCCCGAACCTGACGAAAGGACATACACCGTGCCCGGTATCGCCCTGTCGCTCGACGAGTTCCACGCCATGGTGACAAAGAAGAGGTACACCGTGCACACGGTGGAGCTGGCGACTCCCGACACCCAGGGCCATCTGCGGGGCAAGCGAATCCCGGTGGAGCGATTCCTCGATTCGGTGCACCGAACCGGCGCCCACATCGCCGATGCCATCTTCGTGTTCGATGTGCGAAACGACCTCCCGGCCAACGAGTTCGTGAACATGGACTCGGGCTACCTCGATTGTCATCTGGTGCCCGACCACTCGACCGGCCGGATCCTCACCCACCGGCCCGGGTACGCGCTCGTGTTCTCCGACGCCTTCAACGAACACGGCGAACCCCACCCGCTGTCGCCGAGAGCGGTGCTGGCCGCACAGATCGAATGGTGCCGAACCGCCGGCCTCGAGCCTGTCGTGGCCACCGCCATGGAGTTCTATCTCTGCACGCCCGACTGGCTACCTGTCCAGCAGCACATCCAGTTCGGTTCGCTGACCGATGCGATCGAGGTCGAGTCAGCTGTCCATGCGATGCGGGAAGCGCTCATCGGTGCTGGGATTGAGGTGGAGTCGTCCGGCGCCCAGTACGGCCCCGGCCAGATCGAGATCAACTTGGCTCCGGCCGACGCCATGGCCGCCGCCGACAACGCCGTGCTGTTCAAGTCGATCGTCAAGCAGGTCGCCGTGCAACACGGGTTGCGCGCGACCTTCATGCCCAAGCCGTGGAGCGACGTCTCGGGCTCGGGCATGCACGTCCACACCAGCCTGACCAGCGGGGGCTACAACGCGTTCGCCGATTGCGCCGACGGTGATCCCAATCCGCTCATGCGGAACTGGCTCGGGGGCATCTTGGAGCATGGGCAGGCTCTCACCCTGCTGGCTGCGCCGACCAGCAACGGGCCAAAGCGGATCCGGCCCTATACCTTCGCTCCCACTCACGTCACATGGGGTCTCGACAACCGAACGGTGCTGGCCCGCTGCGTCGCCGAGTCCGGCTCGCCGGCCAACCGCGTCGGGTACCGGGCTGCGGGAGCCGACGCCAACCCCTACGTCCTGCTGGCGGGGATTCTGGCCGCCGGCGCCGACGGTATCGAACGGGATCTCAACCCGGGAATGTTGTGCGTGGGCGACATGTACACGAACCCGGGCGACCACCCTCGTCTGCCCGCCGACCTCGCTTCGGCCATCGATGCCTTCGACGGCAGCGCTCTCGCCGGAAAGCTCGGCGACGCGTTCAGCCGCAGCTATGTCAGCATCGCCGAGGCCGAGCTGGCTCTGGCGGCCGCCAACAATCCCCACCCCGATGACGTGAACGACTGGGAACGCCAGCGGTTCCTCGAACACAGCTGAGCCGCAACAGCGAGCCCTTCGCCCCGTCCTCTGACCACCGCCACGAACTCCCGCCCCCGCCCACCGGATTTGACCGGTCTGGCTGTCAGGATCGCTCAGGTGGCGACGCCAGCGGGCTAGCCGTGCCGGCAGATGAGGCCTCGAGCCCCGGAACTGGCATGGATAGAGTGAGCCCGGCGACGAGCCAGCCCTTGTAGCTCAGTGGATAGAGCGTCGGTTTCCTAAACCGTGCGTCGCAGGTTCGATTCCTGCCAAGGGCGCAGCGAAAATCCAGCTCAGAGTTTGTCGGGCCGGTTGGTCATCCGAGCGGAGTTGCCCATCTCCTGGCCGAATTGCCCATCCGATGTGTGCTGTCCCGGGTCATGGTTGACATGTTGGCTCCGGTAGGTGGGTGACACTTTTGGGACGGGTTCCGGTTCCTGGGCGACAGTGGCTCCGGTTCTTGTGTTACAGGTGAGGGTCCGCGCCTGGTGGGGCTGAGCCTTCTTCGCTGGTGACGATCCGTCGTCGCCGAACTGGAGGGGGTCGTCATCGTGTTGGTGGAGCTGAGTGTTGTGGAGCAGCGCTAGCAGGCCGTGGTGGGGGTTCTCAATGATGGGGACAGTGTCGTGGAGGTTGCCCGAAGGTTCGGGGTGACACGAGAGAGCGAGGGCCGACGGCGACCCTGCCGAGTTCATCAGAGGTCGGGGTGAAATCGAAGCTTGCGATGGCAGACGCGGCCACTAATGCCAGGGACAATCCTGCAGGCAGAGGTGGCAACTGAACGCTACAAGAAACCGACCAAACAGTACGGAGAAGGTTCTTGTTGTGATCGTCATGCTTCCCGACGTCCCGACGAGCGCGTATCGGCACTCTCCGGACTCGTCGATGGGAATCTCTTACCCGGACTCGCGGTGACCCTGTCCCAAGCCAGCGACATCGAAGGAGCCGCAGGGCTAGCGGCGTCAAGGTCTCGTGCTGGTGAACCCTCGACCACTGCTCTTGAAGGTATCGACACGGAAGAGCAGCGCAGATCGGCAGCTCGGGTGTTCTTGGTGCGCGGTATCAGCTGGCCTCGATGACAGCGCCATAGCGCTGTTGGGCGGCCTGGGCGGAGGTGCCGAGCAGTTCGCCGATGCGCTGCCAGGAGACACCCTTGGCCCGGGCCGAGGTGACAGCGTCGACGACCTGACGCTCCCCACGAGCGCGGGCCAGTGCGGCTCGTTGGAGAAGGTATTCCTCGACGGGGCGTTCGTCGCCGGGTTCGGGTTCGTAGTCCTCGAACCGGCGGGCGAGTTCGTCGGCGTGGTCGAGGATTTCTTGGATCGATCTGGGCATCAGGCCTCCAGGCAGTTGGGTCGGGCCGCCATGGCGTGAACGACGAACTCGATCCCCTCGGCTTCAGCCACGCCGATCTCGAGAAGGCGGGCGGAGGCGTCGGGGCCGATGAGCATGGTGAGGTCGTCGAGGTCGAAGACTCGGATCGGGTTGCGGTAGGCGTGGAGCATGTCGTCGTCGTTGATCCCGTGTTTGCGTGCGCTGGCAAGAACCACCGGATCCACGGCTTCAACTTACCTTGATACGGCGTTCGCCGGGTGGTCGACTTGCTTCTCCACCTCAAAGAGGTGGAGAACTGCGATCGCAGGGTCTTCTCGCATGCTCTCCGCACCCCCCTGCCCATCGTTCTGCCCATCCACCTGAGCGTCGGTCTCCAAACCGTGCGTCTCGGTGCAGCGGACCAAAACGCCAGGACCACTCCAGACAACCCACAGCGTTCGAATCGTCACGCTCGATGGTCATTCCTGAACCGTGCGTCGCAGGTTCGATTCCTGCCAAGGGCGCAGGACAAGTCCGACTCGCCCCTGCTTGGCTGGTGGTCATTCGAGCGTTCCAGTAGGTGCGGTCAGTCGGTCGATTGCATTCGATAGGGGGTGGCGATCTCGCGAGCGACTCTCAGGATGCCGTCGTCGTCGACGACCGTGATGATGGTGATCGCCCTGTGGACGATGGTGGTGCCCACGGCGGTCGTCAGGCGTGACTCCCACGCCTGGGCGACATGCCATGGTCCGTCGGCGTCGCCGATCATGAATGGCTCACCGAGACGCTTCAAGAGGGGCTGAACGTTGGGGTTGGTTGTTCCGAAGTGCTCGAGGGCCTCGTCTCTCGTCACCTCCACGGCGAATCCTCCACTCGGGAACCGCCCTTGCGTCTGGAAGATTATGTAGTCGTCGGTGGTCAGATCCCTGAACGCGCCCGGGTCGTAGGCGTTTCTCGCTGCGAAGTAGTCGGCAATCAGCTCCTCGATCTCGGGGTCGATTGCCAGTGGCCTCGAGCTGTCGGAGTCGCGGGTCTGGCCAGAGACCAGCCATGCGCCGATCCCGGCCAGCGCCACAAATAGGCTGATCACCAGCGCCAACCCGGTCCGCCGCCAACCTCCAAGCGGCCTTGTATCGCTCCGCTCTTCGAGCGTGGACACGGCACCTCTGCGTGATCTTTGGATCGTCGTGGTCATGACGACCTTCTCTCGGCGGTGCGGACCAAGTCTGGGCCGCTTCTCATCGATCGTCCGGCCCCTCCACCACATCGTCCAGAGGCCAAGGGCCGATACGACATCGCCCGAACGGCTGTGACCGGTGAGCGTCGGCTACGGAGCCGAATCGAATCGAATGTCGGCGCCCACGATGCACGTCTGAATACTGGAGAGGAGGCTCATCGTCGCGCAAACGTCGGCGTCCACGATCTTCCGCCCGCAGTCCCGGCTCAGGATTTGCCTGAGCAGCGAGGCATCAACTGCCTTCGGTGTTCTCGTTGATCTTCCATGCCTCGCCTTGGTACTCCTGGTCGAAGCGCGAGGGCAGGGGCTTCTCGTCTACCTCGTTCCGGTCGCTTCGTGAATCGTTGATCTCCCACGCCGCGCCTTGATCGTCGCCCTGAGCCTTGGAGGTCTTCTTGTTGGGCTTCTGTGCCCTCTTCGTGCGGCCCTTGTTGGCCATGGCTAGCTCCTAAATCGTGCGGAGGCACGCTCACCGACGAGCGTGGAGCGGGTTGCCGTCCTGCCGTCTGTTGTTGGTGCTGGTGTCCTACCGCAGCGAAGCTATGTTGAAACCGACTCCGCCCGACTCCGAGGGGGCTGACGCAGGCGCGTCTGTCCCGCCGCTGCTCGGGACGATGGGGGCGGGGAAGTCGTGGAGGACGCTAGCGTCGCAGTGCCATGACCACACTCGTACCCGAGCGACTCACTTCTCTCCTCGAGCGGTGCCGGCGCGAGGTGGACGAGGGGCGGATTCCCGGGTGCCAGGTCGCCCTCGGTTTCGACGGCGAAGTGGTGCTCTTCGAGGCCTTCGGCGATCTCACCACCGATCACCGCCTCCACACCTACTCGGCGGT
>JBFGLT010000010.1:0-40554 GCA_041576015.1 Acidimicrobiales bacterium
CCGGGCCCTGTACTCGACCGGTACGGGCCGCCGGCTCGGAACGGTCAGGATCGAGTGTTCTGAGTGCCTGGTTCACTCCCGCCAATCGGTGATCGATCTCGGGTTTCGGCTGCTGAAGTTCTCGCTTTGGATCCCGGGCCGGAAGCACAGCCGGTGGCTCGTATGCCCGGCGTGCGGTCGGCGCACGTGGGCACGGGTGCACTGGCTCGGCTGACACCTGCCGCGTGAGCCGGCGCTGCGCTTCGGGCCCGACCGATCAGCTTCGATCGGTGCCGGCGGGCGACGACGACACCTGCCGACCGGCCCGGTTAGTGTTTCCCCATGGAGCGTGACGACCCCGGCTCGAACCGCGACATGACGGACTCCGAGGCGATGATGTGGGCCATCGAACGCGACCCGTGGCTCTCCCCGAATGGCGGATCGATCACCATCTTCGACCGGCCGCTGGACTTCGACGACTTCCGGCGGGCGGTGGCCAACGCCGTCCGGCACGAACCGAGGCTGCGCCAGCACGTGGTCGCACCGCTGGCACCGGTCGTCGTACCCCACTGGGAGACAGACGACGAGTTCGATCTCCGCTGGCACGTCCGCCGGCTGAGTGCCCCGGGCGACGGGTCACTACAGGAGTTGTTGGAGTGGCTCGTCCTCTTCCTCCAGGACCCGTACGACCGAACCCGACCGCTCTGGCAGTTCGTCGTCCTCGACGGTGTCGAGGGCGATCGAGGCGCCCTTGCCATGAAGATCCACCACGTCGTGGCCGACGGTCAGGGGGCCGTCAGATTGACGGCGGCGTTCACCGACCTGGCCCGGGATGCTACTCACCCACCGGTCGACGACGTCGATCTCCGCACCATCGCGTCTGATGCGGAGCAGAGCGTGGTCGGCGACCTGGTGAGCGGGGCGCTGCGCCGGCCGGTCAGGGTCGGGCGAGCGCTCCTCGACGCCATCACCCATCCGCCCAAGATGCTCGAGATCGGCCGCGAGGTGGAGAGCGTGATCCGAGCTGCGGGTGACCAGCTCCAGCCGGCCGGGTCGCCGATCTGGCGGAAGCGGTCCCGTTGGCGCCGTGCCGAAGCGCTCAGCATCCCGTTCGACGCCGCCCACGACCGCTGGAAGGCACTCGACGGCAGGCTCAACGACTTCTTCATCACCGGGCTGGTCGACGGTGCGGCGCGCTACCACCAGGCGGTCGGGGCCGATGTGGAGCGCCTCCACATCACCTTCGTCGTCAGCACCCATCAGGCCAACCCAGACGACACCAACGCCTTCACCCCGGTGCCGCTGTATGTCCCCGCTCGTCCGATGCCGGTCGGCCAGCGGTTCGCGGCGATCCGTGACCTGCTCCACGACAGGCGCGACGACGTACGCGGCGGAGGACCGATGGCAGCGCTGGCGACGCTGGCCAACTTGTTGCCCACGCCGCTGGTGACGAGCATGACCCGTTCCCAGGCGGCGCACATCGACATGGCGACCAGCAACCTGCCGGGTTACCTGGGCGAGACCTTCGTCGCCGGGGCCAAGACCTTGCACACCTATGTGCTCGGGCCGGTCGCCGGCACCGCCTGCAACGTCACGCTGCACACCACCGCCGGCTCGATCGACATCGGCATGCACATCGACCCCGCAGCGATCGAAGATCCCACCCTCCTCCGGTGTTGCACCGAGGAGGCATTCGACGACCTGATGACCCTCCCCACGGGTTGACAGGCGGCCCCGCTAACTGAGCCGCAGCACGGCCAGCTGCCACCACCGAGGCGGCGAGCACCCCGACCACGATCCGATCGAACCGCTCAGCGCTCAGGCGGGATCGGCTCACCGGAGGCCTGGCATCCGATCGACCAGGGCAGCCAGTTCGGCGGCGAAGGTGTCGAGATCGGCGTCGTGACTCCAGCCGTGGCCGCAAAACAGCCGATCGAACATGAGGCCGGACGCAGCGAACCGTCCCAGCGACTCGGTCTGGGCGTCCCACGAGTACCAGCAGGCTCTGCGGAACGCCGTGAGCTCGTCCCGGCCGGGGTGCCAGGCCAGCGAGTCTCCTGAGAACAGCAGGTGGCCGTCCACGTGGTACAGGACGCTGCCTCTGGTGTGGCCCGGAACCGGGAAGGCCACGACGCCGGACACGATCTCGTGGGGCCGCTCACCCTCGAGCAGATCGGTGGCGTACGGGGCGGCTCCCCGGTCGTCGGCGTGGATCCACACACGGGTGCCGAAGTGGTCGGCGTACCGATCGGCGTCGGCGACGTCGTCGCGGTGGCTCAGCAGGATGTGAGCCAGTCCGCCTCGATCCTCCAGTGGTTCGACGACCTCCCTCGTCCAGCGTGGGGAGTCGACCATGAGGTTCCCGTCCGGGCGCTCCACGAGGTAGCTGTGGGCGCCGAAGGAGTCCCTGGCGTTGTGGCCCAGCCGCGACACGCCATCGCCGAGGTCCTGCGGAAAGACCGGCGCCGGCGGGCGACGCTCCCGCACGTGACCCACCGACCGGGTAGGGCAGACGAGGACGGCCCGCCACGCCGCCTCGATGTCCTCGGGCGTTTCGGGCTGACGGAGAAACACCGAGACACCATCGCCGGGATTTCTGGCGATCAGGCCCGGTGCCACGTGGCGAGCGGCGTCGCAATCGATACAGCGGGTATCGACATACCAGTCCCCCGGCGCACCGGCGGGATGCCGTTCCTCGATCCGGGCCATGCCCCGACTCTACGTGACCGCCCCCCTCGCGAGCGGCCCATCCAGCGCTGGATCACCGGGAATACGCACCGGAGAGGCCGCCGCCCACGGTCCCGGCGCCCCTACAGTGTTGCGGTCGGACCGGCGGAGCCCGCCATGACCACGGAGTGACTGATCGATGAGTGACGAGCGTGCAACAGTGGCCTACTTCTCCATGGAGTACGGCCTCCAGAGTGATCTGAAGCTGTACTCCGGCGGGCTGGGGATCCTGGCCGGGGATTACCTCAAGGGTGCTCACGACGAAGGCCTCCCGATCATCGGGATCGGCATCCGGTGGAAGCAGGGGTACACCGACCAATTCGTCGACGACGACGGCGTCCCTTACGACAGCTACAAGAACCGCCGCTACGACCTCGAGGACACCGGCGTGATCGTGCCGGTGACGATTCGCGACCGCCAAGTCCAGGTCAAGGTGTGGAGGACAACCGACTACGGGAACTCTCCGCTCTACCTGCTCGACACCGACCTGGAGGAGAACCACAGCGACGACCGGTGGATCTGCGGTCAGTTGTACGGCTGGTTCAAAGAGGAGCGCCTCGCTCAGGAGATCGTGCTCGGTATCGGCGGCGTTCGGGCGCTGCGGGCTCTGGACCTCGACATCGACGTCTTCCACTTCAACGAAGGCCACGCCGTTCTCGCCGCCATCGAGCTCATCGAGGAGCACAAATCCGAGGGGCTGAGCTTCGAAGACGCCTGGCGGGCGACCCGCACCGAGGTCGTGTTCACCACCCACACTCCGGTCGTCCAGGGCAACGAGTCGCACGATCTCGGGACCATGGAGTACATGGGCGCCTTCCGGGGCCTGACCCGCGAACAGATGGTCCGCATCGGCGGGGAACCGTTCAACATGACCGTCGCCGCCCTCCGCGTGTCACGCAACTCCAACGCCGTCGCCATGCTGCACGCCGAGACCGCCAACCGGATGTGGCACCACATCGCCGGCCGCAGTGAGATCGTCGGGATCACCAACTGCATTCACACACCGACCTGGGTCGACGATCGGATCACCGACGCGTTCGAGGCGGGCCGGCCCCTGCTCGATGTCCACAATGAACTCAAGGGGGAGTTGATCGACTTCATCGCCGACCGCACCGGCGCCACCCTCGACGTGAACAAGATCCTCATCGGCTTCAGCCGGCGGGCCGCCCCGTACAAGCGGGCCGATCTGATCTTCACCGACCTCGAACGCATCGAGCCCTATCTCCAGAGTGGCGATCTTCAGATCGTGTTCTCCGGGAACGCCCACCCGCTCGACGACACCGGGAAGGGAATCGTGGCCAACCTGGTGGTGATGATGAAGACGTACCCGAACGCCGTGGTGTTCCTCCAGAACTACGACATGGAGATCGGTCGGATGCTCACCCGGGGGGCCGACGTCTGGCTCAACAACCCACGCCGGCCCCAGGAAGCCAGCGGAACCAGCGGCATGAAGGCGGCGATGAACGGCGTCCTCAATTGCTCCATCCTCGACGGGTGGTGGCCCGAGGCCTGTCAGGACGGGGTCAACGGCTGGCAGATCGGCGACGGCTACGAGTCGGCCGATGTCGCCGAGCAGGACGCCCACGATCTCGCAGCCCTGTACGACGTCGTGCTCGACAACGTGCTCCCCACCTACTACGACGACAAGAAAACCTGGGAGTCGATGATGCGGGCCAGCATCGAGACGACCCGTGAGCACTTCGCCGTCAAACGGATGCTGGAGGACTACTACGCCAAGCTGTACCAGCCGGCCACCTGAGACCCTCAGGATCCGACCGCCCAGACCGAGCGCACCAGGTGGACGTGGCCATGCCGGTCCGGCCGGCTCTCCATCAAGACGATCTCGGCGACCTCTTGTTGGGCGAAGATCGTCTGTCCCGGGACGTCGGTCGGCGCACGGCGCTGGCGGAGCCGCCCGACGGTGAGGTGGCCCCGAAACGGGCGAGCCCGGTCTGCTCCGGGAACGGAGGCGGTCGCCCGGTGAACGGCACCGGCCAGTGATTCGAGACCCTGCACCGGAACGATGACCGCCGTGCCCAGCGTCGCGGTCGCCGGGCCGTAGACGGCCGTCGCCGCCGGCAGTCGTTCACCGTCGAGCATGCCGGCGACGCTCGACGGGTCGGCGTCGGCCAGGAAACGGAGGGTCACGTGCCAGTACTCGGGACGAACCCACCGGACCCTCCGGTCGGCGCGAGAGAGGGCGGAGAGCTGAGCGACCACCGGTTCGGTCGGGAGGATGGCGATGAACAGACGGGCCACGCCTCCTCATGATGCTCGAACTGCGCCTCAGAACCGAAGGATGCGGCCCTCGGGGACCTGCCGCAGGACCGATGTCTGCTGATCGATCCCTCCGGCGGCCGGCAGGGACGAGCCGTTCGAGCATCCGCCGTCGACCACTGACTGGTACCTGACCCGGGCCGAGGGGATGGCGACACGGCGGCCGTCGCTGGTCACGACCGCCGGCTCACTCCACCGCACGGCGACTGGCGGGGCATCACAGGGGGCGAACACCTCGCTCCAGGTGATCGGTGACGACAGCGTCGATCCACCACCGAGGAGATCTCGGATCACCGTCGTCACGCCGGTCGAGGTGTCGGTGATCGAACCCCGCCAGCCCGAGACCGGCGACGGCTCGACGCGGAGCCGGTAGGCGACGCCGGCGGTCCAGGCGTAGTCCCCGGTGTTCGGGTTGTCGAGCGCCGAAGGGATCAGCAACAAACCGCCGAGCTGGCGACCCGACTCGTCGTAGCCGCCCCAGTTGACCGCACCTGCTCCGGGGTATCCCGGGTGGTACTGGATCCCGAGGTGGGCGGCTCCCACTCGCTTGGAACCGTCGAAAAAGCCCACCTGCAGCGCCCAGAAATACAACTGGGGCACGATCGGGCGGTCGAGGACGGTGATCGTGACCTCCACCGCATCCAGCGGGTTCGGCGGGGCATCCCAGACGAGGTGCATGCTAGAGGCACCATTGGCCGATGCCGGGGGACCCGCCACTCTGTGGCGGTGTCCGGCTCGATCGGAGCGACGCTTCCACCGGAACACCTTCCGATTCTGGCGCATCGGAACAGGCCGGCGGCGTCGAGTCCTCAGGAGGACGCGGTGAGTCGGGCGAGGGCGTTGTTCACCAGCTGTCGAGCTTCGTCGGCAATCGGCTCGATCTCGGCGACGCCGCTGATACCGGCCATCATTCCCGGGTCCATGGCATCGACCATCACCCCCGATCGAGTCTCTCGCACCACGACGTTGCAGGGCAGCAGGACGCCGATCTCGGGGATCACGTCCACCGCCCGGCTGGCGAGGTGCGGATTGCAGGCCCCCACGATCACGTAGCGGTCCATCTGCTTGCCGACCTTCTCTTCGAGCGTGCCCTGCAGGTCGATCTCGGTCAGCGTGCCGAATCCCTCGGCCGCGAACGCCTCTTTCACCCTGCTCAGCACGTCCTCGAAGGGCTCGTACAGGACGATCGACTCCTCATACACCATGCATCCGGCTCCTTTCGTGAGACGCACATCGACCGTAGAGGGTCGGTTGTACCCACCGGAGAGGCCAAAGTCCCGGACCGCCGTTCTCAATTTGGCATCGGATCGCTTCCCGATCTGCGACAATGAGCTCATGGCCCAACGAACGTCGGCCCACGCCGGAGCCAACCATCCGACAGCCGAGGAGCTCACCGGGGGGCTCCACCGACTGATCGAATCGCCCAGCGACAGCGGCACGGTTGCGATGATCGTCGCCCGACCTGAGATCGATCAGCGGCAGGAACCAGAGACGGCGCAACTCCAACCCGGTGCCGGCCTGATCGGCGACAATCATGTGGTGCGGGGCAATCCCACCACGCCCGACGGCCGCGTCCACCCCGAGGCCGAGATCACAACCATGAACGTCCATGCCGTCGACCTGGTCGCCGGTGGAGATCGGAGTCGATGGTCGCTGGCCGGCGACCAGTTCTTGGTCGACCTCGACCTGAGTCTCGTCAATCTCCCGCCCGGAACCCGCCTGTCGATCGGCTCGGCGGAGCTGGAGGTGACCGCCAAGCCCCACACCGGCTGTGCCAAGTTCGCCCAGCGGTTCGGCATGGACGCCGCCCGCTGGGTCAACTCGGACAGGAATCTGCGGATCCGGGGAATCAACGCTCGGGTGGTCGCCGCCGGATCGGTGAGTGTCGGCGACACGATCTCCAAGCTCGACTAGCGAGCGGCCGGGTCACTCCTCGCCGTTGCCCTCGGCGTCCCCCTTACCGTCGCCCTCGCCGACCGCCGACTCGACGTTGCTCTCCACGGCGGTCAACACCACCTCCACAGGTTCACCGACGATCGTGGCCAGGTCCTCGGCCAAACGGTCGGCGCCGAGCGGGCTATCGATCCCGTTGTCCGACGCGACCGTGAGCTCCAGCACCGGGGGACGATCCGGGTCGGTTCGGGTCATGGCGAAGGCGATGATGGTGACGTCGGAGCGCCAGGCGTCGACGGCCTCGGCCACCAACTCCTCGGGATTCGAATCGAGGGTCGGCTGCGGTCGCCACTGGTCCACGACCTGGAGCGGTGCCACGACAGCCACCGTGCCGAGAACGGCGAGGCGCAGGCTCTGTGCGACCCGAGCCCGCTTGGACCGGAGCCGGGTGGAGGGCACGAACCCGAGAAGCAGCAAGGTCGCCGCCGCCGCCGTCACGATGCCGCTGACGTTGGCGAGGAACAACAGCAGAGCGCCCATAGCCATCTGGTATCGCCCGAGTTCGAGGGTGATGCCGAGGACGGCCAGCGGAGGGATCAGGGCCACGGCCACGGCGACACCGACGATGGCGTCGGCCGCCTGCCGGCGGAGCTTGGCGTAGGCGCCGGCAGCGCCGGCGAGCAACGCCACCGCGAGGTCGAGAAGCGTCGGTGAGGTCCGTGCCAGCAGCTCCTCGCTGAGCTGCTCAGGGTCGCCCGGGAGCAGGAAACTCATGAGTGCCGACAGCCCAACGGCCAAGGCGGAACCGACCAGAACCGTCATGGCCGACGTCGCCACCCGTCGGCGCCAGTCCATCACCAGGGCGGCTGCCACGGCGAGGGTCGGACCCATGAGGGGGGCGACGAGCATCGCCCCGATCACGACGGCCGTCGAGTTCGCCAGCAGGCCGAGAACGGCGATCGCCACCGACAGCACCATCAGCGAGTGGAATCGATGCAGAAAGGGCCCGCGACGCGGTCCTTCGTGGAACAGCGACTGCACGATCGACCGCCGCTCGGTCCGTCCCATCGGACGGGGCCGACCGGCGAGCAGGGCGATGGTTTCCTGGACCGGCGACCGGCGACGGGTGCCGGGGCGGTGCGGGCGAGAGGGCCACCCTTCGGGTGGCACCGGGAACGGCGGCATGGCCGCATCTTCGGCAAGCCGGGCACCTCAACTTGAGCCTTTTGGCCCACAATCGTGGGCGAATTGGCTCAACTCCACAACGGCGGATCGTTGGAGCGAAGTTCGAGATGGTACCCCCGCCGGCTGTTCCGGTCACCCGCCGCTTGCCAGCGCCTCGACGACCAAGTCGATCGCCAGGTCGGGCGCCTGCTGAGGCAGCAGGTGGCCGAGGCCGTCGAGGAGCACCACGCGGGCGTTGCCGCCGATCGCTGCTGCGGTGTCGATGGCCATGGCGTCAGTGCCGTACTCGTCATCCCGGCCCTGCACCACGACGGTCGGGGCACGCACCGCTCCGATCAGAGACCGGATGTCCCATCGGGCGAACTCGTCGCTGACCCAGACGCCGCTCCACGCCTCGAAAACCGCCGCCGGATGAGCGTGATACTTCGCCAGCCCGTCGATCAGGCTTCCCGGCTCGGTCCGGAGCTGGGCGATGCGATCGACACAGACCTGCTCGACGTAGCTGTGGGCGGCGATGGAGACGATCCGCTCGACCCGTTCGGGATGTTCGGCGGCGAAGATCAGCGCGACCGATGCACCATCGGAGTGTCCGACGAGCACCGATCGCTCGACGCCCAAGCGGTCCAGCAGTGCTTCAAGCCGCCCGGCCTCCCGGTGGAGCCAGTCGGCCGGCCAGGGGCCGTCGGGCACCGGTGTCGAGGTCCCGTGACCGGGCCGGTCGTAGGCGACGGTGCACCAGCCGGTCGCGGCCCAGAGGCCGGCGGGCACGCCCCGCCACTGGCCGGTCGATCCGAGTCCGTGGTGGAGCAGGATGATTTCGGGCACACCACTCCCCCATCGCGCAGTGGCCAGCTCGGCCCCGTCGACGGGAATACTGGAGATGTCGGTCCCCATGCGCTCAGTCTGGCAGGTCCGTCCCGGCGGGGATCGCTCGGTTTGTCGAAGTCGAGCAACGATCTCCACACCCACCCCACTAGTGTCGGTTCATGGAGCACGCCATCGTCGATGCCTACCACGACAGTCTCGTCACCGGCGACGTTCGGACGTTTGTGGCCGAGAACTACGCGCCGGATTCTGAGCTCGTCACCTGGGCATCCACCGCCACCGGCCACCGTGCGATCACCTTCGTCCTGGAGGACTTCATCACGCGATTCGGTCCCTTCGAACCGGTCGAGCTGTCGCAGGAGACCAGCGCTCCCGGCGTCCGGTGGGTCCAAACCCTCGCCTGCAGCGACAAAGGGGCCCTGTCGATCAACAATGTGTTCATCGTCGATGAGACCTCTGGACAGATCCGTATCCACCTCGTCGAGGCCCCCGGGTACTGGGGCAGCACCGTGTAGCGGGCACGCCGCCGGCGAGGTGTGTACTCAGGTCCGGAGCACGCGCTCGCCGAGGAAGGCCACGTGGTCGAGGTCGGCCAGGTCGAGGATCTGAAGGTAGATCCGTGAGATTCCGAGATCGGCGTAGCGCCTAACCTTGGTGAGGATCTCGTCGGGTGATCCGGCCAGGCCGCTCTCCTTCAGCTCGTCGACATGGCGGCCGATGGCATCGGCTCGTCGTGACACCTCCCGGTCGTTCTCGCCGGCGCACACGACCAGGGCGGCCGAGGTGCGAAGCGTCGCCGGATCACGACCGTGGGCCTCGCAGGCGTCACGTACCCTCCTCAGGACCGCCGGAGCTTCGGCTTCGGGCACGAACGGCAGGTTGAACTCGGATGCGTACCGGGCCGCCAGCGCCGGCGTGCGCTTGGGACCGCGACCCCCGAGGATGATCGGCGGATGGGGTGTCTGGACCGGCTTGGGGAGGCCGGGAGAGTCGTCGAACTCCCAGGCCCCGCCGGAGCTGGAGTAGGTCTCCCCCAGAGGCGTGGTCCAGAGGCCGACGAGGTGGCCGAGCGCCTCCTCATAGCGGTCCATCCGGTCCCGGAGCGCACCGAAGGGCAGACCGTAGGCCGAGTGCTCGGCTTGGTACCAGCCCGACCCAACTCCGACATCGATCCTTCCGCCGCTCATCGCATCGACCTGGGCGACCATGATGGCCAGCGGTCCGGGATCGTGGAACGTGATCGGGCTCACGAGGGTGCCGAGCCGGATCTTGGATGTCTCCCGAGCGAGACCGGCGAGGGTGACCCAGGCGTGGGTCGGTCCGGGATGACCGGACCCATCGCCCATCTTGAGGTAGTGGTCGGACCGGAAGAACCCAGCGAAGCCGTGCCTCTCGGCTGCGTTGGCGACGCCGAGGAGAGTTTCGTACGAAGCGCCCTGCTGTGGTTCGGTGAAGATGCAGTAGTCCACTGCGACACCCTAGGACGAAGTTGCAATCGTAGGCCTTGCCGTCGACGGGCATTTGGCCCATCGTTCCTACATGCGTTGGCACGATGGTCGTATTGAAGTGGCCCGGACGATCTCTGCACCGGTCGATCTGGTGTGGGATCTGCTGACCGAGACGCGCTACTGGAACTTGTGGAGCCCGATGATGCGGATCGTCGACGGACCGTCACGGATCGGGGTGGGCAGCACCGGACGGGTGCGAACGCTGCTGGGGTTCTGGATTCCCTTCGAGATCACCCACTATCTGGCCCAGGATCACTGGGAGTGGAATCTGTCAGGGATCCGCGGCACCACCCACCGGGTGCAGGCCGGCCGAGAAGGTGGCACCACCGTCACGTTCACCGCTCCCATCTGGGCAGCGCCATACGGGCTCGTCATGTGGATCGAACTTCGCCGACTGGACCGGCTCGCCCGCCAGCGCCGATGAGGGCGGTCCGGACCGGCCCCACCGTCCCCGCCCGATCTCCGGCCGGTTGCCCTGTGCAAGATCGGCGGGGTAGAGATCGGGCCGATGAGGTTTGACACATCCCGAACCGACGGGCGAGGCCCTGCGCTCCTGGCCGGCGTCCTCCTCGCGGTGATCGCCGCCATCCTCGTCGTGGCCACCGACGTGCACCTGGCCGCCCCGGTCACCCTGTTGATCTGCGGGATCACCTTCCTCACCGGGCGGCGGGCCAATCCATGAGTCGGCGGGAACTGCGGCGGACCGGACGTCGTCTGATCATCGTGAGGCCGATCGGTGTCCTCCTCATGGCCACCCTTCTGGCGGGAGCCTGTGGTTCGGATCCAGGATCGGTCGAGTCCCTATGGTTCGAACCCTCGGACGGGATCGAACGAATCGTGGTGGACGATGCACCCGTCGCCGGTCTCGCCACCGGATTGAACGACGCCGGCTTCGATTTCCTCCGGAGCCTGAGAAGCGACGAGAACCTGGTGCTGAGTCCGGCGAGCATCGGACACACACTCCTGATGGCCCAGCCGGCTGCTGACGGTCCTACCGGTGAGCGGATCGCCATGGCTCTCCGCCTGCCCGAGGAGCCCCACCGGGCGTGGAACGCCATCGACGCAGCAATCGCCGCCGGCAACGGATCCGCACAGGGCCTGGACGACCAACCGACGCCGCTGGTGAGGATCGCCGATCGAATCTGGCCTTCGGAGACCGCCCAGCCCGACCAGAGCTGGATCGACCTGCTTGCCGAACACCACGGCGCCGATGTCGAGGCGATCGACACAGGCCGCCCCGAAGCCAGCCGGGACCGCGTGAACGCCTGGATCAGCGAACAGACCGTCGGGCTGATCCCCGAACTCCTGCCGCAGGGCTTCATCACGCCGCAGACCGAGCTCGTCTTGACCGACGCCGTCTATTTCAAGGCGCAGTGGCACCAGGTCTTCGGCAAGTACGGCGAGGTGGAGACCACCTTCACCCGGCTCGACGGCTCGAGCACACCCGTCACCCTGATGCGCGATCTCGAACAACCCGGACGGCACGGCGCCGGCGACGGCTACGTTGCCGGCGAGGTCGGCTACCTCGGCGGGGACCATTCGATGTTGGTCATCGTGCCCGACGAGGGTCGCTTCGCCGAGATCCGCGATCGGTTGTCGTCAACCTTTCTCGACGAGCTCGACGCCGCCGCGGCCACCGGCCCCTGGGAGTTGCAGATGGCCACGTGGGAGACGGCGTCGGCGCTCGACCTCCTCCCCTGGCTCACCGAGATCGGTGCCGCTCCGGGGAGCTACCCCGGGATCGGTCCAGGGGTGTTCCTGGCCGGCGGAGTCCATGCCGCCGACATCGAGGTCGACGAGATCGGAACGGTGGCGGCCGCGGCCACCGCCCTCGGCTTCGACGAATCGGGCCCACCGGAACCGGCGTTGGCCGTGATCACCGACCGTCCGTTCCTGTACCTCATCCGGCACGTCGGGTCGGGCCTCGTGCTCTTCGCCGGACAGGTGACCGACCTGCCCGGCTGAGCGGCACACGCTCCTCCCGCCCCAACGGGACCTGCTCGACGACTTCCGTCACCCATGAGCGATGGCGTCGAGCACGTCGAGCCGACCGGCCCGGCGGGCCGGAAAGGCGGCGGCCAGAAGACCGGCAGCGGTGCAGATGCCGATCAGTACGCCGATCCGCTCGACGGGCACGGCCACCGTGTACACGAACGAGTCCGGCAGAGCGGTGGCGGCCGCCCATCCGAACAGCACGCCGATGGCGACACCGATCGACGTGCCGAACAGGGCGACCTGGGCTGCCTCGTAGCGGATCATCCGACGGGTCTGCGAGGGTGTCATTCCCACCGCTCGGAGCAGGCCGAGCTCGCCCGTCCGTTCGAACACCGACAGCGCCAGCGTGTTGGCGATACCGATCAGGGCCACCAGGATTGCGAGCACGAGCATGGCGTTGATGGCGACCAGCAACCGATCGATCTCCGCTTCGACAGACGCCTGGTATTCGGCGCGGTCCTCCACCACGAACTGGGGATACCGCTCCTATATGGAGGCGAAGACCCGCTCGGCATCGATCACGGTTGCCCCTTCGGCGAGTTTCATGGCGACCCAGCTGTCATCGTCCACACCGAAGCGCTCAGCCCACCGGTCGAGGCCGATGAGGTACTCCTCATCGAGGATGGTGTTGGTCTCGAAGATGGCGGCGACGGTGAACCGGTCGGTCGACCCGTTCGGGAACGCGACGTCGATCGGGTCGCCGACCGCGTAGCCGCGCCGCTCGGCCTCGTCGACGTGAACGACCACCGCCCGCGGATCAGAACTGAGCGCGCCGTCCACCAGACCGAGATCGAAGAGTTGCCCGGTGGCGACCAGGTCGCTTCCGACGGCCAGCGAGACCTCGCCGTCGAAGGACACCTCGTTGTAGCGGTAGCCCGACACGGCCGCGAAGATGTCCTCCTGGGCCAGGTCTCGGGCGATCCGGGCGGTGATGTCGGCGTCGGCCAGGCTGACGTAGTCGGCGTTGACCGATCCGGCAAGGGTGTCCGAGACGCTCGCCTTGATCGACTCGCCCATCACCAGGGCCATGGTCACCAGCGCCAGTCCCACCGTCAGCGAAGCGGCCGTACTGGAGGTCCGGCGCGGATTGCGTGCTGCGTTCCTGGTGGAGAGATGCCCCGGCAACCCCAGGACTCGCAGCGGCGTCCCAACCATCGACAGGACGGGCCGGGCGGCGGCCGGGGTGGACAGCGCCGCACCGACGAAGATCCCGGCGGCCCCCAGGCCGAGCAGTGCGAAGCGCGCCGCCAGGTCGCCGGGGTCTCCGAACATTCCGAGCCCACCGCCCGCAGCGCCCCCGGCCATCAGGGCCAACCCGGCCAAACTGCGTCGCGCCGAGACACCGGCAGGCGAATCTACACTGTCCCGCAGGGCGGCGATCGGGGCCACCCGAGCGGCCCGCCGGGCCGGGCCGAACGCCGACAGCACCGTGACCCCGACGCCGATGACGAAGGCGAGCACGACGGTCCGTGGCTGGAGGATGATCGGCGAGTCGGGCAGCCCGGCACCGAGCGCATCGAAGAGGGCCCGCAGTCCGTACGTGAGCCCGATTCCGCCGAGGAGGCCAGCGACGCTTGCCACCAGGCCGACGATGAGGGCCTCCCCGAGAGCTGAGCGCTGCACCTGTGCTCCGCTGGCACCGAGCGCCCGAAGCAACGCCAGATCCCGGGTCCGCTGTCCGAGCACGATGGCGAAGGTGTTGGCGATGATGAAGATGGACACGAACAGGGCGACCCCGGCAAAGGCGAGGAGGATGTTGTTGAAGATGTCGATCCCCTCGTCGAAGCCGGCGCTGGTCTCGGCCACGAGCGCGGACTGACCGACGGCGCGAGCGTTGTCCGGAATAGCCGCTTCGACCGCATCCAGAACGACGGCGCCGTCGGCGCCGGACTGGTAGCGCACCAGGAGCGAGTCGAACTGACCGGAACGGTCGAACAACCGCTGCGCGGTATGCAGGGGGTACTGGGTCAGCACGGCGCCGAGGGTTGCATTGGACTCGCCGAATCGCGTGACGCCGACCAGTTCGAGCTCGTGAGGCCCGGTCGGCGTGATCACCTCGTAGCGGCGGCCGACCTCGAAACCGAAGGCGGCGGCGCTGTCGCGGTCGATGGCGAACTCCATGCCCGACGCGGGGGCGCGCCCCTCGACCACGACGAAGCTGCTCAACAGAGGATCGTCGATCCACGAGAACCCGATCATGGGTGGTCCGGCGGTCGTGACGGGCGAGCCGTCCTCGGTGACCGGCTGTACGGGCTGGGTGGACACGATCCCCTCGACCCGTTCGATGCCTTCGAGCGACCCGACGGTGTCGGCCAGAGCGGCGTCGAGGGGAATCACCGAACCGAACTCCGATGTGGGTCGGATCTCCAAGTCGGTCCCACCGACGATCTCCTCGGACAGCGTGCCGAACGAGCTGTGAAGCCCGTCCCCGAGAACAAAAGAGGAAACGACGAAGCTGACTCCGAGCACGACGGCGAAGGCGGTGAGGGTCAGACGGATCCGGTTGGCGTTGAGTGTGCGGAGTGTGAGATTCAGCATCGGGCTACTCCCCCAGAGCCTTGATGTGGTCGAGCACGAGATCGGCGGTCGGGCATGCCACCTCGTCGACGATGCGACCGTCGGCGAGGAAGACGGCTCGATCGGCGTGGGATGCGGCAAAGGGGTGGTGGGTGACCATCACGATGGTCTGGCCCATGCCGTCGACGGCGGATCGCATGAAGTCGAGAATCTCGCCGCCGCTCCGGGAGTCGAGGTTTCCGGTCGGCTCGTCGGCGAAGATGACCCGGGGGCGCCCGACGAGAGCGCGGGCGACCGCCACCCGCTGGCACTGGCCGCCCGACAACTGGTCCGGACGGTGTCCGAGACGGTCGCCGAGGCCGACGGTCTCGACCACCTGGTCGAACCAGGCCGGATCCGGCTTGGTTCCGGCCAACGCCATCGGCAGGCCGATGTTCTCGGCCACGTCGAGGGTCGGGATGAGGTTGAAGGCCTGGAACACGAAGCCGATCTGGTCTCTGCGCAGCCGGGTGAGGAGCTTGTCCGACAACGACCCGAGTTCGGTTCCGCCGACAAAGGCCGCCCCGCTGGTGAGGTGATCCAGCCCGGCGATGCAGTGCATCAGCGTCGACTTGCCCGAGCCCGAAGGTCCCATGATGGCGGTGAATCTCCCCGCTGCGAACTCGACCGACACTCCGTCGAGGGCGCGGACCTCGGTCGCGCCGTTCCGGTAGATCTTGGTGGCGTTGTGGGCGGCGGCCGCCGCTGGCGGGGCCGCTGCGACGGGTGGAGGAGGCGGTGCGGTTGTCGCTTCGAGTGAGAGCATGGCGTTTCCCTTTCGATGATCGGTTCGTCACCGTCAATCTCGTCGGGGAACCAGTCCTCCGGTATCGGTGGCGACCACCACCGCACCCCGACCGACCCCGAGTGGTTCTCGGGGTTTCCCCCTGGGAGGGGCCGGCGGCTGGCCGGGTGCCGGCTCCCGTCCTCGCAACGTTCGGGGCGAGACCATTGGTGTGCAGGGCGTCGATTGGTCGAAATCGGCCTACCGTTGCTGCGGTGGATCAGCCCGACCGGATACCCGAGCTCGAATCGTTGTTCCCCGAAGTGGACGGCGTGGTCGTGTACCAGTCGTCGCTGCTGCGCGACGTCGACCCCCATCCGCTCGAGGCGCCGTTCATCGAGAATGCAATCGAGAATCGCAAGGCGGAGTTCGTCACCGGTCGCGCCTGTGCACGAGCGGCCATCGAAGCCCTTGGGTTCGAAGCCCAGGCGCTGCCGGTGGGACACGGCCGTCAGCCCCAATGGCCCGAGGGAGTCACCGCCTCGATCACCCACACCCGCCGGCGGGGCCAGGAGTTCATCGCCGCTGCCGCCGCCCGCACGGACCAGGAGCACGGCCCGATCGCCATCGGGCTCGATGCCGAGATCATCCAGCCGCTCAAGGACGGCGTGCGCGAGAAGTTGCTGACCATCGACGAGACGCACATCGTGGACCAGCTGCCCCCGGAGGACCGGGAGCTCGCCGCCATCCGGGTGTTCAGCGCCAAAGAGGCGTTCTACAAAGCGCAGTACGCCTTCACCGAGGGGTGGGTGGGTTTTGGCGACATGCGGCTCGAGGGTCTGGAGAGCGGTGGCCCCTTCGAGCTCCACCAGACCGGCGACCTCGAGGTGCTTCAGGGTCTCGGTCTGCCGGTCGAATGTCATCAGGTCGTGCTCGATGATCTCGTCGTCTCGGGTGTGACGCTCCGCAGGGTCTGACGCCTGCTCTACTGAGGCGGTGAAGCACGCCCGCCATCTGGTGCCCATCGTCGTTCTCGCCGTCGCCTGCGGTTCGGGCGGCGATGCGGTCCAGAGCTCCCCCGGCACCTCCACGACCAGCACCACGACCGACACGTCCACGACCAGCGCCGTCACGAATTCGTCGACGGCCACGAGCCCGTCGACATCGGACTCTGCGTCGGCCACGACCTCGTCGACGCCTCCGGATGCCGGTGTCCACCGGGTGGCACCGGCCGGGCCATGGGCTCCGCCCGGATTGATCCTGTTCGACGCCGGCAGCGCCCGGAAGCAGGGTCACACCGGCGAGTTCTCTCCGGTGGTCAACGAACCCGTGCACGAGATCGCCGAGGTACCGCTCGAGGGGTTCGTCTTCCAGTCCGAACCCCGGTCTCAGCGGATCTGGCTCGAGGCGGGCGACGGCCCGACCGAGCTCCTCGTCGCCGCCCCGAACCAGGGCCTCACACTCGAAGGCGTCGTGCTCGACGACGCAGAGGTGCCCCACGTCCTGTACCAGCGACACACCAGCGGCGACGTCGAGCAGACCGTGAGCGTCCTCCGCAGCTACAACACCGAGACCGGGGAGGTCACCGACGTGGCGGGTACCGGTGGGTGGGAGAGCGGCACGTCGTTCGGCCACATCACCGGCAACGACATCGTGGGACGCTGGAGCTCGGAAGGCTTCGTGGGCCTGACCCGGCTGGATCTCGAGACCGGCGAGGAGACGTACAACACCGTCGACGACCCTCGACTCGACACGTGTTTCGACGGTGATCGCGACTGTCCGGACTACCGGGCCGCCACCGTCTGGGACGGCGTGGTCCTCGGTATCGGGACGGTTTGGAACGACCAGGCCGGCTACGTGGATGCGCTGGGGCTCTACCAGTTCGACGAGTTCAGCGGGACCCACACCCTGCTGCTGTCCTGGCCGTGGGACAACGGCGTCTGGTACCCCGAGGACATGTGGGTGGCCGGCGATCTGGTCGTCGTGTCGATTGAGGACGGCGACTTCGCTCCGCTGCCTGGTCTCGTCATCGACATGTCGACAGGGGACAGCTGGACGCTCCCGTCTACCGGTTTCGTACGGCCCGGATGGCTTTCCTGACCGGGTCGCCCAGGTGGCGGTTGGCGATCTGGACGACGTAGTCGGTGCGCATGCCTGCCGGTGGCCGGTCGGGCGGCAGAACGTCTCGCCAGGTCCCTTTCCATGAGCGCCTCCAGAAGTAGACCGCCGTCAGGCTGACGTCGTCGAGATTCTGGATGCTGTGCCACCAGTACATCGGGATGAACAGGACCTGGCCGGCCTCGATGCGGTACTCGACGTACTCGGCGTCGGCGAACTCGGGAAACGCGCGACGGTCGTACTCGTAGTCGTTCCGGCCGATACTCGACACGAGGATCCGACTGAAGTTGCGACGCGGCACCTTGGACAGGCGAGGGGTCTGGTCCGGCGCGAAGAGCCGCACCATCTTCGAGCCGTGGATGCAGAACAGCAGGGCGCTTCCCTCGGTGTGATAGTGGATCTGGGAGTGCACGCCGGTTCCGAAGTACATGACCCGAAGGGTGAAGTCCTCGTTGCGGAGGCGGGGCGGATCGGTCAGCTGAGCGGCCAGGGCCGGGAAGTGCTCGTCGTAGGACAGCTCGGCCAGGTACGGGACCGGGTCGGTGTCCACCCCGCCGGCGATCGCTGCGTAGTAGTCGCCTACGGTCCGGTGCTCGACGCCACTGCCGATGTAGTCGCCACCCCGGATCCTCCGCACCGGAACGGTCGTGTCTCCGACCTGTTCGACGATGTCCTCGGGGGTCCACAGCCGGGGGAGAACACGCAGCCCGGTCACCAGCGCCGGGGTGGCGCCGGCCAGGTCGGCGGCGAGCAACTGCGCGGCGGAAATGGTGCGATGAGAAGGAGCTGTCATGAGCGAAGCATTCTTCGTATCCAGCCGATCAGACCGCCGAACAGGAACAACTCGGCGGCGTAGGTGGCGATGATCGCTCCGGTGACGCCGTAGCGGTCGATCAAGGCCAGGTTCAACACGACGTTGACGGATCCGGCGCCGAGGATGAACCGGTTGCGCATGCCCTGGTAGCCGGCGCCGGTCAGTGCCTCGCCGGCGATCAGGCCGGGGAGGTGGATGATGGGCACGAGCGCCATCCACCGGATCACTCCGATCGAGTCGGCGTAGCCAGCGCCGAGGACATCGTCGATCAGCGGAGCGACGAGGTACAAGCCGGTCCCCGAGAGCGCTGCATAGAGAGCGACCGGGCCGACCAGCTTTCGGGAATACGCCCAGGTTCCGCGCAACCCGTCGGTACCGCCGCGGGCGAAGAACCGCGGGTACGTGGCGGCCAGGACGGCGTACACGGGTGCGGCGGTGAGACCGAGCACCCGGTTGCCGGCCGAGTAGATGCCGGTCGAGAACTCCGGGGTCGCATCGAGACGGATCAGCATCTGCTTGTCGATGTCGCCCAGCACGATCCCGCTCGCCTGGGTCAGCGAGAACGGCGACCCCTCCCGGCACAGCTGAACGCTCTCGGCGACCGAGAAGCGAGGTGGTCCGATCATCGACGCCAGGGCGACCGAGCCGATCACGCCCGCGATGACGCTGGCGGTCAGGAACGCCCAGCCGACCGCCTCGAGGGTCGGCTGGTCGAGGGCGAAGAACACCACGGCGAGGAACGCCAGTCGGAGGACGGTCCACAGCATCGTGATCGCCGCCGAGGCGGGATACCGATCGAGAGCCTGCAGAGCGAAAGCGGCGAGCACGCTGATCGATGCCCCGGTGAACTCGGCGAGTCCGAGGATGAAGATCACCTTGCCGTCCAGTCCCGGGACCGAGATGTCGGCGAGGACGGCCAAGAGGCCGGCGACGGTGACCGACAGCACCAGCCCGGGTAGCAGGGCCGCTCCCCAAGCGCTCCGGGCGGTCTCGGCATTGCGGGAGATTCGCTGCACGACGATGTGCGACGTGCCGAGGGTGACGAAGGCGCCGATGAGCAGGAAGAGTGCGAGCGCAGCGGCGTAGAGACCGTACTGTTCCTCGCCCAGGAAGCGGGCAAGCATCAAGAACATGATGATGGCGCCGACGGTCCGGGTCCCCGTGGCCACGACGCTCCAGAGGGTGTCGTGGCGGAGGGACCGCCTCGTGGGCTGGTCGGCTACCGCCGGGCTGGTCAGGTCTTCACCACCTGGTCGTGAATCCATGCGTAGGTGCGTTCCATCCCCTCGCGCAGCGAAATCGACGGTTCCCAACCGAGCTCTCGCCTGATGAGCGTGTTGTCGCTGTTACGCCCGCGCACCCCCTGCGGCGCAGTGAGATCGTGGACCAGCTCGACCTCGAGCCCGGCGATGTCGGCCACCAGATGATAGAGGTCGTTGATAGCGATCAGCTCTGACGACCCGATGTTGAGCGGAACACGCACATCGGAATCCATGAGCAGGCGGGTGCCGTCGAGGCAGTCGTCGATGTAGGTGAACGAGCGCGTTTGGCGGCCGTCTCCCCAAACTTCGATCGTGTGGTCACCGCTTCGTTTGGCCTCGGCCACCTTCCGGCACACGGCCGCCGGGGCCTTCTCCCGGCCGCCGGTCCAGGCCCCGTGAGGCCCGTAGATGTTGTGGTAGCGCGCGGTCCGGAACTCGATCCCGAAGTCTTCCATGAAGTGACGACCCATGCGCTCTGAGAACAGCTTCTCCCAGCCGTAGCCGTCCTCGGGATCGGCCGGATAGGCGTCGGACTCGGCCAGCGCCGTGACGTTCGGGTCGGACTGTCTGGCCCCGTTGTACACACAGGCCGAGGATGCGTAGAACACCCGCCCGACATCACGGTCGCGAGCTGCCGTGAGGAGATGGGTGCTGATCAGCACGCTGAGCATGCACGCCGCCTTGTTGTTCTCGATGAAGCCCATCCCGCCCATGTCACAAGCGAGGTTGTAGATCTGATCGACCCCGTCGGCGGCCTTCAGACAGGCGTCTCGTTCGGTCAGGTCTAGGACCAGGTTCTCGGCGTCGGCACTCACCTGGAACCAGTCGTCGAGCGGTTTGATGTCGACGCTACGAACCTCGTGCCCCTCGTCTTGAAGCCGGCGAACGAGATGTCCCCCGATGAACCCTCCGCCCCCGCCTACCAGAACGTGCATATCACACCTCGACCGGTTCAGGCTCGAGCCGGCCACCCTCGACGGTCGGGATGTCCACGGTGTCGACCAGGCGGTCGTTCCTGCGCTCGTACAGCTGGTAGACGGCAGCCAGCGCCGTGAGAACGGCAACGGCGTACAGAGCCCGCGGGAAGCGGACGAATCGCTCGACGAAGCCGTTGGTCCCGAAGTCGGTCTCGAAGATCCGCTCGAACATCCACAGCAGAGCCACCAGCGACAGCACCGCCGACCCTGCGGTCAGCACCCAGCGGTAGGCGAGCGTGTTCCGCAGTAGGTACAGCAGGCCGAAGGTGGACAAGATCACCAGGATCTGACCGATCTCGATGCCGACGTTCCGGCCGAGGAGGGAGATCAGCTGCGTGCCCCGGCTCACCTCGAGGCCCGACACCAGCGATGCGAAACCCATCCCGTGGAAGAGGCCGAATCCGAAGGCGATGGTCCACTCCCTGTTCGGGAACAGCGGTCGGAGGTTGTGGAGGGCGGCGGCGGCGATCGATAGGGCGATAACCGTCTCGGTGATCTTCGCCGAAGGCAGCGGCAGAATTCCCAACCCGGCCAGCGAGAACGTGATCGAGTGGGCGATGGTGAACATGGTGGCGATCTTGATGATCCGCCACAGCGAACGACCGAAGTTGTCCGACGGCTTCCAATCGCCGCTGAACACCAGCACGCTCGGAAGCAGGAGCACGAGGATGAACAGGATGTGGTCGGGTCCGGTGCGGATGTGGTCCAGGCCCAGCCATAGGCTGGCGGTGAAGTTCTTCCACCGGCTGGCGTCGCCCAGGTCCAGGGTCTGGCTGCGGCTGCCGGCGTCGAAGGTGTAGACGGCATCTTCGATCTGGGCTTCGCCGTTGTCGAAGACACCGCCGGCCCAGTCGTTCTGGATCAGCACGAGGGCGTTTCGGTCCTCGACCTCGTCGAAGAAGGGATCGAAGGTCACCTCCAGGACACGGGGCACGTCGCCGGGCACGGAGGCGGAGTACTCGATGATGACGTAGTTGATCTCCCGCTCGGGGTTGTCCTCGAACAGGTAGTCGAGCGCACCAAAGGTGAGCGGGAAGTCCACGCCCCCCGCACCGATGGCCAGATGCTCGTCGGCGTAGGCCCTGAGCTCGTCGGCCCGGCCCTCGAGCTCGGCGATGATCTCGTCCTCGCTCCCCCGCAGCTCGAACCCGAGCACCTCCCGCAGGTCGCCGAACGGATAGTCGACCCGACCCGAGATCGCCGACTCGGCGATGTCGAGATACACGTAGCTGTCTTCGGCGTCATGGGCCGCCGCCGTCCCGCCAAACAGGAAGCCGAGCGAGGCCGTCACCACAGCCACGGCAGACAGGATTCGCAAGGTTGGTTTCATCATTCCTCTCACACCGGGGTTTCGCCGCTCGGGGATGTCTACGCCACAATCGGTATCGCGGATGCATCCAACTTTCCAGAGACAGGCGAAGGAATACCCATGTGGGAGTGCATTCGCCTACGGAGGTCCGGTTCGCTGAATGGTTCCATGGATGATGTGCAGACACGGTGGCGACGGTGACCGGCGCTGACGGGACGCCCGTGCTGATGGGCAGGCGGTTGGAGCTGAGCCCCATGCAACGCGCCCTGTGGTCCTCACAGCGCCGTCAACCCGGATCGCCGCACCAGAACATGGCTCTGCTTTCCCACATCGAAGGAACCGTCGAT
This sequence comes from Acidimicrobiales bacterium, assembly GCA_041576015.1. Taxonomy (GTDB): domain Bacteria; phylum Actinomycetota; class Acidimicrobiia; order Acidimicrobiales; family SZUA-35; genus JABDIY01. The sequence continues at coordinate 22,497 of JBFGLT010000010.1, forward strand.
GCCCAGCGCCTCGCCGATGCCTTCCACCAGGTCGTCGCTGGATCCGACGTGCTTCGCACCACCATCGTCGACTCGCCCGACGGCCCGGCCGTCAGGCTGCGAAAGCAGCCCGACCGCACCGAACTCACCCCACTGGATCGCCCGGCTGCGCTGCGGTGGGCCCGGGAACGGGTCCAGAACCCCCTCGATCTCCGGCGGGCCGGGTATGACAGCGTGATCATCGAGCATCCGGACGGGACATGCTCGTGGTATCTCAATCTTCATCACGTGATCACCGACGCCACCGCATCGGCGGCGGTGTTCGAAGCGACGGCGGCCACGTATGCCGGGGACCGGCCGGCCATCCCGTCCTACTACGACTGGAGCGCCGGACTCGGAAGTGAGCTATCGCCCCGAGCCGAACGGGCTCGCACCCACTGGAGGTCCAGACGTTCGGCTCCTCGCATCGGCGCATTGTATCGACCGGCCGGTTCGCCCGACTCGAGCAGTGTGCGCCTCGAGCCCGAGATCCCGGAGGCTCTCGAGGCGGCCATCGAAGATCGGCTGGCGGCTGACTACGCCGGCCTCAGCGACGACCTCACGTGGACCTCGTTTCTCTTGACGGCAACGGCGACCTATCTCCACCGAATCACCGGCGCAGTCGAGATGGCGCTCGGGCTCCCGGTCCACAACCGCAGTGGCCTCGACCAGTTTCTCCTCGGCCCGGTCATGGAGGTGTTCCCGGTCGACGTCACCATCGAAGCGAACGACACCTTCCGCACGCTCCACAAGCGAGTCGCCAGGGCCGCCATGTCGACGATCCGTCATGCCCAACCGGGAACGGCTCCGGCCGCTAACGACGTCGAGACCGTCGTGAACGTCATCCCCCGGGGCAGAATCGACCGCTTCGGGGACCTGGAGGTGACCACCGAGTGGGTCCACGCCGGAGCAACCGACCCCAGCCATCTCCTACGAGTGCAGCTAACGACCTATGCGGGCGAACGCCCGTCGCTGGTGCTCGACATCAACCGGGCGGTGGCCGACGACGAGCAGATGCGTCGGGCCCCCCACCATCTGGTCGCTGTCCTCGAACAGATGACCGCCGATCCCGACGCCGGTATTGGTGCTCAGCCCGTCATCACCGCTGACGAGAAGGTCGAGCTGTCCCGGTGGGGCGATCGCCGGGCCGACACGCTCGAGACACCGCTGCTGCCCGGCCGCCTCTTCGACGCCTTGACACGCCATCCCCGGACGGTGGTCAGGGGCGAGCGCACCCTGACCGGGCCAGAGCTCAACGCCGAGATCGCTCGAGTCGGGTCATGGCTGCGCTCCACCCACGGAGTCGGCCGGTGCACACGGGTGGCGATCGCCATGCCTCGGACCACCGAAGCCGTCGTTGCCGTGCTGGCCACGTGGTGGGCAGGTGGTTCGTACGTGCCGATCGATCCGGCCCAGCCGTCGGCTCGCCAACGTGACCTGATCTACCGGGCGGGCTGTTCGGTCGTCGTCACCGAGCTTCCGGACACGGAGGTGCCACCCGACTTCGGACCGGCGATAGTCGACGACGACGACGAGGCCTACCTGCTCTTCACCTCGGGCTCGACCGGAGAACCCAAAGGGGTTCCGATCACGCATCGGGGCGTTTCCGACTATCTCGAGTTTGCCCGTAGCCACTATCTGAAGCCTGGCGAAGCTCCGGTCGTGCCGCTGTTCAGCGCTCTCACGTTCGATCTCACGGTCACGAGCCTGTTCCTCCCCCTCCTCGCCGGCGGAACCCTCGTCGTCGTCCCCGAAGATGGGCTCCCCGGCCTCCGCCGGATCGCCGACGATCGAACGATCACTTGGGCCAAGGCCACCCCGTCCCACCTCGACCTGCTCGTTCGCATGCTGCCCGAAGATCACCGTCTCGGCACCCTCGTGGTCGGCGGTGAAGCGTTCGGTTCCCGCCTCGCTGCCCGGCTCCGGGACCACCGGGCCGACCTGAGGATCTTCAACGAGTACGGACCGACCGAAGCAGTGGTCGGTTGCATGATCCACGAGGCGTCGGCCACCGAACCGTGGGCCGACGTTCCCATCGGGCGGCCGGCACCCGGTGTGGAGCTGCGAATCCTCGACATCCACGACCAACCGGTTCCTATCGGGTCACCCGGGGAGCTTCACATCAGCCATCGAGGAGTCACCGCCGGCCATCTCGGCGCCAGCACCGACGACGCCGGCCCGTTCGTCGAGCTCGACGGGCGACGTTTCTACCGCTCGGGGGACCTGGTCCGCTTCGTGGCCCCTGGGGTGCTGACCTACCTGGGGCGAGTCGACGAGCAGATCAAGGTCGGGGGCATTCGTCTCGATCCGACCGAGGTGGAGCGCCACATCGAGTCGCACCCCTCGGTCGCCCGGGCGGCGGTCCGGATGTGGAGCCCGTCGTGGCGACCGCCAGCACACCACTGCAGCCGGTGCGGACTCCCGGGCAATGTGCCCGGCGTGCGGTTCGACGAGGAAGGGGTGTGCCACGTCTGCCACCAGTACGAGCAGATCAAGGACCATGCGACGGCCTACTTCAAGAATCACGACGATCTCGTCGCCGAACGGGATCGGGCCCGAGCGGAGCGCACCGGTCGCTACGACTGCCTCCATCTGCTCAGCGGCGGCAAGGACTCGACGTACGCGCTCTACCGGCTGGTGGAGCTGGGCTTCGAGGTCTATGCGGTGACCCTCGACAACGGCTTCATCTCCGAGGGTGCAAAGGCCAACGTGCGAAAGAGCGTGGCCGACCTGGGCGTCGACCACGAATTCCTCACCGCTGATGCGATGAACGAAATCTTCGCCGACAGCCTGCAGCGTCACTCCAACGTGTGCCACGGCTGCTACAAGACGATCTACACCACCGCCACCACCCGCGCCGCCGAACTCGGAATTCCGATGATCGTCACCGGGCTGTCCCGCGGCCAGCTGTTCGAGACCCGTCTGATCCCCCAGCAGTTCACCGGCGACCGCTTCGATCCCGACGCGATCGACCGCGCCGTCCTGCAGGCCCGCCGGGTCTACCACCGCGTCGACGACGGGCCCAACCGTCTCCTCGACACCTCCGTCTTCGACGACGAGCACATCTTCGACACGATCCGCTACGTCGATTTCTACCGCTACGTCGATGTCGAGCTGAGCGAGATGTACCGTTTCCTCGACACCGAGGCCCCGTGGCTGCGACCCGACGACACCGGCCGGTCGACCAACTGCCTCATCAACGCTGCGGGGATCTACACCCACCAGCTCGAGCAGGGATACCACAACTACGCCGAACCGTATGCGTGGGACGTGCGGCTGGGTCACAAGACCCGCGACGAGGCGATCGCCGAACTCGACGACCGCCTCCACATCGACGACGTCAAGGCCATGCTGGCCGAGGTCGGCTACGAGCCCCACCGGCGAGAGGTGTTCACCGCCTGGGTCGAAGTCGCCGCGGAAGCGGCCGAGCCGACCCCGGCCGAACTGAGAGCCTGGCTGTCCAGCCGAGTTCCCGGCCACGCCGTGCCATCCGCTTATGTACTGGTCGAGCAGCTTCCGATGACGGCCAACGGCAAGCTGGACACCTCGTCACTGCCGGGCCCCAGCCGGGTGCACCGCACCGGCTCAGACCTTCATGTGGGCGCCACGTCCGACATCGAAGCATCCATCATTGCGGTGTGGGAGAAGATCCTCGGTCTCGAACCCATCGGGGTGACCGACGACTTCTTCGAACTCGGCGGCGACTCTCTCGCCGCGCTGCAATCGATCGTGGAGCTGAGTGACGCTCTGGGACGAACCCTCCGAGAGGAACTCATCTTCGGACATCGCACACCACGGGCCCTGGCGTCGGTGGTCGACGCCGAGGCCGGGGAAGACACGCCTCGAGACTCTGACTCCGATCGCGGCGGGCCGGGGCCCCTTCCCGCCGGTGCGGCATCGATGGTGTTCGACTGGCTGAACGACCCGGGTTCGACCGAGAACAACGTCGGTCGGGCCTACCTCATCGACGGCCGGCTGGATCCGGTCACGGTGGAGTCGGCGTTCCACCGACTGATCGAGCGCCACTCGCCACTGCACACGTCGCTGCTCGAGCCGCGCCACACCCTGGATGTCGAACGCGCCGGCCGGTTCGAGGTGGGCGAACTGGCCGATCCTCGAGCGTTCGACGCATTCGCCCAGGAGCGCTTTCTCGAACCGTTCGACCTCGAGCACGGTCCGCTCGTGCGCGCGCTGTTGATCCCGTTGACCACTGGGCAAACCGGCTTGATGATCGCCACCCACCATGCCGTGATCGACGAGGCCGGCTTCGACGCTCTCTTCGCCGATCTGGCCGCCCTCACCGAAGGTCGGACCGAAACGCTGGAATTCTCCTACGCGGCCATGGCCGAGCTTATGACCAGCCGAGCCGATCTCCCCGAAGACCGCACCTTCTGGTTGAATCCGGTCCGATCCTCCGAGATCGCCTCGCCCCGGTGGGCGCCGATCCCCGCTGGTGGTGCTGATGGATACCTCGACCGGCCGGCTACATTCAGCGTCGATCAGTTGAACGCCCTCGGGGTCGGTCGGGCGGCCACGGCCCTCGCCGCCGTCAACCGGATCGTTCGGCGACGAGCGGACGGCGATCGTATCGAGGTCGGGATGGCGGCGTCGGTTCGACCGGCGGCGGCTCGTGGCCTGGTGGGACACGCTCTCAACCTGATCCCGGTCGTCACCGAGGTCGACCCGTCGGAGCCGGTGGCCACTTCAGCCCGGCAGGCCGAGTCCACGCTGCGGGCCGCGCTAGCTCACCGCCAGTATCCCCTGGCGTCGATCATCGCCGATCGCCGCCGGGCCGGCCGCTCCGCTCCGCAGCTGCGGGTCATGCTCGCCTACGGCGAGCTGGCGCCGGTCGAGATCGCCGGTCATCGCGGCGAGCACCGGGTCCTCCCCCCCGATCGCGCCGCCGCCGACGTCACCTTTTTCGTACAGGTACGGGGCGATCGAGTGAACCTGGGGGTCGAGTATTCCGGCGCAGTTCTCGACGCTGCCGGTGCGTCGGCGCTGCTGGACGAGTTCGCGAAGGAATTGGCCGGTACGCCAGTCGGCGGGATCGGCGCCACCGTGACGGATCGGGCTGAGCAGCGGGCCCTCGATGCCGTGGTGACCGAAGCCGCCCGGCGGTCACCGGAGGCCGTTGCCGTGCAGGCCGGCGGCACGTCGATCACCTATCGAGAGCTCGTCGATCGCGCCGATTCCCTCGCCGCCCGTCTGCAGGCGCTCGGCATCGGTCGGGGGGGCTTCGTCGGCGTCGTCGCAGCCCGCCGACCCGAGACAGTTCCCGCCATCCTCGGCGTCCTGCGGGCGGGCGCCGCCTACGTACCGATCGACCCGGACTACCCGGCTGACCGCATCGCCCACCTGGTCACCGACTCCGGCATCACGGCGGTGCTCTGTGCCGGCGACGCTCCAGCACTGCCCGACTCCGTTCAGATCATCGACGTGGCGGGCGTCGAGACCGGAGCGCCCTTTCCCGTCGCAGACCGCCACCCGGACGACCCGGCCTACGCGATCTACACCTCGGGCTCGACCGGCCGGCCGAAAGGAGTGGTCGTCAGCCACGCGAACATCGTCTACTCGACCACCGTGCGGACCGATGTCTATGGGCACGACCCAGCCCGGTTCCTGCTCTTGAGCTCCTTCGCCTTCGACTCCTCGATGGTTGGGCTGTGGTGGACGCTCTGCACCGGCGGCCACTTGATCCTGCCCGACGAGGGACATCACACCGACGTCCATCACCTGGCCGAGCTGGTCGAGACGGCCCGGATCACGCATCTGTTGGCCATCCCGTCGCTCTACGGCGTCGTTCTCGACGAGGTGGCGGTCGGGTCGCTGGCTTCGCTCGACACGGTCATCGTCGCTGGGGAGGCGTGCCCGTCCGGTCTGGTGGTGGAGCACTTCGAGGCGCTTCCCGGCACAGAGCTGCACAACGAATACGGTCCCAGCGAGGCGACCGTTTGGAGTCATCATCACCGGTTCGATCGCCGGTTCGCCGTCAGTCAGCCGGTCCCGATCGGACATCCCATCCCGGGATCGAGCGGACTCGTGCTCGACGGTGACCTCGCACCCGTCGCTGCTGGAGAAACCGGCGAGCTGTTCATCGGGGGGCCCGGCGTGTGCCTCGGCTATCTCGGCCGGCCCGACCTGACCGACGAGAGGTTCGTCGCGGTTCCCGGCCACGGCGACGAGCGCTACTACCGCACCGGCGACCTGGTGCGAGCACTGCCCGATGGCGCCTTGGAGTTCGTCGGGCGCGTGGACGACCAGGTCAAACTGCGCGGCATACGCATCGAGCTCGGGGAGATCGAGTCCGCCCTTCAGTCCAACGGGCTGGTCAGGGCGGCCGCTGCAGGTGTGGTGGACACGCCCAACGGACCTCGCCTCGCCGCCTGGTACGTGGGAACCGTCCCACCCGACGAGCTCACCGCACAACTGCGCAGCATCCTCCCGGTGTCAATGGTTCCCTCGTTCCTGACCCAACTACCGGCGATGCCACTCACGCCGAACGGCAAGCTCGACCGGCAGTCCCTCCCGGCGCCAAAGACCGGGACTCGAACCGAGAACCGCGACTCCGCCCGGTCCGAGCAGAACCCGCTGCGGGCGGCCATCGCAGACGTCTGGTCCGAGGTGCTGGCGGTCGCCAACGTCGGTGCCGATGACAACTACTTCGATCTCGGTGGGGACTCGATCCTCAGCATCAGGATCGTCTCAGCGCTCCGCCGTCGGGGGATTCTCGTCAAACCTCGCGATCTGTTCGAGCACCCGACGGTTGCCCAACTCTCCACGGTGGCGACCTCGTCGACGGGTGCCGCGGCCACCACGCCACGTCTGGTCGGACCGGTGCCGCTCTTGCCCATGCAACAATGGTTCTTCGATCAGGGTTTTGTCGATCCCGATCACTGGAACCAGTCGATGTGGTTCGCGGCGAGCCGTCCGCTGGACCGTGCCGTTCTCGAGCAAGCGCTGCAGCACGTGATCGATCATCACGACGCCCTCCGGGCCCGGTTCGGTCGCGCCGGCACGGGATGGACCCAGGACATCGCTGAAGAAGCTCCGCCGGCGACCGTGCAGGAACTCCGCAACCTCAACGACGCCTCCGTCGCTGCGGTCGCCGAGTCGATCGAGGCCAGCCTCGACATCGCCAGGGGCGAGTTGGTGGCGGCGGCGATCTTTCGAGACCGGAGTGGCCCCGACCGCCTCTTGCTCACCATCCACCACCTGGCGGTGGATGGTGTCTCCTGGGGGCCGATCATCGAGGATCTCACCGCCGCCTACAGAGCGATCGAAACCGACCGGCCGGTCGAACTGCCCCGACGCACCTCGAGCATCGCCGACTGGGCGCGGGCGGTTGCGGAGCTACCCGTCCACCCTCATTGGGCTGCGCTGGCCGAACGCCTTCCCGAGCCGGCACCGGGCCGGCACGGCGAAGACGAGGCGGAGCACCGGGAGGTCTCGCTCGATGTTCCTGGCCACGGCGACGTCCTCGACCGGCTTCTGGCCGCCGTCGGCCGAGCCCATCGGGAGGTGTTCGGCTGGAACCGCCTCACCGCCACGCTGGAGGGCCACGGGCGGGCCGAGGAGATCGGCACCGGCCTGGACCTGTCGCGCACCGTCGGCTGGTTCACGGCGATGTATCCCATCGATGTGGGCGTCACCGGTGAGGCCGGCAACCGGGCCGGCGCGCCCAACGGCGGTGTGGGGGCACTCGCCGCCGTCGACCGAATGCCTCGCCTGGTCGTCAACTATCTGGGGCGGATCGACCAGGCGGTGGCCGGCACCGAGCTCCTCACTCCGGTCTCGGGCATCCTGGCGGCCTATGGGGCCGCCAACCACCGCGCCCATGATCTCGGGATCCTCGCCCAGATCGTCGGCGGCCGCCTGCACGTCCGCTGGGATTTCGTTCCGGACCGTTATCCCCCGGAGCGAATCGACCAAGTCATCGACGCCTTCACCAGGTCGTTCGCCCGCTCGTTCGATCTGGTCGAGCTGAGCGCCACCGATCTCGACACGATCGCCGGGCTCCTCGACGAGGTGTGACACTCCGAGGGCTGCTCACCGCCGCTCGAACACGTAGTAGGGAGCCGTGCTGAGCAGGCCGGCCAGCCACGGGTTGGCGCTGGATCCGCTGAGGTTTCTGACCGAACGGCGAGCGAACCCTGCCCGCTCGGTCTCGGCGGTGATCGCCCGAACCGTGCCCTGGTGGAGCTCCAACCCGTTGACATCGACCAGGGTCGGCCGGAGGAATCTTCCCGACACCAGGTATCGCAGCCGCGCCCTGAGCATCGGGATCGAGCCGAAGCCCGATGGCGAGAGCGCCATCCCGATCGGGTTGAAGGCATTGAAGATCAGCGTGCCACCCGGGAGCAAGACCCGCCCGATCTCCGCCAGTGCGTTCGTCCGGTCGGCGGGTCCCAGCACATAGTCGAGACCGTGAAGCGTCACCTGGACGACCTCGAAGGCGCCGTCGCGAAATGGCAGCCGCAACAGGTCACCCGCCACCAGACCGAGACCCCGGTGCTCGGGGTTTCGAGCGGCTTCGGCGATCGCCGTCTGGTTGATCTCGACCGAGGTGACGACCGCCCCCCGGGCGCGGGCCTTCATGGCCGATCGAGCGGTTGCGCCGGTTCCCACATCGAGCAGCCGCCGGCCGGCGGTGGAGAGTACCTCGTCGAGGATCTGATCCTCCGCGGCGTAGTCGAGGAGGTGGCGATAGACGTGGGTGAGCGCCGTCTCAGACATCCAGGGCGGCCGCCAGCCGCTCGGCGAGCACGACGACATGGGGCTCGTCGACGAGGCACATGTGGTCGCCGGGCACGTCGACCACGGTCAGATCGGTGGCGAAGCGATCCCAGCCGCGGTAGCGGTCGATCATTCCTTCCCAGATGTCGAACACCTCCTCGGCGGCGAAGAGCAGAATCGGCACATCGACGGTCCCCGACCGGTATGGACCCCAGAGCTCCAGGTTGTTCACGGTGATGTCCCACTTCCGCACCTCGTAGGGCACCGGACCATCGGTCGACTGGCGGGTCGTCTTGCGCCAGACCCGATCGCGACGGCGCCGCTCGAGCCGCTCGGAGAGCTTCTGGAACCCGTATCGAGGCCCGATCTTGAACAGCTTTTGGAGATGTTCGGCTCGGGGGATCTCCCGTGGCTGGACCGAGGGGTGGAACACGTCGAGGAAGACCAGGCGCTCGACGGCCTGGCCCTCGCTTCGGAGTCGCCGGGCCAGCTCCACGGCGATCAGCCCGCCGGTCGAGAATCCACCGAGCAGGTAAGGGCCGTCGGGTTGAATCCGGCGGATCTCCTCGAAGTAGCCGGCCACCATCTCCTCGGCCGAGGCATGAAGCGGCGAAACGCCGTCGACGCCGGCCGCCTGGACACCGAGCACGTTGATGCGATCCTCGAGCAGATGACCGAGCGCCCGGAAGGTGAGGATGTCCCCGCCGGCGCCATGCACGATGAACAGATTCCGGAGTCTGGGGTCGAGGTCCAGGATGGGAACGACATACCGGAGCGGTTCGTCATCGACTTTCACCGGGACCTCCAAGGCGTGGACCAGCGAGCGAACCGTACCCGTCCGCAGAAGCTGCGCCAGCCCGATCTGCAATCCGAGGTCTCGTTTGATCCGGCTGACCAGACGCATGGCCAGGAGAGAGTGGCCGCCGGCGTCGAAGAAATCGTCGTCGGGGCCGAGGAACGGGAGCTCCATGACATCTCGCCAGACCTCGAGCATCGCCTCCTCGCCCTTCGACAGCGGCGCTTCGAGCCCAGGCCGTTCCGCCGCCACGGTCGGGTCCGGAAGCGCCGAACGGTTCACCTTGCCGTTGGGCAGCAACGGAAAGTCGTCCAGCACCACGGCGCGGGAGGGGACCATGACATCGGGTACCAGCGATCGGGCATGCCCGACCAGCTCTCGCTCCGACGGGAATTCGTCTCCGCAGACCGTGACGTAGGCGATCAACTCGGTTCCGGTCGACGCCCTCCGGCCGGCCACCACCGCCCGGTCGACCAGCCGATGGGATGCGAGTGCGGTCTCGACCTCCCCGAGTTCGATCCGGACACCCCGAACCTTCACCTGATGATCGGATCGACCGAGGTACTCGACCACCCCGTCGGCTCGCCAGCGAACTACGTCGCCCGAGCGGTACAGACGGGCGTGATCGGGCTCACCCTCGGAGAACGGGTTGGCGACGAACCGTTCCGCGGTCAGGTCCGGCCGTCCCCAATAGCCGGGCACGACGCCGATACCAGACGCGTGGAGCTCGCCGGGCACTCCCACCGGAACCCGGCGGTCGTGGCGGTCGAGCACATGGATCGCCATGTTGTCGATCGGCCGGCCGATCGGCGCCACATCGAGGCCAGGCTCGATCTCGATCACGGTGACATCGGCGCAGACCTCGGACATTCCGTAGAGGTTGATCAGGGTGCGGCCAGGGAGGACCTCGTAGAACCGCTCGGCGGTCGCCACCGCGAGTGCTTCACCGCTGGTCGTCCACATGGTGAGCTCGGGAAGACGGGTGCCGAGATCCGGGGCGTGCTCGAGAAGCAGGTCGAGCAACGAGGGAACGACGGTCAGGCGGCGGGCCTGGTGAGCAGCCAGCAGACCGATCAGCGCATCGGGGTCGGTCACGACATCGTCGTCGACGAGGAGGACCGGATTCCCGTGGAGGAGAGCGCCCCACAGCTCCCACAGATGGTCGACGAAGCCGAGGGTCGTCTTCTGCGGTGACACCTCTCCCGGTTCGAGCGGGTAAGTCCGCCAATGCCATCGGAAACGATTCAGCATCCCGGCGTGGTGGATCTGAACCCCCTTGGGGACGCCGGTGCTTCCGGAGGTGAAGGTCAACAGCAGCGTGCTGTCGGGCGTGACCCCGGGGTGGGCTTGTGCACGATCGCCATCCGGCAGCGGGGCGACCGTGGTGACATCGAGGTAGGTGAGGTGCGGATCGGGTCGGGCAGCGCGGACGGCTGCATCGGCGCCTGCGACGGTCAGGACGACCGGGGCGCCCGACACCTCGAGCATCAGGGACAGGCGGGCGGGCGGATACCGCGGGTCGAGTGGCACGTAGGCGCCGCCGGCCAGCAGGGTGCCGACGAGGGCGACGACCATCTCGATGGTTCGCGGCACCGCCACACCGACCGGGACCTCGGGGCCGACGCCGTGACGGCGTAGTTCGGCCGCCACCCCACCGGCCCGACCCATCAGCTCGGCGAAGGTGAGGGTGCGGTCGCCGTCGATCAGGGCGATGGCGTCCGGCGTGGCGAGCGCCTGGTCGATCAGCCGGGAGGTCACGGTGACGGTCCGGGCGGACTCCACCAGCGGGCCCTGCCAGGCGGCGAACAGGGCGATGTCGTCCCCGGTGAAGAAGCGCTGGCCGGCGAGCGTGTCGGCTGGAGCCTCGGCCAGTCCGGTCAGAGCGTGACGGAACTGAGCCATCAGTGCGACGATGGCTCGCTGCTCGAAGCGGTTCCTGTCGTAGTTGGCGACGAGCTTCAAAGTGTCGGAATCGACCCCGACGAGGAGGGTGAGCGGGAAGTTCGTCTGCTCGAACACCATCTTGTCGACAAGGCGGAGGGCTGCGCTCCGATCGTCGGCCGGGCGGGGGTAGTTCTCGAACACCAGAACGGTGTCGAACAAATTGTCGCCCGGGGCGACCCCGACCTGCCGGTGAAGCTCGGCTAGCGACGCCGTACTGTGTTCGGCTGTCGCAAGCTGCTGGCTCTGGATCGCCTGCAGCCACTCGATGGTCGCCTGGGCGGGGTTCGTCTGCACCCGCATGGGCAGCGTCGTGAGGAACATTCCGACGATGTGTTCGACGTCGTCGAGCTCGGCCGGACGGCCCGACGTCGTCACGCCGAAGACCACGTCGTCGGATCCGCTGTAGCGGGATTGGGTCACCGACCACGCCGCCTGCACGAGGGTGTTCAACGTGACCCGATGGTCTCGGGCGAACGCAACGAGGCCGTCGAGCTCCCGGCCGGCGATCTCGGTGACGTGAATCCCCGATGCGAAGCCGGCCTCCGAGGCCGCCCGAGGCAACAGGATCGGTGTCGGTTCGACGAACCCGTCGAGCAACTGTTTCCAGTAGGCGGTGGTGGCCTCGGCGTCCTGTTGTGCGTGCCAGGCGAGGAACGACCGGAACGGGGTGGCCGGGTCGGAGCGGCGCTCACCGCCGTAGTGGGCCAGCACCTCGTCGAGAACCATGGCGGCCGACCAGCCGTCGCAAATGATGTGGTGGAACTCCCAGATGAGATGATGACGACCATCGCCGGCGGTGACGATGGCCACCCGCTGGAGCGGCGCCTTCTCGAACTCGAACGGTCGCCGGCGCCGCTCGGCGGCCAACCGGTCGAGCGCTCGGTCGTCGAACCGGGGCAGCTCGATCACCTCGAAGGGAAGCTCCACGGCGGTGCGCACCGCCTGCACCGGCTGGTCGATGCGCTCCCAGATGATCGCCGTGCGGAGCGCCGGGTGCCGGCCGGTCACCGCTTCGAACGCGAGGCGAAGGCGGTCGACGTCCAGGTCACCGTGCAGGTCGCCGCGCACCTGCTCGAAATAGAGCTCGGAATCGTCGTCGCGCAGGCACTGGAACAACATGCCGGCCTGGGTCGGCGTGAGGGGATAGAGATCGTCGACGTTTTTCACGAGCGCCCGTCCCGATCCCGCATCGGTCGGTCGACGTGCAGTAGTCGGGCGACCAGGTTTCGGGCGATCTCCGACGTGCCGGAGTAGGCCAGCCCCCCGATGGCGTCGCGCAGCTCTGCCTCGACGCCCGCCTCGGTCGTGTAGCCGAAGGCACCGTGGATCCGGACCGCATCGAGCGACGACTGCACAGCCATCTCCGAGGTCTGCAGCTTGGCCAGCGCCCCCGCCATCGTCATGGGAGCCCCCCGGTCGTACAGCTCAGCAGCCTTGTAGATCAGCAGCCGGGCCGTCTCATGGCGGAGCTTCATCTCGGCGATCTTGTGGGAGATGGCCTGGAACCCACCGATCGGGCCGCCGTAGGCTCGCCGCCGGCGGGCTCGATCGATCGTCAGGTCGAGCACGCGTTCCATCGCCCCCATCTGTGCGGCGTACAGGAATGCGCGTTCGGCCTCGACAGCCCCGGTGAAGATGCTCCCGCCGGCGCCCGGTGTTCCCAGGAGATCGTCGTCGGTGACCGCGCAGTCAACGAGACGCACCTCGCAGAAGGGGACGGTGTTCATCCCCATCTTCCGTTGCACGGCGCCGATCTCGACGCCGGGGCGGGTGCGTTCCACCATGAACGCAGCGATCCCCCAGTGTCCCTTGGACGGGTCGGTCGTGGCGAAGACGATGAGCACATCGGCCACCGGGCCGAGCGTCACCCATGCCTTGACGCCGTTGACGACCCATCCACCGCCCGGTGCGACCGTGGCCCGAGTGGTGATGGCACCGGTGTCGGACCCGGCATCGGGCTCGGACATGGCGAATGAACCGATGGCGGTGCCGGCGGCCAATCGGGGCAACCAGACGGATTTCTGGGCGGCGGTGCCGGCAGCGATCAGCGCCCGCTGCATGGCAAAGGACTGCGACGCGAGCGCAAAAACGAAGCCGTTGTCCGGGCAACCGAGCCCGAGGCCCTCGAATGTCAACGCCGACTCGACGGCGCTGCGCCCGGCGCCTCCGTACTCGGTTGGAATCATCAATGCTTGAACACCGAACTCGGCCGCCCGCGCCCACCGGTTGGAGTCGAACTCGTCGGTACCGGGGTAGACGAGCGCCGAGCGCGCAAACGCCGCCGCTTCGGTCTTGATCGGATGCTCGGGGTCGAGCATCGCCTCCAGCGCCGATGTTCCCATGACCACTCCTACGCACACCCCTCCCATGGCAGATTCACCATCCAGTCAACCACCGGATGCCGGCCACCGGCGGGGGCCGATCGAACCGCCCGACCGGGGTAGAACCGCCCCTGTCCGAGCAGATCGGGGTTCGGTATCCTGCCCGGTTGCCCGCACCGCCGGCATCCGGAGCCGGGCCGGTGGCGTAGAGAAGATCACCATGCACCTGACCCTCGCCGACCTCCTTCCCCATGCCAGCACCATCCGCCCGACCGGGGAAGCCATCATCGGGTTGACCGAGGTCTTCACCTGGCCCGACGTCGAGTGCCGGACCCGGCGACTGGCCGGGCTGCTGGTGAGCCGGGGAATCGAGCCGGGCGACCGGGTCGCAGTGCTTCGACCAAAGGGTCATGAGTCGTTCGAAGCTGTGCATGCGATCCTCCGGGCCGGTGGGATCGTGGTGCCCGTCGACCCCTTTGCGCCACCGGCGGCGGTCACAGCTGTCCTGACCGATGCCGGCGCAACCGGCATCGTCGGACACGGGCCCACCATCGTGCGCAGCGGCGCCCTCGACGCCGGACTCGAACTTCGGACGGTGCTGAGCACCGGATCGACTGGCCCGGCCGGCGTCCCGGTCGAGGGGATCGACGAGCTCGACACCCTTCCCGACGACGTTTCGCTCCCGTCACCCGCGGCTGAGGATCCCGCCTACCTGATCTACACATCGGGCTCCACCGGAACACCGAAGGGCATCCTGCATACCCATGCCAGCGCGATGGCCTACGCCCGCCTCGCCGTCGTCGAGCACGGCCTGGCCCCGACCGACCGGTTGGCGGCGATGACGGGGCTGCACTTCGACATGTCCACCCTTGAGCTCTACGCCATTCCCCTGGCGGGCGCGTCGGTCGTCCAGATGAGCGAGCCTCACCTCCGCTTTCCGGCCAGCTTCACGCAGCGGGCGGCCGACACCCGGACGACGATCTGGTACGCGGTGACCTTTCTTCTGCAGCAGATCCTCGAGCGCGGGGCCCTGCACGAGCGAGACTGGGGTGCGCTGCGATCGGTTCTATTCGCCGGCGAGGTCTTTCCGGTAGCTGCGCTTCGGGACCTGATGGCCGCCCTCCCCAGGGCCCGTTTCGAGAACGTCTACGGGCCGGCCGAGGTCAACGCCTGCAACGTGTTCCACCTCGATCATCCGCCCGCCGAGGGTGAACCGGTGCCGGTCGGGCCGGCGGTCGGCGACGCGGTGATGCGGGTCGTCGACGATCAGGAACGGGCGGTGCCCTCGGGGGAAAAGGGCGTTCTGTGGGTCTCGGCCTCCACCAGGATGCGGGAGTACTGGAACCGCCCCGACCTCACCGAGGTCACCCGCCGGCCCCGGGACGGTGGTCCCGACTGGTATGTCACCGGCGACGTGGTGACGATGAGCGACGACGGTGTGGTGTGGTTCCACGGCCGGGCCGACCATCAGGTCAAGCTGCGAGGCGTTCGCGTCGAGTTGGAAGGGGTGGAGTCGACGCTTTGCGATCACCCGACCATCCGCCATGCCGTCGTCGGACCAAACCCCGTCGAACCGGGCACCCTGGCCGCCGCCGTCGTT
This sequence comes from Acidimicrobiales bacterium, assembly GCA_041576015.1. Taxonomy (GTDB): domain Bacteria; phylum Actinomycetota; class Acidimicrobiia; order Acidimicrobiales; family SZUA-35; genus JABDIY01. The sequence continues at coordinate 37,912 of JBFGLT010000010.1, forward strand.
CTGGCCGACGGTGCCGAGCTCGACGTCCGCGGCCTGCAGCGGTGGGCGGCCAAACGCTTGCCGGCGGTGGCGGTCCCGGGGCAGGTGGCGGCCTGGCCCCACCTCCCCACCACCCCGAGCGGGAAGATCGATCGCAAGCACGTTCGCGCCCATCTGGGCCGGACCGAGGAGACCACATGACCACGACCGGAACCGAGCTGGCCGCCGAGCTGTGCGCCTTCATCGACACCGAGGTGAGCCTCGACCCCGACACGCCGGTCCGGACCGACACCGACCTGTTGATGACCGGCCTCGTCGACTCGCTCGGCGCCATGGAGGTCGTCTACTGGCTCGAAGAACGGTGCGGGATCGAGATCGACCCCGTCGACGTCACGATCGACAACTTCCAGACCGTCGACAGGATGGTCGCCCTCGCCCAGCGGCTCACCTGACTTCCGGGAAGTTCTGGCTCGGGACCCATCGTCGGTGGCCAGGGCCCGCCGGACCGGCGGAGTAGGGTGGTGCGCTCACAGATCGTTCAGCTGGGGTCGGACATACTGGGCCGATGGACGAAGGGGTGAACGCGGCGTTCGAGCCGGACCGGGCCGGTCTCCAACACGGTCTCGAGCTGCTGCTGGCCCCGCCCGACACCGGTCCACCGCTTCCCGATCACCTGCCCGACACGGGGCTCGGTGAGTCGGGCGCCCTGGAGCAACTGGCCCCGATCGTGCTCGGCGCCGCCCAGGATCTCAGCGCGCCTGGGTTCATGGCTCACATGGATCCGCCAGCGCCCTGGATCACCTGGGCGGTGACCCAATGGGTGGTCAGCCGCAACCAGAACCTGCTCCATCCAGAAACCGCACCGGCCGCCCGCGCTCTCGAGCAGCGGGTGGTCGACTGGCTGGCGCCCTTCTTCGCAATGGACGGCGGTCACCTGACACCGGGATCGACGCTCGCCAACTTGACCGCTCTCTGGGTGGCCAGGGAGAGAGGCTGCACCGAGGTCGTGGCAACCACGAACGCCCACGTGAGCGTGGAGAAATCGGCTTCCATCCTGGGAGTGCCCCTCCGGCTTGTCGACTGGGACGACCCCGGCGATCTTCGAACCAGCGCGGTGGTGATCACCGCCGGCGCCACCGCCACCGGGGAGATCGAGAAGATGCACGCCGCCCTCGGCGCCAAATGGCGACACATCGACGCCGCCTGGGCCGGACCGCTGCGGCTCAGCGAACGACACCGCCTCCTGATGCACGGAATGGAGACCGCCGACAGCGTGTCGGTGTCGGCCCACAAGTGGCTGTTTCAGCCCAAGGAGTCCGCCCTGGTGCTCTTCGCCGACACCGAACGGGCTCACGCCAGGATCACAACCGGCGCCGGCTACCTCGCCACTCCGAACGTCGGCGTGCTCGGCTCGCACGCCGCATCTGCCGCTCCTCTGGCCGCCACCCTTCTGGCCTACGGCCGGGCGGGAGTGGCGGCCTGGATCGATCACGCCATGGACCAGGCCGACGAACTGCACCGTCTGGTGGAGGCCGACCCCGACCTCGAAGCGAGAACACCGCCTCAGTCGGGCGTGGTCAACTGGCGGCATCGAAGGGTGGCCACCCAGGATCTCGTCATCCCGCCCGAGGTCGTGGTCTCGACCGTCGACATCGACGGCGAACGGTGGTTGCGTTCGGTGGCCGCCAACCCGCTGGCTGATCCCGCCCTCGTGGTCGACCGGGTCGTGCGCAGCGCCCGCTGAGAGCGACTACACAGAGAGACGAAAGGAGCTGCCATGCGTGGACTGACCCTGCCCGCTCAGGAGGAGGACTTCACCGCCGATCCGGTCGAGCTGTTCTTCGATCTCGGATACGTGCTGGCGTTCTCCCAGCTGGTCGCCCATCTCATCCATCACCCGACCTGGAGGGGAGTCGGCGAGGCCGCTCTGCTCCTGTGGATCATGTGGCTGTCGTGGTCGCAGTTCACCTGGTCGGCCAACGCCGTCTCGGGCAACGGTCGAGCCGTGCGGTTGATCTTCCTGCTCGGCACCGCCACCAGCATCCCGATGGCGGCGTCGGTCACGACCGCCTTCGGCCCCGGAGGCCCGATCTTCGCCATCTCGATTGCCATCATCTATGTCCTGGCCATCGTGACCATGGTGCTGCCGACCGACAAGGGCGCAGCGGTACGCCGGTCGATCAGCGTGTTCGGTGGTCTGGTGATGGCCGGCCTGGTGACCCTCGTCATCGGCTCGTTTCTCGAGGGTTCGGCCCGGACGGTGCTCTGGATCATCATGGCCGGGATCGCGATCGTGGCCATGGTGGTCGCCGGCCGGTTCGAATGGATCGTCCGCACCGGCCACTTCGCCGAGCGACACGGCCTGATCGTGATCATCGCCCTCGGTGAAGTCATCGTCGCCATCGGGGCCGCAGTGGTCCGGTCGCTGGAGGAGGAAGCCGGCGTTCCCGCCGACACGATGGTGGCCCTGGTCGGCGCCGGGGTGTTCGCCGGTCTGCTCTGGTGGGCCTACTTCGACACAGCATCGCCGGCGCTCGAGCACCGCGGCGGCGAGGTAGCGGGAGACCTGGAGCGAGGCTGGTTCGCCCGGGATGTCTACAGCGTCGCCCACCTGCCGATCGTGGCGGGGATCGTGCTGGCCGCCGCCGGCCTCGGGGAGATCGC
>JBFGLT010000011.1:0-39502 GCA_041576015.1 Acidimicrobiales bacterium
GCCCGTCGGATCGTCCCACTCGTGGTCGACCTGTCGACCGCCGGCGGTGGACTGGGCTGGAGAGGGGCCGAACGCCCGGGGTTCTTCGACCGGACTGCGCCCGATGCTGTCATCTACCTGGCCGTCGTACACCACCTGGCCTTGACGTTCAACATTCCGCTCGCACAACAGCTCGACCTCCTGGCCGACATCTCCCCGAACCTCGTGATCGAGTTCCCCTCCGAACGGGATCCTATGGTGCACCGCCTGGTGCGCAACAAGCGGCCCGGCCTCTTCGAGGACTACAGCCGGACATGCTTCGAAAGGCTGCTGCACGAGCGGTTCGCCGTCGAGGAGCAGGTCGAGCTCACCGGCGGCACGAGGACGATCTACCGGGCTCGACGCCGCTGATCGCACCGACACCGGAACCCTCCGGCCGGCCGCTACTCGCCGCCGGGGAAGTGAAGGATTCGGGAGAGGTCGACGATCACGATCGGCAGGTCATGCTGTTCGGCCAGGTCGATCATCTGAGCGGTCCCGCCGGGCTGATCGGACGGCTGACCATCCCAGAGCACCATCAGCAGCGCACCGTCGGGTCCGGCGAGGGAGCGCGCGTCGTCGATCATCTGGATGTTGGCCGCCTCGAACGCAAGATCGGTAGTGCCGGCCCGAGGAAGGGCGACCGTGTCGGCGCCGTCGACCAGTGCGGACGCCCGTCCCACCCAGTCCGGACCGGCCGGGGCCACCGAGACGTCGACGAAGTCCTCGAAGGGCAGCGGGAGGTACACGATGGTCTCGGCGCCGGCGGCGCGCATGATCTCGTGGAACAAGATATCCCCGCCGCTGGCGATGGCGGCGATCCCGAGGTCCAAGTCGCCGTAGGCGTTGGACAGTCCGCCGATCACCTCCTCGAGTTCGGTCCGAACCGCCGCCTCGATCCGGGAGGGGAACCTCTCTTCGACGCGACCAGGGTCGTCGATACGGTGTCCGGAGAAGACGACGACGGGTCCCTTCACGCCGCTCCCGGGAACCGTTCAAAGGGAGCGGCGTCGACCGCTCCGGCAGCCGCCCGGCCGATCTCCCGAAGCTCGGTCATGTAGTCGATGCCGTCGAGCCGCTGCACTCCGGCCAGGGTTTCCGGTTCGGTGAGGTGGCCGAGCCCCAGCGCGTCGAGGCTCCCGGGATCGAGCGAGACGTTGTAGCGCAGGTAGGTGAAGAGCGGCGGGTGGAGCCGGGGTGCGTCCAGCCGTCCCAGCTCCCCGTCGATCGGGTCCCCGTGCACGCAGCGACCGGTTGCCCGGCACAGGATGTCCTGGTGTACCGACGAACCCGCAAGGAGCGTGCCCGGAAGGGTCCTGATCGTGTGGAGTAGGTTGACCTGTCGTGCCCGAAGATCGGGGTGGATCTTCGGCAGCGCTCCGGTGCCGACCGACACCAGCAGCAGCCGGTCCTCGCCGGTGGGCCACTCCAAGCGGTACTCCGGCAGGGTGGCTTGGAGGAACAGCTGGTGAGCCGGATTGTTGAACGGGGTGATGCCACCGTCGACGAACACGAAATGGCTGGCGCCGAGCTGGACCTGTTCGGGTGGGTAGTACACCGGGGCGGCGGTGCTTGCTCGCACGATCTGCCAGAGTGGCAACCGTAGGTTGCAGTCGGCGAGCTCGGGATCGTTGTACTTGGCACTGGGGTTGTTGCTCAGCGGCCACGGGGAGTCGGTTGTCGAGTTGTGGACGATGACCAGGAGGAGGGATCGGAACCGGTCGTCGCCGAACATCGTGTCAGCTCCGTACTCCTGCTGGAGCTGGCCGGCCAGGCCCGAACGCGGGTACTTCCAGCCAAAGCGGGTGGCGATCCGGCGTCGTCGCGAGATGGGATCGAAGAGGTGGGGTCCGTTTTCGAGGTACGACTCCATGATGCGGTCCACCGGCCAGCCGAGGGCCAGGCCGGTCGCGATCATGGCGCCGGTGCTGGTGCCGGCGAAGTAGTCGAAGTAGTCGGCGAGGACGAGGTCGGAATTGTCGTTCTCCCGCCTGAGCATCAACTCGATGCTGGCGAGGATCTCGAGGGACACCAGGCCCCGGATACCACCGCCGTCGAGCGCCAGCATGCGGCGCTGCCCATCCGCCCGGGCGGCGGGAACCTCCGTCATGAGCATGACGCAACCCTAGTCAGCCCCCCGGGACGGTGCCCTGGCGCCGGGCCTAAGGCTCGGCCTGCCACAGGACAACCCCGGACGCCTCGTCGACCAGCACGATTCGGAACCGATCGGGGGGCGGTTCGGCGGTGGCGTCCTGCAGGATCCAGCGGGCATCGGCGGGGACGGCGGCCACCTCCTCGACGGGATCGAAGTCGACCTCTGGAGCCCAGAAGGCGAACAGCTGGAGCGTGGTCGGATCGAACCGGTCGATCGACGCGGCCACGTCACGGGCGTGCTCGGCCCGAAGTCGGTCGGCGACGGTCAACCGGTCCCGGGCCTCCGCGCTCGCCGGTCGCGCCCAGTCCACGACGAAGGTCGTGCCGGCCACCAATCCGACGGTGACTGGTACGAGCAGGAGACGGGAATCGGCGGTCAGGATGGACGCCAGTGCCAGCGCTGTCATGCCGACAAGGACGGCGGGGGCGAGGGCGGTCGGGTCGAGCACCGACTCGATGTGCCGGGCCCAGTGGAGGGCGGACTGGTTGTGCTGGGCCGTCGGCCCGAGCCAGTACCAGCGATCGTATGAGCGAGCGGCAACCACCGTACCCACGGCGAGGGCCAGGTAGGCGAGGGCGAACCCGGCAACGAGCGTGGTGCGTTGTCGCCAGGCCGCCGGGGTGTAGAGCACCACGACCGGCACCAGAAACTCGACGTAGCGCCCGTAGGCGAAGCTGTCGACCCGGGCTCCGTCGTTGGTCATGATCTGGCTGACGAAGAGCGCAGAGAGCGCCAGGCTGCCGGCGAAGGATCCAGCCACGAAACGGTGGATCGGTGCGCCGGCGTCCCTTACTGACAGCCGGGTCAGAGCCAGTAGCGCAACCGGGATCACCCCCAGGGTGCCGGCGACGAGATACCACGACGTGCCGGCGATTGAACGGGCCACCAGGCCGGGAGATCGCAGACCGTCGACGGCGGCGGCCAGTCCGCTCGAGGTGGGTGGTTCGATGAAGATGCCGTCGTTGATGACCGAGGCGGACCAGCTGACGGCGGCCACCGCCATGACGAGCGCAGCGATGGCGATGCCGCACCGCCGCCGGGCGATGATGCCGGTCCGGCCGGCGTCGAGGAGGATGAGCGCCAGCACGACGACCAGGATCAGTCCCCGCCGGTGGGCGGCGAAGGCAACGGTCGTCATCGCGACGGCGGTGGACGTCGGGCCGGGGGCGAATCCCCCTCGCCCGGCTCGATCGACGGCGAGCACCGACAGGGCGGCTGCCAGGGTGAGGAGGGCTTCGGGGAGGACCATGACGCTGAACGCGATCGAAGGGGCGACCGTCGATCCGAGCACCGCTCCGATCAGGGCATCCCTGTGTTCGTATCCCAGGCTGTGCCGTCCGATGCGGTACAGCACGGGGAGCAGCAGGGTGAAGCAGGCGGCGTTGACAGTCAACGCGGCACGGTAGAACGCTTCCGGCGAGGCGAGGGTCGCCGCCAGCGGTGTCAGCACGATGCCCAGCAGTGGATTCCCGCTCGTTCCGTACACCTCGGGATCGCCACCGGCCAGCAGCCGGGCCACGGTGGGTCCGGTGCCCTCGTCGTAGAACATGAACGGGGACTGCATGAACGCTGCCAGCCCGGCCCGCAGAGCGAATGTGGCAACGGCGGCGAGGGCGACGTCACGCCGGTGTCCGCTCACGTGCGACAAGCTCTCGCCACATAACCGTCGGACAGGTCCGATCCGACGAACAGGCGGCTGACGGCGGCCAGCGGAGCGATCAGTGACGGGCGAGTGAGCAGCCGGAGCGGTGAGCCGGCCAGCGACGGTGGGATTTGCCGGTGGTTGCTCTCCAGGGTCCGCCGGTCGCGGTCCCAGGCGCCGCGCTCGGGTACCTGCCGCCGGGCCAGAACTCGACGTGGCAGCCGCAGCAGGTTGACCCACGGGTACCCGTAGGAGCGGATCTCGACATCGGAGAAGCCGGCCGACTCCAGCAGCTCCCGCAGCGCCTCGCGTTCGTATCTCCGGCGGTGCCCGACGATGTCGTCGTGCACCGACCAGTACTTCATCCGGCTGGGAACCGACAGCACGAGCTCGCCCCCGGGTGCCAGGAGCTCGAAGAATCGCACCAGCAGTGCCCTGTCATCGCGCACGTGCTCGAGCACCTCGCAGCAGACCACGCAGTCGAACCGCTCGGAAGGAATCAGGTCCTCGGCGTTACCGATGACCATGGCCAGCCGGTTTCGTACCGAGGGTGGAAACGAGGCGTGGATCTCGAGGCAGGTCGGGTCCAGGTCGACGACGGTTCCGCGATCGAAGCGTTCGAGGAGATCTCTCGCCAGGGTCAGGTCGCCGGCTCCGATCTCGCAAAACGCTCGACCGCCGGAAACGAGGGACAGGAGCTCGAACCGCCGGAACAGCGCCCGCGGCGGTCGGTAGTGCACTTCGCTCGACTTCATGTGAGCGTCCGGACCAGCGGGTCGAGAGCTCGGGCGAGAGCGGCGGTCGAGAACCGGGCCTCGTAGAGGGTTCGGCCGTTCCGGCCGATCCGCTCGAGGTCGTCCCGGTGGGAATCGGCCCAGGCGATGGCGTCGGCCAGGCCGTGCGGATCGTCACGTGGCACGGTCAGACAGTTCTCGCGGTCTACGAAGCCGGCCCGTTCGGTCTCCGGTGACCGGCCGACGACCGTCGGGACGCTGGCGGCGAGAGCCTGGACGGTTTTGCCGGTGACCACCCGCGACGCCTGGTCGGTGGCGCCAAACGGGCCGCCCAGCATGAGATCGGTGTCCGGGAGGACCTCGGCGATCAGCTCTCGGAACGGAATCCAGCGGTCGTGGCACGCTCCGGGATGCCGCAGCTGCGTTCCAGAACCTCCGACGATGCGTATATCGAGGTCCAGATGGGCGAGAGCCTCTAACGCGTCGGTCACCACACCGACTCCATGGAGCGGCAGAAACGTCCCGTAGAACAGAAGGCGCAGTGGCCGGTCCGGACCGGCCGGGCGTCGCCGGGGCCCCTCGACGGCACCGATCGGCACGACGTGCAGGGCGGTCGGCTCGACCCCGAACGCCTCACACAGATAGTCGGCGTGACCGGTGCTGTCGACGATGATGGCGTCGGCGGACCGCACGATGTGGCGTTCCATGGGGCGGAGGAGCCGCCCGAGGAGCTCGCCGCCGCTGCCGGCCTTGCCGTCGCCGGTGAGGGCGGCCGACGGGGACACCAGAGAGTCGAGTACGACCGGTGTTCCCCTCGCCCACGCTCGAACGGCGGGGAAGATCTCGTGGCCGCGAAAACCGACGACGTACAGGTCGGTCGAGGCCGGACGGGCACGGCGCAGAGCTCGAAGGGTTTCGAGATAGCGGGACGGTCCCTCCCGCCGGTTGACGATCTCGGTCACCGCAACACCGGGAAGCGACCGGAGCGCCTCGAGGATCGAGGTGCTCCGCACGTACCACGGCGCACGGTAGCTGAGCACGTAGGCCAGGCGGATCGTCGGGTCAGCCACGGGCGAACTCGGTCAGGGAGCGGGCGGCGAGCCCGGCGGCCACGACCTCGGCGAGCAGCGTCACCAGCCGAAACCCGATCAGGATGGTGAGGGCGGTGTCGGCTCCGAAGCCTTGGGCGGCGAGCAATGCCGTTCCGACTCCCTCCCTCACACCCAGCCCGGCCGGGACGAACGCTGCAAACCCGGCGAGGTACGAGACGGTCACGGACCCGACGAGCATCGCCGTGACCGGCAACGACCAGGTCGGGGTGGCCATCGCATGGACGACGAGGGTGAACACGGCGCCGAGCGCCAGCCATATCCCTGTGAATGTCGCGGTCAGCCGCATGCCGAGCAGGCGTGACGGTGGGGGTGGCGGCGTGGCCAGGCGCGGCGAGAGGCGTCCGAGCGATGTGATGATTCCGTTCCAGACCCGGATCGAACCCGACGCCAGCAGTGCCCAGATGGACATGGCCGCCGCCCCACCGATCCACATCGTCGCACCGCCCGCGTCCACGCCGAGCGCCAGCGCCGCCACCGCCACGCCGCTCGCAACGAGGTAGGTCTGTTCGAGGGCCGAGGCGGCGGCGATCGAACCGAGGCCCACGCCGCAGCGACGGAGGGCAACCCCCCGAAGGCCGACTCCCCAGATCTTGCCGGGAACGTACTTGCCGAGCGCCGTCAGCACGATCTGACTCGAGGATGCGGGTAGGCCGAGCGGGTGGCCCGAGACCGCCCTCACGACCTGGCACCAGGCGCTGGCGCTGATCAGCCAGTGCAGACCGGCGCAGACGGCGATCGCCGAGACCGTGATCGGGCCCGACGCCACCAGGGGCTGCCAGGCACCAGCCGCCTCGCCGAGCACGTGGAGCATGCCGGCCGATGCCACGCCGATCACTGTCATGATCGCGATCGAAGCGACCAGCCAGGAGCGACCCCGCTCAATCGACACGTTCGGCGACGGGGCGCTCGGCGGCCCGATCGAAGCGGAGTTCCCGAAGCTGGCGCAGAATGCGTTCCTGGTTGCGAGTCTGACGAACCTGCATGTCGGCCACCACCGCGGTGACGAGCAGAAGGATCCCGACACCCACACCGAATCCGCCGATGATCCCCAGGCTCGTGAAGGGCGACGTCCGCCCGGTCACCAGCCAGTGTCCGCCGACGAATCCGGTGGCTGACAAGCCAAGGAGGAGCGGGAACAGGCTGAGGTAGAAAAAGAACCGCAGCGGTGCGTGATCCCGGTAGGCCCGGAGGATGTTGACCGCCGAGGTTGCGATGTACCCGGTGAAGCTCTCGACGACCCGGGAGTGCCGTCCGGCGAAATACTCGACCGAGACCGGCATCGCCTGGACTTCCAGGCCGGCTTCGCAGAGCGCCTGAAGCGACTCCTGGGTGTAGGTGTACCGGGTGTGGATGTTGACGTGCAACAGCGCGCTTCGTGAGTAGGCCCGATACCCGCAGGTGACGTCGTTGAAGCCCTGTCCGATCAACCGGCTGACCACGCGGGCGCCCAGCCGGTTGGCGAGGTACCGGCCGGAGGGCATGTTGACCGGGCGGCGGACCGCTCCGCTCATGGGTTCGATGAAGCGGTCGCCGACCACCACGTCGGCGTGGCCGGTGACGATCGGCCCGACGAGGTGGGGGATCTCGTCGGGATCGAACTGCAGATCCCCGTCGATGTTGACGGCGACGTCGGCGCCCATCGCCAGCGCCGTGTCGACCGCCTGCTGAAAGCGATAGGCGAGTCGCCGGTGCCGGTGACCGACGACCACCCGCACCCCCCGTTGCCGGGCGGCGTCGACGGTCCCGTCGGTGCTGCCGTCGCTCACCACGAGGCGTTCGATCTCGTCGATTCCCTCGATGCGGGTCGGGAGACGGTCGAGCAGGCGGCCGATCGTCGCTTGCTCGTTCCTGCAGATCGAGAACACCACCAGTTTCATGGACCCTCCGTGACGACAGTAGTCAGCCGGCGCGGGCCACCGGCTGATGCCCGGCGCCGGCCCCGGTGGTCAGCAGGTCGACCAGCCAGCGCCCTGCGTTCCGGTAGCTGTGCGACGCCGCGTACTCGAGGCCGGCGGCCACCATGGCACGCCGGCCCCCTGAATCCTCGATCAGTGAGACCAACCGGTCGGCCAGTTCCCGGCTCTGAACGGTAGGAGGGACGCGCACGGCGATCTCGTCCGGCAGCTCGGACAGTGCTCCGAGGTCAGGGACCACGACCGGGACGCCGGCGCCGATCAGATCGGCGACCGCCGCCGATGATTCGCCGTTGGTAAAGGCCCGCAACTGGACGGCCACGGTCGTTTCGGCGATGGCGATCTGGTAGGTGTGGTCCGAGACGTGGCCGAGGAGCTCGACGGCGTCCGCCACGCCCGCCCTGTCGATCGCCGACCGGAGTTTCGTGTCCAGTTCGGTGTCGACATCCCCCACGAACCGGAGGCGGGCGGTCGGGAAAACCTGGCGAACCAGCGCGAATGCGTCGATGAGCAGGAAGGGCTGCTTGATCGGATCGACCATGCCGAACGTCGTGAGGATCGGGACCTCCTGGGTGGGCGGGGTGCGCGGGTGGTGGTGGTGTGGCAGAGGGAAGGCGAGTTCGGCCCGCTGCCCGGTATCGAGGTACACCAGTTCGGCGGCGAAGCGTGAATGGGTATAGACCCGAGTGGCCAGCGAGGCGACTTCTCGTAGCAGAAGAATTCCGAAGCGTTCGGCTTCGTCCACGAGGATGACCTGTCTCCCGGCGAGTTCGTCCCGGTAGCGGAACGGATACCACTCGTGCAGGAACGTCCCCACGGTGCCCTCGGGAAGCTGGTCGCGATCCAGCTCATAGGCCATTTGGTAGAGGCCCGTCAGCCGTCCGTCGTGGAGCAACACCACGCCGGGCCGCCGCCGTAGCTCCCGCAGGGCGCGCACGTGGAACTGAGAGTTGCCGAGGAAATACACGACCTCGTCGAACTGTCCCTCGGAGGCTTCGACTGCCCGCATGCGATCGAGGCGCTCGACGGTGACGCCCTCGGGCGCTCGCACCTCGGCGGGGTCGACATCGACGAATACCGTGAAGTCGGCCAGATCGGTCACGTGCTCGAGCAGCCGGTAGGTGTAGGTGGCGATTCCGGACCGCTGTGGCGGGAGTGGACTCACCACCGCGAGGCGCGGCTTCGGGCTGTCGACGCAGACGGCCTGCCGGTCCAACCGCTGCAAGGTGGGAATCACACGCTCGGCCGCCCACTCCCACGTGAACGGAGGAACGGTACTGACTCGGAGGCGTTCGCGCTCGGTCGGGTCGCTCAGCAGGCGGCGTAGGACGGCGGCGACATCGTCGGTGTCGAGTGGATCGAATCGGGCAGCGGGGTCGGGCTGCACTTCGACGAGTGAAGAAGAGTCCGAGCACACCACCGGGGCACCACACCTGCGCGCTTCGAGGACCGGGAGACCGAATCCTTCGTACAGCGATGGGAACACGACGGCGTAGGCGGCCTGATACAGGCGCACCAGGTCGTCATCGGTCACGAAGCCGGTCGCCAGGAAGTCGCTCGCGATCCCTCGCTGCGACGTCTGCTCCTCGAGCCAGGTGCGCTCGGCCTCATTGGTCCGGCACACCATCACCAGCTGGTGCTGCCGACGGAGCTCGACGGGTAACTGCGCGTAGGCGTCGAGCGTGCGGTCCAGGTTCTTGCGCCACTCGATGCCGCTCGGGAAGAGAAGGTAGTCGCGGCGCAGGTCAGGAATCCGCTGGACGAGCTCACGATGGATGTAGTCGGACGGGGCCGTCGGCGGTCGGAAGATCGCCTCGGCACCGGCGGCGATCACGGTGATGGACTCGGGGGAGCGGTCGAGCAGTCTGATGCCGTCCCGTTTGGTCGCTTCGGAGATGGCGAACAGGTGATCCAGCGATGCGACGGTGGCAGCTCTGGCTCGGTAGATGGACGCCCAGTGATCGACGAGATAGTGATCGGGGAAGATCATGGGGATCAGGTCGTAGAGAATTCCGGCACGCCGCCAGCGTGGGCCGCGGGCCCAATTGGGGAGGATGCTGTCGAGGCTCTCTCCCAGCTCGAACGGTGACGCGACGACGTAGACCCCCGACTGGGGTGGAGCCTCGGCCAGATGACGAGCGTGGCTGACTTTGCCGGTCCGGATCAGTGGCTCGAGCACACCGGGTGCCGGGAGGTGGTCCCTGACAACGTAGATGTCGACCAGATTCGGGTTGCAGGCCTCGATCGCCAGAGCCAGGTTCAGCACGTACCTGGCGATTCCGCGCTCGCCGTGCTCCTTGCTCTGCACGCCGAGCAGGTCGTAGACGACGGTCACGAGCGTCGAAGAGCCGGCCGGCGAGGAGCACCTCGGTGGACGACCTTGATCATCCGTCCGGCTCGGACTCGTCGGCGGCGCGGTCCACGATGGTGAGGACCCGTTCCAGGTCGAGTTCGGGTGGGCCGAACAGCGAATTGGTCGGCCGGTTGTACGAGATCTCCACCCGGTAGTCCCGATCGCGAGAGTCGAAGCTTGCGACGATCAGGCCGTCCCCGCTGTAGGACTCGGCCACCGTGTGTTCGGCAACGATGCTGGCTCCATGTTTGGCCAGCCAGTCCAGGCATCGCTGATGGGTGTCCCCCGAGCCAGAGATGTAGTGATGGTGCGTCGATACGAAGACGAACCGGATGCGGCCGCGGTCGATCAGGTCCTGGGCTTCGTCGAGGACCGCAGCCTCGTACCCCTGGATGTCGAGGTGCAGGACGTCCAGACGGTCTGCGCCCGCCTCTTCGAGGATCTGGGGCACTGATCGTGCGGAGACCTGGTGTACGACGCCGGGGTGAAGCTCGGAGGGGAGGGCGAATTCGCCGGAGCGAACCCCGGATGCATATCCGAGGAAGACTGGTGACAGCCCGTTGAGCGCCGCATTCTGGCGGCCGATCTGGAGGTGATCGGGGTCGGGTTCGACGGCAATCGCCGTGCCGTGAGGCAATCGTCGCAGGAACCACAGGCTGTAGTAGGCCCAGAAGCAGCCGAGCTCGAGCATGACGGGAGCGGGGTGATCGATGCGTTCGAGGACGCTGTGGAACACCAACTCCTCTTGAGGCTCGTGGTGACCTCGAAGGCCTTCGATCACATCGGCCTCCCAATCCCCGTAGTACCCGCCTTTGACGACCCGAAGCCCGTTGTGCATCACCTGGACGGGTGTCCCGTCCACCACCTCGGAGCTCCCTGCGCCCTCGACCTTGGGGATGCCATCGGAATCGCGACATCCGAGGGTCATCCGCACCCGTTGCTCACCCGAGACACCGGCCACGCTTGCGTCGAGCAGGCTTCGCCTGGCCGATTTCATCGCCAGCAGGGGGACCATCGAGCGGACTTCGGCCAGTTCGCTTCGGACAGCGCGGGTTTCGGCCAGGGCAGCCTCGACCAGGGAGCGGCCGTCGCTGTCCGAACCGAGATCGGTCCGTTGCTCCAGGAGATGGCTCAATCGGGTCAGTTGCATGCCGAGGATTGCAGACTCCTCGGACCGGGCCGTCGACACCGAACGAAGCTCCGCCGACAGCGCGTCGAGCTTGCCCAGGAGTTCGTTTTTCACCGCGTGAATGAGGTGAAAGATGACGGGGTCGGTTCCGAGAGTTGCTCGCACCGTTGCTCGTGCGCGCCCTGCGAGATGTCGAGGTCCGGCCATTGCGCTCCTTGTGTCGAGGGCCAAGGTTAGTCCCTGGGGATCAGCCAACGGTGGAGCTTGCGGTGCCGCCGGACCCGGCCGTTCCACCAGCCCGACCACCGAAGCCGGCCAATAAGACGCTCACGGCAGACGGCCGACGAAGAAGACGAAGGTGATGTTCTCGACTGCGGTCGGAACCTCTTCCCATGTGTACTCGAGGCGGCGGGTCTCGACGACATACCCGGTGACGTCGTCGGCCCCCAGTTCGACGAGCCGCCGCTCGGAATCGGCGAGAACGTACAGCGGACGGGGGGCCACCCGTCGTTCGATCGTGTCGAGGTCGGCAGGGCTGACGCCGGCGTCGAGACTGACGACCCCGCCGCCCCGTTCGATCAGCAAGGGAACCACGAGGGCATTGTGGCTGGGGCCGTCGATCCATGCGAAGATCCCTTCCTCCCGACCCTCGAGCACCTCGGCCGGAAGTGCGAAGCCGCCGCTCCACTCCCGCAGATCGTGGAGCGGCACGGTCCATCGCAGTTGTGGAGCCACGGCGACGGTAACCAGTACCAGGGTGGCGGCGGTTCGCCGGCGCCCGGCCAGCCCGGCCACCACGAGAGCCGTCCCCAGTCCGACGAGCACTCCCAGAGTCGGCCAGATGAGCGGAACGAACCGGCGCATGGCCCAAATCATGTGGGCGGTGACCCGCTGCTCCCAGAGGTAGAGGGGAAGCACTGCCAGACCCGGTGCGACCACCGCCAACGGGCGAGAGGTCCTCGAGCGTCCCAGCTCCACGAACCCGAGCAGGACCAGCGCGAGGGCCGCCGGACCGAGGAACCAGGTGAGCCGCTCAGCGGCGAAGGGATACCAGCTCGGATAATCAGCGAAGGCCGTGGAGCCGGGCTCGCTCACTTGTGATCTCACCCAGAACCCGACGAGAAGGAGAACGTAGAGTCCGGCTCCGGCCGCTTGGAGTCTGCGCCAGCGATGGGGCGGGATCTGCTGTGGAGCGAAGCGGCGCAGGACGAACGCGGACGCCACCAATGAACCCGACGAGCCGACGACGATCGGCCAGTCGGGGACGAAATGTCCTTCGGCATAGCCGACGGTCGTGTAGTAGCTCTGTGCGCCCCACACCAGCGCCGGTGGTGTGAGGCCGGCGAGTGCGGCGACCCCGAGCCGACTTCGCCCGAGGCTGATCGCCATGCCGGCGAGCCCGACGGCGGCGAGGATGACCAGCAGCCCGTCGGCTCTCGCATTGGCGCCGATGCCAGCGAGCAGTCCGGAGGCGGTGGCAGCGTCGAGCTGATCGTGGTCCCAGGCGACGAGCCCGGCCAGCAGGGCGAGCAGGACGAAGGTCGCCGTCGGGATCTCCGATCCGTTCCAGTCCGAATAGAAGGTCCAGATGTAGCTGAGGGCGAAGAACGAACCCCCGACGGCGGCGGCGGCGACTCCTCGAAGCCGATGGATCAACAGGACCATGGCCAGGGCGCCCAACATGCCGATGGTCGGACTGACGAAGGACACGCCCAAGGTGCGGCCGAGCGCGTATGCGGGTGCCGACAGTGCCGGATAGAGGTGGTAGAAGGCGAAGTCGAGGCGGGCGGGCCGCACCGGTGATGGTGCGAGGGCGGGGTAGCTGGAATCGGCCGCCGTGTCCTCGAGGCCGAGCTGGACGACGGGATCCGGAAGGTCGAGTTCGCCGGCTTCGGAGATGACCCGGGCGATCTGCACATACACCCCCGGGTCCGTCCCGGCCAACGAGACCCGGTGCCCGGGAAGCACGACCGCGAGGTGGGCGACCCCGACGGCGACGATCAGTCCGACGAGGGCCGGTCGAGCGGCTGAGACGGACGGGCGGACCAAACGGATCCGCCATCCGACAGTAGAGGCAGCGACAAACGTGCCGGCTCCCACGGCGGCGACGCTCCATGTCCCCAGCTGGGCCAGCACCAGCGACCACAGCCCCGTCAATCCGATCACGACCCCACCGGCGATGATGGCCACCTCGGCTGCGTTGGGACTCGACGGCGGGTCCCCCTCGGTGGACAGCTGCGTGTCGCTCACCGCCGCGACGCCGGAGACTCGACGGGAGTCAGCACCGGCGCGTAGGAGGACAGCATCAGGACGAACTCGACGGCGATCTGGGTGACCCGAAAAACCAGAGCGGCGATCAGAACCGGTGCTGCCCCACCCGGGACGAGGACCGTGGCGACCATCTCTCTGATCCCGACGCCACCGGGAAACGGGAGTGCCAGAAAGCCGAGCGTCCACGTGAGCGCGAAGGCGGCGACTGCGGCCACCCCGCCGGAGATCTCGCCGTCGGCCGGAGCCGACAGAAGAAACCCGATCCCAGCCCAGCCGATCCCGGCGAAGGCCAGGCCGACCGAACGAGCGATCTGCCGGCCGTCCGGTACCGGCTCCACGATGAGGCCGAATCGGGCCAGGCGCCGAGCGATTCTTCGCAGGACACGGGGATGGCAGGCGGCGACGCCGACCGGAGCGGCAAAGCAGGCGACCCGTACCACCGGGCTCATCGGATGCACGGCGAGGCCGACCACCGGTCCCCAGAGCAACCCCCCCGCCCCCGGGGTGAGCTTCGACAAGACGGTGGCGAACGACGCGGAACCGCTGCTGCTCCCGGCTGATGTGAGCACCGCCTGCGACGCCGGTTGGGCGACGGCGCCGACCGGGTTGTACTTCATGAGCTGAGACCGGAGAAACGATCGGTGGGCGATCCGGCGGGCGACCGGCGTCGAGAACAGGGCAGCGTAGGATCCGGAGACGAGCAGCAGGAATATTGCTGTGGCGAGGGCCGCCCCGATCCATCGAAGAGGGTCGGGAAGCGGGACCTCGTCGAGGTCGCGCACGGCGAAGACGAAGGCGATCAGCAGCGTTGGAACGCCGATGGCCAGGGTGAGCACCGGCCCCCAGGCCAGGAGCCATGCGATCCTGGGTGAGCGCCGCCCGAGGGCATCTCCGCCGTCTGGAGGCATCGCCCCACAGTACGCGAAGGTGTCCTAGCGTCAGAGTATGGGCACCAGGTGGTACGTCCGCGGAGTGCGTGCGGTGGCCGGGGTGCTCACTCGACTGGGGTTGGTCGGCATCCTCGATCGGCATCGTCATCGCCGGGTGGTGCACTGGCTGCGGAGCCTCCTCGCCGTTCACGACGTCGAGGAAATGGTCGCACTCGATGTTCCCTGGTGGAGCTACCGCGCCATCGACGAGGTCGAGCGCTGGTTGAAAAGCCGAACGGAGGTTCGAGTCTTCGAGTGGGGCTCTGGCGCCTCGACGGCCTGGCTGGCAGCCCGGGCGAGCAGGGTCACGACCGTGGAGCACCACGCGGGGTTCGCTCGTACCGTCCGCCGGCTCGTCCCGGAGAACGTAGGCCTCGAGGTCGTGCCAGCCGTGCGGCGAGAGACGCCGGAGGTTCCGAGCCGGCGGCGTGGACACCGGCATCTCGACTTCGAGGACTACGTCGGTGCCATCGACCGGCTCGGCGGGACCTACGACCTCATCTGTATCGACGGTCGAGCGCGAGAGGCGTGCCTCGACCGGGCGGTCGACCATCTCGGGGCCGGCGGGATCATCGTGTTCGACAACACGAACCGGTCGCGGTACCGGCGGGCGATGGGACGCCATCCCGGCTTCGAAGTGACTAACCATCGGGGGTTGACACCCGCCCTCCCGTATCCGTCGACGACGTCGCTCATGCGCCGGCGCGCCGACGGGTCCGCCGGCTGAGGTACCGGCGATCCCACCGCCGGGTGGCGTTGTTCGGACGGTCCCGGTCTACGAGGAAGCCCGTCGCCGGTACACCGGCCCGCACGCTGCCGCCGAGTTGTCGATCAGTTCGATTCCCGGGGCACTACGGAAGCGGCCGGTGCCATTGCTCATGACCCGAAACTGGCATCCGAAGTTCATCGGGTCAGAGAGGGAGAAACGAAGGTCGAGGCCGATGGTCTGGTCGGGAGACAGCGGGGGGATCCGACGCTGGGCGACAACCGACTCGTTCACGACCACGTCGACGTCGCCGGGTGACTCGACGAGGGGCTCGGTGCCTCGGATGGTGAACTCGACCGTGTAGTCCCCGGCGGACAGCGGCACGTAGGGTCCGAAGAGCAGTGCCGCAGGTGAGCCCGATTCAGCGACCAGATCGCCGCTGCCGGGGAGTCGGTTGTGTGCCTGGCTGTGCATTCGCCCGAGCCGCTCTGGCCACGCCACTTCGAAGACAGCCTCCAGAGCGTTCCGAAGGCCGGTGTGATCGACCTCCCGGGACTTGTGGCCCTCGATCCACCAGGCGAACGAGTGCTCCGGATCGTCCACCGCTCGAACGCAGCGGACGATCCGCTCGGCCGGATCATCGCACTCGAATGGCAGGACGCCCGATCGATCCGACGTCAACCAGATCCCGGCGTATTTGGTGACGGTGAACCCGGCGAACTCGAGGGCTGCGATGGCCTCGGACCCGGTCAGTTCGACCGTGTGTTCCGGGTGTGTCCAGTTCAGCGCCGCCGTCTGTGTTCGATTGGGACTGTCGACCGCGATGGTTCCCCCGGGCACGAGGACCCGCGATGCCTCGCAGAGGAATCCGTACATGTCGTCGAGCCAGAGGTGTTCGAGATTCTGACCGCTGTAGAGCAGGTCGATCGACCGGTCGTCGACGCCGGTCATGGAACCCACGGTGTTGGTCACCCAGGTGACGTTGTCAGGGAGGTCGGCGGGTGGCGGGGAGTAGAACTCGACTCCGATGTGTCGCGGTACCGGCCCGTAGTACTGCTCGATCCAGTCGAAGTACCAACGACCGCTGCATCCCGCGCTCAGGAACGTCGAGACGCCCCTCGGCAGGTCGGCGATGTGCGCAGACCGCTGCGTGTGGATCAAGGTGTTGGTGTCCACCCCGCCATCATGGTCGACCGGCGGCACTGTTTTCGCCCTCACGGTCGGATCGACTGCTCCCCCCGGGACCTCGCGGTGGGTACTACCCTCGATTTCGCGATGAAGCTGATCATCCAGATTCCGTGTCTGAACGAAGCCGAACAGCTTCCGGCGACCCTCAGCGATCTTCCGCGGGCCGTTCCGGGATTCGACGAGGTCGAGTGGCTGCTGATCGACGACGGCTCGAGCGACGCCACCATCGAGGTTGGACGGGCACACGGGATCGACCACGTGGTTCGGCTGCCCCGTAACAGGGGTCTCGCTAACGCCTTCCAGGCGGGGCTCGACGCCTCCCTCAAACTGGGAGCCGACGTCATCGTGAACACCGACGCTGACAACCAGTACTCGTCGAAGGACATCCCCCGACTGGTGGAGCCGATCGTGCGGGGAGCCGCCGACGTCGTGATCGGCGCCCGCGACCTACGAAACCACGAGGAGTTCTCCCGGCTCAAGATACGGCTCCAGCTCCTCGGCAGCTGGACCGTGAGGAGGGCTGCCGGATGTGAAGTGCCGGATGCGACCAGTGGCTTCCGCGCCTACAGCAGCGAGGCGGCTCTGGGGCTCACCGTGGTCAACCAGTACACCTACACGATCGAGTCGCTCATCCAAGCGGGCCGGATGAACGCTGCGGTCGTTTCGGTCCCGATCGCAACCAACCCGAAGGTCCGGGAGTCCCGCCTGTTCGGATCGATGTGGGGCTACATCCGAAAGAACGCCTTCACGATCGCCCGGGTGTTCGCAGCGTACGAGCCACTGAAGTTTTTCGGCTCGCTCGCCCTTCTCATGCTCGTTGCCGGCGGGTGCGCCTTCTTGCCCTTCATCGTCGACTGGCTGCGAACCGGAGACACCTCCGGGCACCTCCAGTCGATCATCCTGGGGGCGACCTGCGTGCTGGCGTCGGTTCAACTGGCCGCCCTTGCCGTCGTGGCCGATCTGATCGCCAATCAGCGGGTTGTGGCCCAGCGAACCCTGGAACGAGTGCGCCGCCTCGAGCTCGAGGCCGAGATCCAACCGAGTCACTACGATCCCTCCGTGAGCGGTGACCGGCGGTCGAGCCCGGACGATGTCGACCGATACGCACTAGCCGAGACCCCTCGGACCTGAGCGGATCGCATGAAACGCACGACGAGATTCGCGTACGGTCCCGGCCGCCGCGTTCCGATGATCCCCGGCGGCGCCGACACTCGATTCCTCGAGACCGCCGGTGTCGTGAGCTTCCGGTTGCTCACCGTCGCAGCAGTCGGATATCTGGCCTTCCAGTTGTTCATCCAGGTCCGCTCGGTCGCCCTCGCCACCATCACTGCCCTGTTGATCGGCACCATCCTCCAGCCGCTGGCGGCGCGTCTTCGCGAGCTCGGAGTTCCCCGGACGCTGTCGGCGGTGATCGTGTTCGTCGGGTCCCTCCTCCTGCTCACGATGACCGGATCGTTCGTGGTCGGCCAGGTCGTCGATCAGGCACCCGAGATCCAGGACCGGGCGACCGAAGCACTCGCCGATCTGGCCGAACGGCTCAAGGAACCTCCGTTCAACATCGAGAGCGAACGGCTCGACAACATCGATCAGGAGATCACCGACTGGATCCAGGGGTCGGGGATCCTCAACGCCGACCGGGCCGCCAGCATCGGCGGCTTCGCCACGTCGGCGTTCTCCGGAGTGTTCATCGCCCTCACCCTGCTCTTCTTCATCTGCAAGGACGGCGACAAGTTCCCCCGATACCTCGAGGCGGTGATCGGTCCGGAGCGAGGCGCACGGATGAACCGGGTCGGCGCCGAGATCTGGACGACGACCGCCGCCTACCTCCGGGGAGTCGGCTTGACCGGTCTGGTCGACGGCGTGCTCATCGGGATCGCGCTGGCCATCCTCGGGGTGCCCCTCTACGTCCCGCTCGCTCTGTTGACCTTCATGGGATCGTTCATCCCGCTCGTCGGCGCGACCCTCGCCGGCATTCTGGCTGCGACGGTGGCCCTCGCCGCCAACGGCCCGGGCACCGCCATCGTCGTCGTCGTCGTCGTGCTGGCCGTGCAGCAACTGGAAGGCAACCTCCTCGCCCCGCTGCTTCTCGGGCGGGCGGTCCAGTTGCACCCCGTGACCATCCTCCTCTCGCTGGCGGTGGGGGCGACCGTTGCTGGGATCTGGGGGGCGCTGCTGTCGGTACCGGCGGCAGCGGCGATCCGGACCGCGATCGTCGAGTTCGTCCCGTCGCTCCACGAGCTCGACGAGATCGATCCCGACCTCCCGGACGGCGATGGGCAAAAGCCCCCGACGGGAGATCACCACGAGTCCGACAACTAGGCTCGTCCGGTGTCCAGCCGGCGGGAGTTCCTCCATCGCGGCGCGGTCGCCGCCATCGCGGGGATGGCGACCGCCGTGGGGTATCGACCCGGACGCGCCGCCGCCCGAGCGGTGCGCGATTCCCCGGGCGCATTCAGCGTCGCGTTGCTCGGCGACTACGGCACCGAGTCGCCGGGACAACGGGCCGTGGCCGACATGATCGACCGCTGGGATCCGCAGGCCGTCTTCACCCTCGGCGACAACGTCTACAGCGCCGACGGCATCGACCCCTGGGAGGTACTGGACCGCAAGGTCGTGCGTTACTTCCCGAGGTTCGTCGAACAGCGCCGATTCTATCCGTCCCTGGGCAACCATGACTGGGGCGACCCGGGAACGGCGTTGTTGTGGCCCGACGGCCGAGGCGGCACCACCGGGGCGTGGCACGACGTCTTCGATCTCCCTGGGAACGGACGGTACTACGACGTTCGACTCGGGCCGCTGCACGTGTTCGTGCTCGACGACTACTACCGGGAACCCGACGGCCACATGGCCGGGTCGGTCCAGGCGGAGTGGCTGCGCATGACAGCCGCCGCATCCGACGCCCGGTGGAAGATGGTCGCCCATCACTTCCCACCCTTTGCGTCGCCTGGCGGTGGCGCCTCCAGCATTCGGTGGCCCTTCGCCGAGTGGGGGATCACCGCCGGGTTCGCCGGCCACCTCCACCACTACGAACGCCGGCAGCACGGTCAGGTGACCTATGTGGTCAACGGCCTCGGCGGGGCACCGTTCGGATTCGCCGGCCCGCCCGATCCCGAGACCCGGGCGGTCTACGCATCGGGACACGGTGCGTCCCGCCTGTGGGTGACCGAGGAGGCTCTGCTCGCGGAATTCGTCACCGTCGACGGCCGCGTCGTCGACGAGGTGCTGATCGACCGACCCGCCGGAGGCGGAGGCGCCGGTCGGCCCCAGCCGCCGGTCCCCGACAGCAGTCCGCTCGCCCACCGGATCGATCCGGCCTACCGCCAGGCCAGCGGCCGGCGAGCGGCGATCGCCCGGCTCTACGTCGCCACCTTCGAGCGGGAACCCGATGCCGCCGGGTTCGCCTACTGGACCGGCCTCGATCGCAAGAGCCAGGACATCGCCGCCTGGTTCGTGGAGAGCCCCGAGTTCCGGTCACGCTATGGACTGCTGGACGACGGCGAGTTCGTCGACCGGGTGTACGAGAATGTGCTCGGACGGGTCCCGGACCGGGCCGGACGCGACTACTGGGTCGGCCGGTTGGCCGCCGGGGCCGAGCGGTCCGACGTGCTGTTGGGCTTCAGCGAGTCCGAGGAGTTCCGGAACCGTACGGGCATTCTCGGCTGAGCGGCCCCGATCGGGCCGGGAAAACATCCCAGGCTCGAGCTTCCTGCGGCCTATGCGCCGGCCCGCCCTCGCCGTCGATACAGAAGACATGTACCGGCCCGCGTTCACCTCGACGGCCGCCTTGAGGCCGACCACCACTCGGGAGACCCCGTGCGGTGCCCGCCGCGACGCCGATCAGGGGCCGTGGCAGGCGGTCGACGACGGCGCCCTCGACGAGTTCTTCGAACGTGAGCTCGCCGACCAGGAACGGAGGATCGAGCTCCTCGAAGCCGAGTTCGAGGACTGGTCACGGCATCCGAGCAACTCGACTTGGAGCCAGCCGGCGCGAGACGACGATTAGGCATCCACACGACAAGGCGACGGTGCCTAATCGCCGCTCGCCGGCGGACTCGGGACAGCCTCAGAGCTTGCGGGCGAAGCTGAGCTCGTGGCCGTCGGGGTCGCGGACGTGAAAATACCGTTCACCCCAGGAGGCGTCGGCCGGCTCGGTTTCGGTCGTGTAGCCTGCGGTCGTGAGCCGCCCGTGAATCTCGTCCGGATCGGGCACCCAGAGCACGATCCGGCCCCAGATGTGGGGCGGGCTGTGGGCCGGGTCGAGTTGCAGGTTCACGAAATTCTGACCGTGGCTCATGGTCACGAACGAGTCGTCGTCCGCCTGGAACACAACCGGCATCCCGACCGCCCGGTAGAACGCGACCGACCGGTCCATGTCCTCTACCGCCAGGGTGACGGCGTTGATCTCGGTGGCCGGCCGGCCAGCGGCGGCCAGGAGATCGAGGGCGGCCGCCAGCGGTGAGCGCCGACCCGTTCGGACCGCGGCGGTGGCCTTCTCGAATGCCCGCTCGAAGGCGGGCCCGTCGGCGCTGCGCCGCCGGAGTCCCTCGTCGAAGGACCGCCACAGCTGGGCCAGGCGCTGCGTCTCCCGGAGTCGCGCGAGCTCGCCGGATGTGTTCAGGGCGGCATGCTGGGAGAGAAGGGCGTCGATCAGATCGTTGACACCTGTACCGAGCTTCGCCGACACGAGGTCGACCGGGGTTTGGCCCCGTCCCGGTTTCGGGCGCATCAGGTGCAAGGCCGAGGTCAGTTCGGCAGCGGCCCGGACCGCGGCCGGGCGGAGGTCGCCGTCGGCTTTGGTGACGGCGACCCGATCGGCCAGCTCCATCACCCCCCGCTTGATGCCTTGGAGCTCGTCGCCTCCCCCGGGGGCATGGAGCAAGAGGAACAGATCGGTCACGTCTGCGACCGCCGTGTCGCTCTGCCCGACACCGACGGTCTCGACCAGCACAACATTGAATCCGGCCGCCTCGCACACCGAGACAGCAGCCGCCGTCGATCCTGTGATCCCGCCAATTCCGGCACCGCTGGGGGACGGCCGGATGAACGCCCCCGCGGCGCCGGCCAGGGCCGGCATGCGGGTCTTGTCGCCGAGAATCGACCCTCGTGATCGTTTGCTGCTGGGATCGACGGCGAGGACGGCCACCCGGTGCCCTCGCTCCAGGAGATCCTGGCCGACCGCCTCGATCAGCGTCGACTTTCCGACGCCGGGAGTGCCCGAGATCCCGAGCCGGACCGTGGCCGGCTCGACCATCCCGTGCTCGAGACCGTCCAGCAGACGAGCCTTCAGGGGGAGGTGATCCGGACGCGTGCTCTCCAGCAGGGTGATGGCCCGCGCCAGGTCCCGTCGCGAGCCGGACCGGAGACCTTCCAGCAGCGCGCCGACATCGGGGTCGGCGGTCACGAAGCGGAGAGCATCTCGAGCACGGCCTCGGCGGCGTCGACGATGTTCGAACCGGGGCCGAAGATGGCGCCGACCCCGGCGGCGGTGAGGGTGTCATGGTCGTCGGGGGGAATCACCCCGCCGCACACGACCCTCACGTCGCCGGCGTCCAGTTCGCGGAGCTTCTCGATCAGCTGGGGGACCAGGGTCGTGTGGCCGGCTGCCTGGCTGGACACCCCCACAACGTGGACGTCGTTGTCGACCGCCGACTGGGCCACCTCCGCCGGGGTCTGGAACAGCGGCCCCACGTCGACGTCGAAGCCGAGGTCGGCGAACCCGGTGGCGATCACCTTGGCTCCTCGATCGTGGCCGTCCTGACCCATCTTGGCCACGAGGATCCTCGGCCGCCGGCCCATCCGGTCGGCGAAGGCGTCGGCTTTGGCCAGGACGGCGGCGAAGTGGTCGTCTCCCTCGTAGCTGGAGGAGTACACCCCGGTCAGGGTACGGGTTTCGGCGACGTGGCGACCGAACACCTTCTCCATGGCGTCGCTCATCTCTCCGACCGTCACCCGGGCGCGGGCGGCACGTATGCACGCCTCGAGCAGGTTGTCCGACGACCCGGCGGCGGCGGTGATGGCGGCGAGAGCGGCGGCCACATCGTCGGAATCCCTTGCTGCTCGAACCTGCTGAAGGCGGGCGATCTGGGCGTCCCGAACCGCGGTGTTGTCGATCTGGAGCACGTCGACCCGCTCGGCGTCGGCGACGGTGTACTTGTTCACGCCGACGACGACATCGTCACCGCGATCTACGCGGGCCTGTCGGTTGGCCGCCGCCTCCTCGATCCGCAGCTTGGGCATGCCGCTGGCGATGGCCGCTGTCATGCCGCCCAGTTCGGCGATCTCGGCGAGATGCTGTCTCGCCCGGTCGGCCAGGTCGGCGGTGAGCCGTTCGACGTAGTAGCTGCCGCCGAGGGGATCGATCGTGCGGGTGATTCCCGTCTCCTCGGCCAGGATCAACTGGGTGTTGCGGGCGATCCTGGCGCTGAACTCGGTGGGCAGTCCGAGGGCTTCGTCGAAGCTGTTCGTGTGGAGGCTCTGGGTCCCGCCGAGCACGGCGGCGAGCGCCTCGATCGTCGTGCGGACGATGTTGTTGTGGGGATCCTGCTCGGTGAGTGACACCCCGCTGGTCTGGCAATGGGTCCGGAGCATGCTCGACCGGGGATCCTCGGGTCCGAACTCGGCCATCAGTTCGGCCCACAGCAGGCGGGCGGCCCGGAGTTTGGCCACCTCCATGAAGAAGTCCATTCCGATGTTGAAGAAGAAGCTGAGGCGGGGAGCGAACGCATCGATGGCCAGTCCCTTGGCCAGGGCTGCCTTCACGTATTCGACCCCGTCGGCGAGCGTGTAGGCGAGCTCGAGGTCGACGGTGGCCCCGGCCTCCTGGATGTGATAGCCCGAGATCGAGATGCTATTGAACCGGGGCATGTGCGTGGCCGTGTAGTCGATGATGTCGGCGACGATCCGCATGCTCGGCTCGGGTGGGTAGATGTAGGTGTTGCGGACCATGAACTCCTTGAGAATGTCGTTCTGGATGGTCCCGCTCAGCTGTCGCTGCTGAACGCCCTGTTCCTCGCCGGCCACGATGTAGCACGCCATGATCGGGAGGACGGCGCCGTTCATCGTCATCGAAACGCTCATCTCGTCGAGCGGGATGCCGTCGAAGAGGATCTTCATGTCCTCGACTGAGTCGATCGCGACCCCGGCCTTGCCGACATCGCCTTCGACCCGGGGGTGGTCGCTGTCGTACCCGCGATGGGTCGCCAGGTCGAAGGCGACGCTCAGGCCCTTCTGGCCGGCGGCGAGATTCGCCCGGTAGAAGGCATTGGAGGCCTCCGCCGTGCTGAAGCCGGCGTACTGGCGGATCGTCCATGGGCGATTCGTGTACATCGTCGCCCGGGGGCCGCGCACGAACGGCGCCTGACCAGGGTAGGAACCCAGGTGGGCGACGCCCTCGAGGTCGTCCTCGGTGTAGAGCGGGCGGACCTCGATGGCCTCGGGGGTGGTGACGGTGAGATCGGCCAGCGGACGGCCGCGAAGCTCCCTCTCGGCGTCGGCGGACCACTGTTGCGATGCGTCTGAGGCCATGCCCGCCAGCCTAGGAGATCGCCATATCGGGCCTGGCATTGACGCCGCCCGGTTCCACCAGACCGCGCCGGGCGATGAGTAGGGTCTGGAGATGCTCCGCAGACGCAGGGAGCCGGCTCAGCCGGAGAAGGCGGACCGGTTGCAGCAGTACATGCACCGCGGGATCGGAGCCGTCGACGGCTGGCTGGCTCACGACGTCGTGTTTCCGCTCGAGAGCCTGGCCACGGCCCAGCGAGAGGCGGGCGTCGGCGGGGGGGCAGCCGAGATCGGGGTCCATCACGGGCAGCTCTTCATCCTGCTCGCCCTCCTCCTCGGACCCGCGGAGCGAGCGCTCGCCGTCGACCTGTTCGAGAACCAGAGCGCGAACGTCGACGGGTCCGGGCGCGGCGACCGAACCGTGTTCGAGGCCAACCTCGACGCCTACGGCGTCGACGTGGATCAAGTGGACATCCTCACGTGCAACTCACTCGACCTCGATCCCTCGCAGGTGATCGAGTCCCTCGGCGGGCCGGCTCGCCTGTTCTCCGTCGACGGCGGTCACACCCCGGAGCTGGCGGCCAACGACCTGGACATCGCGGCACGAAGCGTGGACCCCGGCGGCATCATCATCCTCGACGATGCGTTCAGCCCGATGTGGCCCGGCGTCGTCCAGGGGATGTTCGCCTGGTACCACCGCGACCCGAACGGATTCGTCCCTTTCGGACTGATCGGCAACAAGACGTTGTTCACCGGGTCCGACCACGCCGAGCGGTACCGCACAGTGCTGGCCACCTACCGACCTCACCTTCACAGCCGTGAGGACGAGTTGTTCGGTCATCCGGTCACCATCCTCCGGGCATGAGCGGCTCGGATCTCATCGCTTTCGTCCCGCCCCGCTACGGACGCGAAGTCATCGGCGGTGCCGAGGCGGTCATCGCCGAGACCGCCCGGGGCCTGGCCGCCCGCGGGTGGCGGGTCGAGGTCCTGACCACCTGCGCCAGCGACCACTACACGTGGGCCAATCACTATCGGGCCGGCGTCAGCTCGGACGGGCCGGTTACGGTGCGTCGGTTCCCGACCGTGGTCGAGCGGCCGGCCCGGCATCGGGACCGGATCGGCGGGATGATCCTGGCCGGCCAGGACGTTCCGATCCAGGACCAGCAGCTGTGGATGAACGATGGTCTGCGCGTACCCGAGCTGTGGCACCACGTCCTGGACACGAGCCATCGCTACCGGGCGATCGTCGTCGCGCCGTACATGTTCTGGACCAGCTTCGCGTGCGGGCTCATCGACCCGTTCCGCACGATCGTCATGCCGTGTCTGCACGACGAACCAACCGCCTACCTCGACCTGTTCCAGCCGCTCGTCAACGGGGCGGCGGGGATTTGGTTCCTTTCGGAACCAGAGCGGGATCTGGCCGACCGGATCTTCGATCTGCCGGCGAATCACGAGGTGGTCGGGGCCGGGGTCACAGCCCCGGAGGGCTACGAGCCCGAGCGGTTCCGCGCCGCCCACCGAATCGAGGGTGACTTCGTCTTCTATGCCGGCCGGCGAGAGTGGGGCAAGGGTTGGAGCGAGCTGCTCGACGCGTTCGCATTCGCCACGTCGCAGGGCATCGACCTCACGCTGGTGACCGCCGGGGTCGGTGACCCGAACATCCCCGATCGCCTGGCCGGCCGGGTGATCGATCTCGGGTTTCTCTCCGAAGAGGACCGCAACGACGCCATGGCCGCCGCCTCGGCGTACATTCAGCCCAGCGCAATGGAGAGCTTCTCGCGCACCGTGATGGAGGCATGGCTGGCCGGCTCACCGGTCATCGCCAACGCCGACAGCGACGTCGTCGGCTGGCACGTGGAACGGTCGGGGGCCGGCCTCACGTACCGAAATGCGACCGAACTGATCGAATGCCTCCGCTTTGTCGCCGC
Source organism: Acidimicrobiales bacterium (assembly GCA_041576015.1). Lineage (GTDB taxonomy): Bacteria > Actinomycetota > Acidimicrobiia > Acidimicrobiales > SZUA-35 > JABDIY01. Next base: position 25,579 of record JBFGLT010000011.1, read on the forward strand.
CGAACCCGAGACCGCCCGGCGGCTGGCGGCACCGGGGCGGAGCTATGTGATCGAGCACTATGCACCCGAGACCGTCCTCGATCGCATGGAGGAAACCCTCGCTGCGTGGACGGCTGCTGTCCCTGAACCCGGGGTACCCCAGTGACGACGCTCATGGTGACGCCCTACGCGCCGTACCGGGACGGCATCGCCGCGTACGCGGTGCAGGAGGTGCGCCGCCGCCGGGCCGGCGGGGAGGATCTCGAAGTGCTGTCCCCGCTGCCGTCGGCCGCCCACCACCACATCGTCCTCGGTGGCGTGCCGGGAATGGCCAAGTTGGCGATGTTCGCCCGCCGGTATGACCGGCTGGTCATCCAGTTCTTCCCCGAGATGGTCTTCGGCCGCACCCGCACCGGCGTCGAGCGGCTGGCGATCTGGACGGCTCTCGCCGGTCTCACCAGGTTCGTGCCGACCGAGCTCCGGATCCACGAGGTTCAGTACGGCCCGATCAGGGAGCACGCCAGCGAGCGATCGGCGGCGCTGCGGGTCCTCGATCAGGCCGCCGAAGTTACCGTGCACACCGCACGGGAGCGGGACGAACTGGCCGACGCGACCGGTTTCGATCCGAGCAGAATCTCCGTCTTGGATCACGGCGTTCACTTCCAGCCCCACGTCCGCATGAGTCGCGACGACGCCCGCTCCTTTCTCGGCCTCCCGACCGATGAACGGATTCTGTTGTGTATCGGGTTCCTCCAAGCCCACAAGGGGTTCGATCGCGCCATCCAAGCGTTCACTCGAGTCGATCCGCCGGCGGCGTCGCTGTACGTCGTCGGCGATGTCCGCGTCTATCACCCGGAACTGGAGGCCTACGCCAGGACGCTCGCCGCCCTGGCCGACGCTTCGCCCAAGGTGCACCTGCGGCGTCGGTTCGTCGGTGATGTCGAGTTCGACGCCTGGCTTCAGGCCGTCGATGCGGTCGTCCTCCCGTACCGGGAGATCTGGAGCAGCGGCGTTGTCGAGCGAGCCAAGCTGTTCGACACCCCGATCATCGCGGCGGCGGTCGGCGGTCTCGGGGATCAAGGGGCCGGCATCACGCTCGTCGCCAACGACGCCGAGCTGGCGCGGGCGATCGCCGACGCCGCAGGCGTGTCCGACTGGGTTCCGGACACCGGTACGTGGGAGACCGGCGAGGGCTACACCGGCCTGCAGTCGGAGATCCGGCGGCGGGCGCACACGCCCGACCGGCCCCTCGACGCCCAGCCGTCGGCCGTGCAGGACCGGTTGGACGACCTCGACGTACTGGCCATGCCGTATCCGATCAGCCTCAAACCATGGATCAACCACACCAAGAATCTGATCGGACGGGCGACGAACTGGCAGATCCACCCGCTCGTCGTCCACGCCAACGAGAGCACCACCGCTCTGCGCGATGCGATCACCCTCCTCGAGGCACGGGTCGCCGAGCTCGAACGACGGCTCGGCGACCGCTGAGGGCTTCTCTCCCCGGGACCGAGCGTGTCAGCCGGCCAGGGAGGCGAGGGTCGTGCCGAGCGCCGAGGCGCTGTCGTCCCACGAGCGGGGGGTGTAGCGAAGCAGGCGGTGCCGGACCGCCGCCTGCTCGTGGACGTCGAGCAGATGGGTCACCATCGCATGCCACCGATCCGGCGAACCGGCGTACAGCGCGAAGGTTCCACCCGCTTCGCGCAGGGCTGGATGGTCGCTGGCGATCACCGGTGTTCCGTGAGCGAGGGCCTCGACGACCGGGAGACCGAACCCCTCGTCAAGGGACGGGACCAGCACCGCAGCGGCGTCGGTGTACAACTCGGCGAGCGCCGAGTCGCTGAGGCCCGAGCGCCACCGGAGACGATCTCCGTACAAGGGATGGCTTGTGATGCGGGCCACCAGATCCGAGCTCTTCCACCCTCGACTCCCGACCAGCTGCAGTTCCACATCGACGCCCTCGGACAGCAGACGATCGAACAGGTCGAGCGCGAATGCGTGGTTCTTGCGGGGTTCGAGTGTACCGACCATGAGCAGCATGGGGCGGCTGTCAGACACCGGTGAGGTCGATTCGGTCTCGATTCTCAACGCCCCCATCGGGAGGACCGACGTCGTCGGTTCGCCCGTGCCGAAGCCGGCGGCGACCTTGTTGAGTTGGTGGCGCGTGTGCTGAGAAATGCAGAAGAAGTGCGAGCCGTGTTCCAGATGAGCTTTCAAGAACCGCTCGAAGCGAAACGAGTACGCCGGATCGAACCACTGGGGATGCGTCACCGGAGCGACGTCGTGGATGACGGCTGCCGTGGTGACGGCGTAACGGTGGAGATGAGGGAGCAGATCGCGCCGGCTCCACGGGTTGAGCCACGCCGCCTCCACATCGAGGAACACGTCCGATTCGGCGACATCGGCCGCGAGCTGGAACGCATCGGAGAATCGCCGGCGGGCTCCATCGGGAAGGTGCCGAGCCACACGGTTGGCGAGGGCGCGCCCTGGCACCAGTCCACGATTCATCGCCAGCCGCTCACCGGGGGTCAGTCTCCGGAACTCCCCGGCGGCATCGGCGAGGGAGCGGAGGGGTTCGATGCCCGGCGATCGCCGCAGGAGCTCGAGGGCCACCCGATGAATACCGTTGAACTGGTCGGCGGCCAGCGTGTGTGTCACCTCGGTGCTGATCAGCACGTCGCCAGTCCCCATCGGCGAACACGGTAGTGGATGCGGCGAGCCGGCAGGGTCTCGGGCGCCGGTCGGGTGGGCAGTTACGATGATCCCCATGCCTGGCGCGTCGAAGCGGTTCGTGATCATTGGTGGTGGCCCGGGCGGAACCACGTGTGCCACGCACGCCGCCCGGCTCGGGGCCCGAGTGACGCTGGTCGAGCGGGACATCGTCGGGGGTGCCGCCCACCTGCTGGACTGCATCCCGTCCAAAGCCATGATCGCCACCGGCGGCATGATGAGCACGATGCGGCGGGCGAGCGAGATGGGGCTGGCCGACGTCGACGTCCACATCGACTTCGAAGCTCTCCGGGAGCGGATCGGCCGCATCGAGAAGAGGCTGGAGACCTCGGTGGCCAGCCAGCTCCGATCCCAGGGGGTCGAGATCATCGAGGGTGTGGGCGAGCTGGTCGGTCCGAGGTCGGTGAAGGCCACCCACAACGACGGCACCGAGGTCCTGCTCGACGCCGACGTGATCGTGCTCGCCACCGGCAGCCGGCCCCGCATCCCGGACTGGGCGCCGATCGATGGCCAGCGGGTCTTGACCACTCGAGACGCCTACCCGCCCCCCGAGATGCCGGGTCACCTGGTCGTGATCGGCTCGGGTGTGACCGGCGTGGAGTTCGTCCACATGTTCTCCTCGTTCGGGGCCGACGTCACCCTGGTCGTCAGCCGCCAGCACGTTCTTCCCCAGAAGGACCCCGAGGTGGCCGCCGCCCTGGAGCAGACGTTCATCGACCGCGGGGTGAGGCTGCTGAAGGGCGCCCGCGCCGAGAGCATCTCGGTCGACGGGACCAAGGTTCGGGTGCACTGCGACGACGGTCGTGTCGCCGAGGGCACCCACGCGTTGCTCGCCATCGGTTCGATCCCCAACAGCGATCGGTTGAATCTGGCGGCGGCCGGTGTCGAGACCCACTGGGACTACGTGCGAGTCGACCACAACTGCCTTTCGAGCGTCCCCGGCATCTACGCCTGCGGCGACCTCTCCGGCAAGCTTCCGCTGAGCTCGGTGGCGTCGATGCAGGGTCGCAAGATCGCCGAACACGCCATGGGACTCCACCAGGGCCCGCATCGTCACATCGACTACGACAAGGCTGCGTCGGCGATCTTCACCGAACCGGAGATCGCCGATGTCGGTCTGGCCGAAGCCGACGCCTTCGCCGAGGGCCGCAAAATCCGGGTGACCAAGGTGCCGTTCTCGGTTTCTGCCAAGGCGCTGATCAACTCCGACCCCCGCGGGTTCGTCAAGATCGTCAGCGACCCGCTCACCGGGGTCGTTCTCGGCGGCTCGATCGTTGGCCGGCATGCGGCCGAGTTGATCAGCGTGCTGGCTCTGGCCGTCACCGCCCACTTGACCGTCTCGGATCTCGTCGAGTCTCTTTTCGTCCATCCCGCCCTCGCCGAAGTTCTGGGTGAAGCCGCCGAGTAGTCCTCCGGTTGACATCGTGGGGGTCCCCGGCTAGAGCGGTAGCGGAACCGACGTTTGAATCGCCACGGGGGAACGCAATGACGGTCACGGAGACCACGACGCCGCCGACGGAAGTGCTGACCGGATGGTTGGACGCCTTCGGAGCCGCCCTCGAGTCGGGCGACATCGACACCGCTGTCGAGCTGTTCGGCGAGGAGAGCTACTGGCGCGATCTCGTGTCGTTCACCTGGAACATCAAGACCGTCGAAGGGCGCGATGGCGTGCGGGACCTGCTGGAGCACACGCTCGCCACCACCAAGCCGTCGAACTTTCGAGTCGTGGGCGACGCCAACGAAGCCGACGGGGTCGTCGACGGCTGGTTCGATTTCGAGACCGACGTGGCCCGCGGTCACGGCCATCTCCGTCTCATCGGAGGGATGTGCTTCACGATCCTGACCACGATGGTCGAGCTCAAAGGCTTCGAGGAGTCCACCGGCACACGGCGGGTCAAGGGTGTCGACCACGGCGTGGTCAAGGGTCGCAAGAGCTGGCTGGAGCTCCGCCAGGACGAGGAGGCCCGGCTCGGGTACGAGGAGCAGCCCTATGTGGTGATCCTCGGAGGCGGGCAGGGTGGGATCGCCCTCGGCGCCCGCCTGCGCCGCCTCGGCGTGCCGACCATCATCATCGAGCGCAACGAGCGCCCGGGCGACTCGTGGCGGAACCGATACAAATCCCTGTGTCTCCACGATCCGGTGTGGTACGACCACCTGCCGTACATCAAGTTCCCCGACCACTGGCCGGTGTTCTCCCCGAAGGACAAGATCGCCGACTGGCTCGAGATGTACACCCGGGTGATGGAGCTCAACTACTGGAGTTCGACGACCTGCACGGATGCGTCGTGGGACGACGAGGCCAAGGAGTGGTCGGTTCGGGTTGTGCGACACTCGGACTCGGACACGACCGAGGAGCTCACCCTCCGTCCGCAGCACCTGGTGTTCGCCACCGGCATGAGCGGCATGCCCAACATCCCCGACCTGCCCGGGGCCGACACCTTCGAAGGGGACATGCACCATTCGTCGGCCCACCGGGACAGTGCGCAGTACTCGGGCAAGAAGTGCATCGTGCTTGGATCCAACAACTCGGCTCACGACATCTGCGCGGCCCTGTGGGAGCACGGGGCCGAGGTGACGATGATTCAGCGGTCGTCGACCCACATCGCCCGCTCGGACACCCTGATGGAGCTGGCTCTCGGGGATCTCTACTCTGAGCGGGCGGTAGCCAACGGCATCACCACCGAGATCGCCGACCTGATCTTCGCGTCGATTCCCTATCGGATCCTTCACCGGTTTCAGATCCCCGTCTACGAGGAGATGAAGAAGCAGGATGCCGAGTTCTACCAGCGGCTGGAGGACGCCGGCTTCATGCTTGACTGGGGCGAGGACGAGTCCGGGCTGTTCATGAAGTACCTACGCCGCGGTTCGGGCTACTACATCGACGTCGGAGCCTCCGAACTGATCGCCGACGGAAGCGTCAAGCTGCGCAGCGGCGTGAACATCGCCGAGGTCAAACCCCGGTCCGTCGTCCTCACCGACGGCAGCGAGCTCGAGGCGGACCTGATCGTGCTGGCCACCGGGTACGGGTCGATGAACGGATGGGTCGCCAAGATCGTGAGTCAGGAGATGGCCGACAAGGTGGGCAAGGTGTGGGGGCTCGGGTCGGACACCACCAAGGATCCGGGACCATGGGAGGGCGAACAGCGGAACATGTGGAAGCCCACCCAGCAGGAGAACCTGTGGTTCCACGGAGGCAACCTCCACCAGTCACGTCACTACTCCCAGTTCCTGGCGCTCCAGCTGAAGGCGCGTTACGAGGACATCCCCACTCCGGTGTACGGCCTTCAGGAGGTCCACCACCTGTCCTGAGCCGGGAGTCCGGGTTGCATTGTCAGAGCCGGCCGCCCTCGATCACCCGTCGGAGGAATTGCTGGGTTCGGGGCTGGGTAGGAGAGCCGAGCACCTGTGCCGGAGGCCCGGCCTCGACGACGCTTCCGTCATCGAGGAAGACCACCCGGTTGGCGACGTCGCGGGCGAATCCCATCTCGTGGGTGGCCAGCACCATCGTCAGGCCTCGTGCCGCCAGCTCTCTGATGACGCTGAGTACCTCGCCGACCAGCTCGGGGTCCAGCGCCGAGGTGATCTCGTCTAGCAGGAGCACATCGGGGTCGCCGACCAGCGCCCGCACGATGGCGGCCCGCTGCTGCTGGCCACCCGAGAGCCGGTCGGGATACTCGAGCACCTTGTCGCCCAGCCCGAACCGCTCGAGGAGCGCGGTCGCCTTGGCCTCGGCCGCCGGACGGTCGACCCCGGACGCCTTGATCGGTCCGAGGGTCAGGTTGCGGAGCACGGTCATGTGAGGAAAGAGGTTGAAACTCTGGAAGACGATGCCGATCCGCTGGCGGATCTCGTTCGGTTTGACACCCGGTGCCGAGATCAACCGTCCGTCCAGACGAATCGTCCCCTCGTCGATCCTTTCCAGGAGATTGATCGTGCGGAGCAACGTGCTCTTGCCGCAACCGCTCGGCCCGATCAGGCAGACAACCTCGTGTTCGTCGACATCGAGGTCGATGCCTTTGAGCACGTGATTGGTGCCGAACGACTTGTGCACGCCCCGCAGCTCCAGCTTCATGTCATCCGCCGGTCTGGGAGCGGCGAGCGCGGTCGCGGGCGGTGTACCAGTCGGCGAATCGGGCCGACGGAATGCTGACGAGGAGAAACAGCACGGTCGCCACCGTGTAGGACGAGAAGTTGAACGTTCGCCCGCTGATGATCTGGGCTTCTCGAACGGCTTCCCGGACACCGAGAACGGCCAGCAGAGCGACGTCCTTTTGCAGTGACACGAATCCGTTCAGCAGGGCGGGGATCACGTTCCGAACCGCCTGGGGCAGGATGGCGTATCGCAGGCCCTGCCACTGGGTGAGCCCGAGGGCAGCCGCCGACAAGCGCTGACTGTCCGGGACGGCGTCGATTCCGGAGCGGTACACCTCGGCGGTGTAGGCGGAGTAGGAGAGGATGACGACGAGCAGTCCCCAGAAGCGAGCGCTGTTGGGGAGTCCGCCGATGCGAAGCGCCGGGATCCCAAAGCCGAAGAAGAGGAGTCCCAGGATGATGGGAATCCCACGGAAGAAGTCGATGAAGACGATGGCGAGGAGCCGCAGGGGAGCGAACGCCGGACCTTTGAGGCTCCGCATCACAGCCACCACCAGCGCCAGGCCCAGAATGGCGACCTGTCCGATGCTGAACATCCAGACATTGGTCAAGAAGCCGTCGGCGATGTCGGGCACCGAGTCCCGCATCACCTCGACATTGAAAAACGACTGGCGAACCAGTGGCCAGCGGTCGCTCGTCCCGATGGCCACGATGGCGACCGCCAGGAAGCTGACCGTCGAGACGAATGCGATCAGCGCTCCCCGGGCACCCTCCTGGGACAGATGGGATTGGATCCCACCCCACAACGACGGCGGCCCGGGGGGCGCATCTGGCGTCGGCACGCGCCGGTTCTACCGCGTGAGCGTCGGGATGTCACCCGCCTGATTGAGGTACTGGTCCTCGAGGGAGTCCAGCGTGCCGGCGGCATCGAGTGCGTCGAGGGCGGCGTCGATACAGGGGACCAGCTCGCTGCCCTCCTCGAACACGAATCCCAGAGCGTCGGCGTCCTCCTCGATCTCCGGGAGCACGCCCACGATGAACGAGTTGTCGATCTCCACCGCCGACACGAAGTACGCGGTCGGAAGATCCAGCACGAGGCCGTCGATCTGGCCGGCGTCGAAGGCGGCCTTGGCGGCCACGTTGTCATCGAACACCGCCGCTTCGGTGTCGGGTTGGATCTCGTTCTCGATGTAGTCGAGGCTGGTCGTGGCGATGGCGGCACCGAGGCGCAGGTCCTTCAGGTCGGCGAGCGTGGACACATCCTCGAAGATGGTCGGATCCGTTGCGATGATCGCCTGCTCGGCCACGTAGTACGGGCGGGAGAAATCGACCGCCTGGTCTCGAGCTTCGGTGATCGAGTACTGCTGTACGTTGAAGTCGTAGTCCTTTTCGCCTGGGGCGATGCCCTGATCGAAGGTGGTCCGCACCCACTGGACATCGAAACCCAGCTCGTCGGCCACGGCGTACACGACCGCCGACTCGAACCCCTGACCGTTCGACGGATCGTCATCCTCCATCCACGGGGGGAACACCGGGTCACCGGTGGCGACGGTGAGGCTGCCGGGCGTCTTGACGGCGTCGCAGCTGCTCGTCTCCCCACCGTCGGCCATCTCGTCGTCGGCCATCTCGTCGTCGGTCATTTCGTCGGCCGTCTCGTCGTCGGCCGGTTCGGCTTCGGTCGTCGTGGTCGTGTCGGTGCTGGTGGTCGTCTCGTCGGAGCCGGCGTCGTCGGCGGAGTCGGATCCGCAGGCGGCGGCGACGAGGGCCACGACGGCGAGCAGCCAGAGAAACTTCTTGGACATCGGAATCTCCCTTCTCACCGGTGCGGCGGAGTGCCACACCGGGGATGCTCAAAGTGTGCCAGCCGCAGATGCCGGCGCGTTGGACAGGCGGGCGGCGATCGCACAGCGTCTGTCCCGGGCTACGGGGCTATTCGATCCGGGCGATGAGGTCGCCGGTCTGGATCGCCTGTCCAGCCGACACCTTCAGCTCGATGATGGTGCCGGACTTGTCGGCGGTGATGTTGTTTTCCATCTTCATCGCCTCCAGCACCACGAGTGTCGCTCCCGCCTCGACGGCCTGCCCCGGCTCGACCATCACCTTGACGATCGTGCCCTGCATCGGGGCCGTGATCGTTCCCGAGCCGCCACCGGCGGCAGCCGCACCTCCGGTCGAGTGCCGGCGTTTCCGCGACGGAGTTGCGGCCGGAGCCGCCCCGGCCTGGCTTTCCGGTACCCACATGGTGACATCGAACCGTTTGCCGTTGACTTCCACCGTGGCTGTCCGCTTGACCTGGGGTTCGGCGCCGTTGGTGGTCGACCCCGGCCGGGCCGGCGTCAGCTCCGAGAGATCCAGGGTCTCTTCGACCCACTTTGTCGAGTGCCGCACCGCTGCGAAGTCGGGATGGTCGAGAATGGCGATGTCGGCCGGGATGGTGGTGGCCACGCCTCCGATTTCGAACTCGCCGAGCGCCCGCAGCGTACGGGCGATTGCGATGTCCCGATCGGCCCCCCAGCAGATCAACTTGCCGACCAGGTTGTCGTAGAACTGGCTGATCTCGTCGCCTGGTTCGTAGCCTCCGTCCCAGCGAACGCCGAATCCCGAGGGGGGTCGCAGCGAGGTAATGGGGCCGGGGGAGGGGAGGAACTTGCCGCCCGCCGGATCCTCGGCGTTGATGCGGATCTCGATGGCGTGACCATTCACCTCGATCTGGTCCTGCGCGAAGGGCAGCGGTTCGCCGGCGGCCACCTGAAGCTGCAAGCGGACGAGGTCGATCCCCGTGACCATCTCGGTCACCGGATGATCCACATCGAGCATGGTGTTCATTTCGAGGTAGTAGAAGTCGCCGTCCTCGTACAAGAACTCGACGGTCCCGGCGTTGGTGTACCCACACCCGAAGGCGACCTTGACCGCCGCCTCGCCCATCGCCACGGCCACCTCGGGGGGGAGGCCGGGGGCCGGTGCCTCCTCGACCAGCTTCTGGTGCCGGCGTTGCGCCGAGCAATCCCGCTGGGCGAGATACACGCCGTTCCCGTGTTCGTCGCAGACCACTTGGATCTCGATGTGTCGGGGGGCGGTGAGATACCGCTCCAGGTAGCACTCGTCCCGGCCGAAGTAGGCCAGCGCCTCCCGCCGGGCCGAATCGAGGGCATCGGCGGCCGAGGCGGCGTCCCGGACGACCTTCATGCCGCGTCCGCCGCCGCCGTAGGCTGCTTTGATGGCCACCGGGTAGCCGTGCTCGTCGCCGAAGGCGGTGACCTGACCGGCGTCGGTGAGGAACTCCATGCTGCCGGGCACCCCGTGCACACCGACCCGTTCGGCCGCCTCCCGCGCGCTGATCTTGTCGCCCATGACCTCGATGGCCTCGGGCGGCGGACCGATGAACTTCACCCCCCTGTCCGTGATCGCCCTGGCAAAATCGGCGTTCTCACTGAAGAAGCCGTAGCCGGGGTGGACGGCCTCGGCGCCGGACTTCTCGACGGCGTCGAGGATGGCGGTGGTGTCCAGGTAACTCTCGACGGCCGTCTGTCCCCCGAGCGCATAGGCCTCGTCCGCCAGGCGGACGTGGAGCGCCTCCCGGTCGAGGTCGCTGTAGACAGCCACCGTGGTGATCCCCATCTCCTGGCAGGCGCGTATGACCCGGACGGCGATCTCGCCGCGGTTGGCAATCAAGACCTTCGAGAACACCCGCCTATGGTTAGTCGAGCGCCACCGGATTGCAAAGTATCAACGATGAAATCGCCATCGAGTTTTCGCCACGTCACCTCGACGGGCAGCACGAACCAGGACCTCCTCGCCTCGCTTCGATCCGGCCAGGATCCGCTGCCGTTGCTGGCCGATCACCAGCATGACGGACGCGGCCGGCTCGGCCGGCGCTGGCACGACGACCCGCCGTCGGGCGGGCCGGTCCAGTCGATGCTCGGCTCGATTCCCCAACGATGGGATCCAGAGGATCCTCGGCTACCGCTCATGCCACTCGCAGTCGGGCTGGCCGCCGTCGCCGCCCTCGACGAGCTCGACCTCCACCCTCCCGTCGGGCTTTGGTGGCCCAACGATCTCGTCGTCGCCGTCGATGGCCGCTGGCGCAAGCTCGCCGGAATCCTGGTCGAGACGGCCGCCATCGGCGGCGACCGCCCGATCGCTGTGGTCGCCGGCGTCGGTCTCAATCTCACCCCTGTCGGCCGTGGTGCTGACCGAGACGTTCTGCAGCGGGCCATCTCCGTCGCCGAGCTGATGAACGGGACCCCGCCGACCAACCGGGAGGTGTTCTCCCGTCTGGTCGATTGCGTGGCGGCGGCGACCGCTCGCCTTCGCGTCGACGGCGCCGGGTTGGTGGCCGACTACCGGGCGGTGTGCGCCACGATCGGTCAGACGGTCGAGGTTCACTCGACCGGCGGGATCCTGCGCGGTGTGGCCGCCGGGGTGAGCGACTCGGGCAGCCTCGTGCTCGACGGGCCCACCGGCCGGGTGACCGTGAGCGTCGGGGACGTCGTGGCTCGCCGGAGCTGAAGCGACCCCCGGCCGGGACACCCATCTCCTTGAGCGGGAGCCGGCTCTGCCGATGGACCACGATGTTGCTGGGGCGAAGCGGATGCCCGACGGGGAGCCGTCGAGCGATGGTGCCGGCGGTGATCGCCATCGTGGGGTTGCTGGTGCTTGGTCCGGCCGGCCTCCCGGCCGGCGCTCAGGACGATCCACCGCCCGAACCGGCGAGCGAGGCCCAACCGCCCGTGACGGCGGTGCCCGGCGATCCGCTCGTGGACGAGGGAGCATCGGACGACCTGGACCCGAACACCCAACCCGATGGTTCGCCGGCGGTGGATCCCGGCACCGATCCAGCGGAGAGCTGCGCCGACGCAGGCCAGTCCGACCCGGGCTCGGACGAACCGGTCGCCGACTGCGAGGACAAGCCGCAGGGCCGGTACGCCAACCAGCCACCGTTCGTCCCCGATGCGCTCGACCGAGCTCAGGTGCGCCGAGTGGAAGGCCAGCTCGCTGCTGCCCGCGCCACGCTGGTCGAGGAGGTCGCCCGCGTGCGGAGCCTGAGGCTGCGGGACAAGCGGCTGGCGCTGGAGCGGGCGGAGCTCTCAGCCGAAACGGCTGCCACCGTCGATGCACTCGAGGCAACCGAGGAGCAATTGCGGCGGCGGGCGTTGGCCACCTTCGTGGTGGGAGACAGCTTCGAACTGGCTCCGTCGCTCGATCACGACGACATCCTGCGCTTCCAGCAGCACCGGTTCCTCGTCGGAGAGGTCTTGTCGCTCGACCAGGAGCTTGTCGACGAATACGCGCGCCTCCGCAACCGCCTCGAGTTTGAGGCCCTCGAGCTCTACGACAGCATCAACAACACCCGTCGATGGCTGCGCAGTGCCCGGGAGCAGGCGGATGCGTCGCAGGTCGAGGTGGAGGGCCTCGAGTTCGAACTGGCCACCTGGCAGAACCGCTCCGCTGTCTTCGTTCCCGAGGTCGTCTTCCCGATCGATGGGCCCTACGACCTGCCCCTGATCAACTCGTGGGGATACCCGCGCGCCCCGGGGACGATCGACGAACACTGGCACGAGGGGATCGACATCTTCGCACCGGTCGGTACGCCGCTGGTCGCCGCCGAGGGTGGCACGGTCACCGACATCGGCGTCGGCGCCCTCGGCGGCTTGAAGATCTGGATTCTCGGTGACTCCGGCACCCGCTGGTACTACGCCCACCTGTCGGCCTTCAATCCCGAGCTGGCCGTCGGGGACGTGGTCGCGGCCGGGGACCTCATCGGCAACGTGGGAGCGACCGGCAATGCGGTGGGCACGCCACCGCACCTCCACCTCCAGATGCACCCCGACGGTGGGCGTCCGGTCAACCCGTATCCGATTCTCCAGGCTGCGTCGGAGATCTATCAGGAAGAGCAGCTGGCCGCGGAGCGAGCGGAGCGCGGGGAAGCTCAGGCGCTGGCCGGGTTGCTTCCGAACGGAATGTCGGTGTCCCAGCTCGATCCGAACGGGGCCGACGGCTCCGAACCGGCCCGGGTCACCGGAGCCGTGCCGGTCATGTCGGTAGTGCCACCCAACGTGTCCGCTGCCGAGTGAGCTCGACATCGATCCCGTAGAGCCGGCGGAGCAGATCGCTCGAAAGCGTGGTCGCCAGCGGCCCCCGGGCGACGACCGAACCCCGTTCCAGCGCCAGGAGGTGGGTGGCGGAGGCCGGAATGTCCTCGACGTGATGCGTCACGAGCATCGTTGCCCGATCGGATCCGTCGGCCGCCAGGCGGTCCTGCTGCTCGATGAGCGCTTCCCGAGCTCCTGGGTCCAGCCCGGCATTCGGCTCGTCGAGCAGGAGAAGCGCCGGATCGGTGAACAGGGCGCGAGCGAGCAACACCCGTTGGCGTTCACCCGAGGAGAGCGACCCGAACGTCCGATCGGTCCATCCGTCCAGGCCGACCTCGGCGAGGAGTTGTGCACCGCGGCGGTGGTCCTCCTCGGTGTACCGGTGCCACCAGGGCTCGAGGGCGCCGAAGCGACCGCAGACGACGATGTCCCCAGCGGTGAGCTCGGGCCGCAGCGAGTTGGCCAGCAGTGCGCTCGATACTCCCACCTCGGCCCGGAGCGGCCTGATGTCCACCCGGCCGAGCTCGGCGCCGAGCAGCCGGGCCCGACCGCTGCTCGGATGCATCGTGAGCCCGGCTACCGCCAGCAGTGTGCTCTTACCCGATCCGTTGGCCCCGAGGACGATCCACCGTTCGCCGGGCGCCACGGTGAGGTCGACCTCGGACAAGATGCGGGCGCCGTTCCGCACGAGGTTGATCCGTTCGAGTTCGACGACCGATCGGGATCTCGACGGGCGAACGCTGGGCGGGTCGGACGGGCTCATCAGCTGACGGTTTCTCCTCGGTCGCTACGATGAGTCCGATCATATGAACCTGTACCTCGGGCTGTTCATCTCCTTCCTGCTCATCGCAGCCAACGCTTTCTTCGTCGCCGTCGAGTTCGCGCTCGTCGCGGCGGATCGCAACAAGCTGGAGGCCCTCGCTGCCGAGGGTCGTCGGCCGGCCCGAGCGGCGGTCGCCGCCCTGCGGCGGATGAGTTTCCATCTGTCGGGCGCCCAGCTCGGCATCACCATCTCGAGTTTGGTCCTCGGC
>JBFGLT010000012.1:0-37237 GCA_041576015.1 Acidimicrobiales bacterium
CATCGTGCAACTCGGTGAGATCCTCGGGGCGGCGATGGCAGCCCGCACGCGCGGCCTCGGTGGACAGAGCCACATGATCGGCAGCTTCGCCGGCCTCCAGATCGCCGAGGCCGGCGCGGTCGGCACCGACCTGGTCGATCGCACGCTCGCCGAGGCACGGTTGCGGGCGCGGTTCGGGGTCGGGCTCATCGGGGTGTGGAACCGCGGCGAGTTCGAGATCGCCACGGCCGACACGAAGTTGCGCGAGTCGACGATGCTGCTGCTCGCCGGGACGCCCGATCAGCTCGCTGCCTTCGATCGCGCCTACGCGACCGACTCGCCGACTGCGAAGAACGCCGTGATCATCGGTGGCGGGCGCGTCGGCCGGGCAATCGGGCGTACCTTCGCCGCCGAGGGCATCGAATTCGCGATCGTCGAGCAGTTGCCCGAACGGCGGCGGGAGGGCGCGCAGTACGTGATCGGCGATGCCGCCGACCGCCCCGTGCTCGAGGAGGCCGGAATCAGCAACGCCGGCGCCGTGTTGATCACCACCCACGACGACAACGTCAACGTGTACCTGACCCGCTACTGCCGCGGGCTGCGGCCCGATGCGCGTATCGTGTCTCGGGCGCGGCTGGACCGCAACGTCTCCACGCTGTATCGCGCCGGCGCCGACGCCGTGTTGTCCTATGCCGGCACGGGATCGGCGGCCATCTGGAACCATTTCCGCGGCGACGAGACGTTGCTGGTCGCGCAAGGGCTCAACCTGTTCCGCACGCCGATCCCTCGCGAGCTCGCCGAGAGGTCGTTGGCCGACGCACATGTCTACCGGCGTACGCAGTGCAACGTCGTCGCGGTCGAGGCCGACGGCGTGATCCAGGGGAACCCCGATGCCCACGTTCCGCTGCCGACCGACGGCGAGCTGGTGCTGGTCGGCACCGAGGACGCCGAGGCCCGTTTCTCCGAGGTCTTTCCGCACGCCCGGAAGCGACCGGTGTTCGACCGGGTCCGGCGCTGACGCCGCAACCGAGGACGGGACAGATGGCATTCATCTCGGTGATCATCCTTCCGGTACTGCCGGACCAGACCTACGAAGTGGTGATGCCGTTCAACGTCCTCAACCCCTTCAGGATCTGGCTACTCGTCGGACTCGTCTCGGAGATCAGCTTCGTCGGTTACGTTCTCACCAAGGGATCGTTCTCGCCGGTGGAGCGGTCGCTCTTCGCAGAGGCGAGTGGCGACCAAGGACCGAAACTTGGTCCTCGATGGTTTGAAGGCGTCGTTCGAACGCACCTGACCCCTCTCCGGGATCCTCGGGAGATCGTGCGGATGCGCTCGCGGCGAGTGCTGCTTCGACGACGGAGGTCCCGGCCTGTGGGAATCGTTGAAGGTCAACCGGCCGGGGTGCCGACCAGCATCTGGATTGCGTCGGAGTCGGCGTCATCGAATTCGCCTGGCTGCCACGTCGTCTGACCGATCACCACGGCGTCGCGGCCGACTGCCAGCTGCTGACTCGAACTGTGCTCGGTCGCCGGGGCAGGCGTGGTCTCGAACCAGGTTCCACCGGTGGTCTTCACGAACACCACGGTGCTGACCTGTTGGTCGATCGCCTGGCTCTGGGCCTCGTAGGCGGCGTACACGTCGTCGTCGGGGATTCTCAGGACTAGCTGTCGGTCTGCATCGTAGAACCAGGTGGCCTCCTCCCGGTAGACGACCGGCGGGTCACCGGTCGGGTTCTCGATCTGATCCCAGGTGAGCGCCAGAACGACCTCCCCGCTGCCGGTGTCGATGATCTCGACCGCCCACTCCGGGCCGAAGCGGGCCGTTCGGGTGCCGACGGTGACGGCGAGCCACGGTGTGATGCTGGTCGGGTAGATCGTGCCGGACACCGCAATGCCCAGAGGACCGGCTCCGATCAGGTCGAGCCAGGCCTCGCGGCCGTCGCTCTGGACATCGAGCGACAGCTCCGCTCGCCAGGTCAACCCATCGGTCGAGGACACTGCGCTCCGACGTCCGCTCCAGTCGGCGAGAGCAGCAAGGGTGTCGGAGTGGGCAACGACTTGGCTCAAGCCGTCGGGTCCGACGACGCCTGCGGCCTCCCACGAGCGGCCGTCGTCAGACACCCAGGCCGTCCGGCTGCTACCAGTTTCGAAGTGCTCGACGACCGTGATGACGAACCGGCCCTCCACCGCCGCGACGGTCTCGAGGTGGGCGTTGGGGGCGAGGTTCAAGGTTTGCTTCTCCCATGTGACCGAGTCGGGGCTGAAGAGCACGACAGTCTCGGTTTCGTGGGGCGCATGGTCCTCCTCGCGGTCGGCCCACGAACGGCTCATCAGCTCGTCCCACTCGTCCCAGCTCAGCTCGAGGACCACCTCACCGGTCTGGTCGTCGATGAACCGAGGGCCGAGGCCCCTGTAGAGCTGCTCGAGGGTTCCGCTCATCACCTCTCCCGAATCGAGCCGAACGATCTCGAAGACGCCGTTGGCATCGTCGATGGTGATCCTGAGCCCGTCGTACTCCAAGGAGGGGGGCTCGGCTGCAGGATCGACCGCCACGGCGATGGGCAACGGGCTCGAGCCGGGGTACAGCTCGCTCCAGCGATCCCAGGGGACCTCGGTCAGGACGTCGCCGGTGACGGGATCGTAGAGGATCTGACCGGTCTCGCCCCACCGGTAAATGTCCGAAAGCGGCCCGGAGCTTCGCATCACGCTGGTGCCTTCCTCGATCACCACGTACGTTCCAGTGTTGTCGTCGATCTCGATCCGGAAGCCGCCGGTCGACAGGACCGTCGGATCGATCGGCTCGTAGGGATAGGCGTCGCCGGCCAGGACCAGGCCGGCGGCGGTGGCGGCTGCCCCGTACAGGTATAGGCTCGAGCCGGTGTCGCCGGCCGGTCCGAGATCCCTGGCTTCCCAACCTTGTCCCTCGTCGATCCAGAGACGGGGGTCGCCGGGGCCGGTGGGATCCGCGCTCGAGCCCAGCGCGACGAGGCGATCGCCGTCCGACAGCACCTGGTTGATCCAGGCGTCGGTCAACACGGTCTCGGTACGGGTCCAGGTGACGGTGTCGTGAGATCGCCACTGGTAGACAGTCTGTGAGCGTTGGTCGGGGTCCCAGGCGGAGGCGGTGGCCACGAACTCGCCATCGACGGTGACCAGGGACATGAGCCATGCGCCGGTCGACTCCTGGTCGAGTTCGACCGTGCGCCACTCCACTGGCAGGAGCGGGAGGCGGGAAACGACCTGGACCTCGGTCTCGCCCGCTGCGGGGGCAGACGACGCCGCCGGAGTCGAAGAAGTGGTCGTCACAGCGGCGGAGGTGGCGCCTGATTCGACCGACGGGCCGCTGCTGACACAGCCGGTCGTGACCAGCGCCAGGGCGAACCCCACGGCGAGGGTACGAGGCGATCGTCGACTCCTCATACGGTGATCGTCCTCCGGCGGCGGGAGCCCGCCAGGGCAGAAGGTCAAATCGCCGAGCCGATCCCAGGCGGTCCGGCGCGCTGGCGTCGCCGGCGGTTTCGGTTTCGGTTCAGAACGGCTCAAAGGGTGGCGGGAATGAGCCGTTAGGAGGGTGTGTCGTCACCCGCCGTGAAACGGGACCGGCGCGGCACATCGACATTGCGATTGGCCGCGGTCGTCGTGTCGGTGTTTCTCAGTGCTGCCGGAATCGCCGTCGCCTGGAACCACTGGTGGTCTCCAGCCCTCCGGCCTGCGCCGCTGGGAGTCGTGGTGACGATCGGCCTTGGCTTCGCCATGGCCCAGGCGGCGCAGTTCTCGATCGTCGCCCGGAAGGAACGACTCAACTTCGTCTTCGCCGAGATCCCCGCCGCCTTTGCCCTCGTCTACCTCACCCCCTGGCAGATGGCGCTCGGCTGGCTGATCGGTCCCGTGGTGGTCCAGGCCGCCCGCCACCGGACGGTCTGGTTCAAGCTCGCCTTCAACGGCTCGGCCAATCTGCTCCGGAGCGGCGCTGCGATTGCGCTGGTTCGGCTCTGGGAGACCGACCCGCAGACCCCCGACGGGCTGGTTCGCATCGCGTTGGCGATCGCCGTCGCCGAGGCGGTTGCGTCGGCGTTCGCCAGCTCCTTCATCCGTTGGGCCAGCGGGGGGAAGCCGCTGGCAGGGGCCATGGACGTGGCGGTCGCGGTCGGCCAGTCGATCGTCGCCGCCAGTCTGGGGGCGTGGGCGCTGCTCGCCGCCGACGAGCATCCGGCCCTCCTCGTTCTGCCGGCCGTCGTCATCGCGCTGATCTGGCAGTTCTCCCGGCAGCAGGTGTCCGACCGACAGTCGTATCAGGATCTGCTGGAGGTGCACGGGTTCCTCACGACCGTCGCCGGTATCGAAGCCCAGGACGTCGCCGCCAACGGGCTTCGTCGATTGCGCACGATCCTGGGCTGTCGGTGGATCGCATTGCTCGAAGCCGACGGCCGTCCCATCGAGGCCGCCGGACCCGTGCCCGATGACCTCCAAGCCGAGCCGGCCGGACGCGGCGAGCCGGGCGAGACTTCGGTCCTCTCGTGTCCACTTCGGGGCGGACGATCGATCCTCGCCGGTCCCCCGGATGCCGGGGGGGTCTACGCCAAGCGAGACCGGCGGCGGTTCCAGACCGCAGCCGACCTGTTCGACGCAGCGCTCGAGCGAGCCGAACTGCAGCTCAAGCTCGAGCACGAAGCCACCCACGATCCGTTGACGAACCTGCTGGCCCGCGGTGGCTTCTCCCGTGCTGCGGACCGGATCCTCGACGCCCAGGCCGGGTGCGGTTCGGTGATCGTACTGGACCTGGCCCGGTTCACCGAGGTCAACAGCACGCTCGGTTTCAAGGCCGGCGACATCTTGTTGCAGCAGTCGGCGAGCCGCCTGACCGACGTTTTGGGGTCCGACCACCTGCTGGCTCGATTCGACGGCGACGCGTTCGCCGCATTCCTGCCGACCGACGACCACCGTGAGGTGCTCGACACCGCGGCCCGGCTGCGGGACGCACTCCAGGAGCCCATTGCGGTCCGCGGCCTGGGTCTGTCGCTCGTGGTCCGGGTCGGCATCGCTGTCGGCCCCGAGCACGGCGCCAGCACCGAGTCGTTGCTGCGGGCCGCCGACGTCGCCGCCGACCTCGCCAGCGAGGCCCAACCGCCGATCGTCGTCTACCGGGCCGAGGCCGACCTGCACTCCGAGGCCCGCCTGGAACTGCTGTCCAGACTTCGCCGAGCCACCGAAACCGACGCGTTCGACGTGTGGTATCAACCGAAGGTCGACACGATCTCGGGTCTGGTCGTCGGAGTCGAGGCCCTCCTCCGATGGTACGACCAGGGTCGCTGGGTGTCGCCCGAGGAGTTCATCCCGACTGCTGAGGCGGCTGGAATGATGACCGAGCTCACCGACTACGTCCTCCGCAACGCCCTGTCGGTGATGACCCGGCTGCGCAGTCGAGGTTTCGAGTTGGGGGTTGCGGTCAACCTCTCGCCTTCGACCCTCGAGGATCCGGACCTGCCCCGCCGGGTCGGCGCTCAGCTGGAGACGTTCGGGATCCAGCCACCGTCGTTGACCGTGGAGATCACCGAGTCGGTGGTCATGGGCACCGGCGAGATCGTCACCGAGAGTCTGCAACGCCTTCGCAGACTCGGCGTGCGGTTGTCGGTCGACGACTTCGGTACCGGCTACTCGTCCCTCCGGTACCTGAAGGATCTCGACGTCGACGAGCTCAAGCTGGATCGGTCGTTCGTGCAGGACCTCGACGTCTCGGACCGCTGTGAAACCATCGCCCGTGCGGTGATCAGCCTTGGCCACAGCCTCGGACTCCGGGTCGTGGCCGAAGGAATCGAGACGCCCAACGCCCGCCGGATGCTGCGTCAAATGGGATGCGACGTCCTCCAGGGATACCTGATCGCCCGGCCGATGCCGCCCGACCTTCTCCAGACCTGGCTCCGGCGCTACGAGCCGGCGCCACTGACCGAACGCGAACAGGAGCCGGACCGGGCCCGTCGGGTCGAACGATTCGGCTCCTGAAGGGTGTGCCGTCGCCGGCACGGGAGTGGGTGTCAGCCCCAGGTCACGCTACGCATACTCGCTCCCTTCTCCGCCAATCTCTGACGTGGCGAGGAGCAACCTAGCTGACGGCCTCGACACCCTCAATCGACTGTGTGGGGTTGCTCATCGCGTGGTCATCCTCCGTCGAACCCCGACTACCGAACGTGGCGATAGAACCACCCAAGCAGCACGCCGCCGCGCCGAGAGTGAACAGCACGTTGGTTGTCTCGGCGCCCACCAGATCCGAGACCGGACCCCCGAGAATCGATCCCGCCGACAGCGCCACGAACACCGAGCCCTGCACCACTGCGAAGATTGCGGCCCGGTTGGTGACCGGAAGCCGGCGCCCCACGACGATGTTGGCGAGGGTCGAAGACGCGAACACTGCACCGAGCAACGCGTAGGCGACGAAGGCCATCCCGACCACGTGGGACGAGGCGAACGCCGCCGCCGACGCAAGACCGGCGCACCCGGCCACGGCGAACCCCCATCGCAGGAGGCGACGGTCGGCGAGACCGGTGGGAACCAGGAGCACCCCGACCATCGTCACCGCGGGGACGAGGGCAATCATCACACCGATCCACCGGTCGGCCAGCCCGATCGCTCGCCCATAGACCGGCGCCTGTACCTCGACCGCCATGGCCGCCACCATGAAGCCCACGGTCGTCACGACGGCGATCGCCGACAGCCGGTCGGCCCCGAGGAAGGCCCGAGCGGCACTGAATGACCCGGTGCGGCGCGACCGTACGGAATTCCCCGACGACCGCACCCCACCGATGAGGATCGCCGACAGCGCGAAGCTGGCGGCGTTGAGCCCGAGGGCACCACCGGTCCCGACGCCGGCCACGAGGAAGCCGCCGACCGCCCACCCGACCAGCGTGGCCGCCTGCCCGGTCGACATGACCATCTTGAGCGCCGGTGAGTACTCCTCGCTCGTCGTGACATCGACGATGAGCGCCGCCCGATTCGCCTCCCAGACCGGATCGATCAGAGCGACGACGGCCACCGAACCCAGGAGGAGCCACACCGGCACGGTGGAGGCGAACAGGGCGATCACGCCAAACAGGACGGCCCGACTCACCTCGCACAGAGTGAGCAGCCGGACGCGATCCAGACGATCACCCATCCCGGCGAGCAGCTGCCCCGGCCCGAGCCAGGGGAGGAAGAACAAGGCTCCCGCTACACCGACGCCGGCGGCCAGGCCGGTGCGATCGAGCACCACGAAGGCGATGGCCAGCCGGGCCGCCCAGTCGCCGACTTGCGACACGGCGGCGGCGGCCAGGATGCGGCGCACGGCGGGATTGCGCAGCGCCTCCCTCACCAGGCCGATCCTAGACGGGACGGTTCGGGCGCAGTCAGATCGCCTGAACGACCCAGATGATCCCCTCGATCGCCCGCCAGCCCAGGTAGGCGACGAGAGCCACCACCATCACCCAGAAATGCCAGGGCGCCTTGGCGGTGGCGGGAACTTTCAGATCCTCCGTGTCGACCTTCTTTTCGCAGGTCGGACAGGTCCCCTCGGCTGTGAGGGCCGTCGGTGCCCGGTACTCATCACACGCATCACACCACGGCACAGGGCTCAGTATTACGCCGGCCGGCGCAGGGGTGACACCACCCACTCGTCAGCTTCGGCTGTTTTCGGCCGACTACGCTGAACATATGGAGCGATTGGTGCCTTTCGTCGGCGCCCTGATCTGCGTGGTCGCCGCCGCGTTCTGGATCCGGGCAGCCCGAAGCCGGCGTCAGCTCGCCGACCGTCTCGCCAAGGAGGGCGCCGAATCCGACCTGTGGCGGCTGGCCGACGCCGACTACCGGCGCGACGTGGAGGCGGGGTTCACCGCCATCGCAACGGCTGGGGTGCTGTTCTTCATCGCCATCGCCGGCATCTCCTTCTGGCCCGGCGTACTGAGCGGTGTCCTCGCCATTCCCTCGGCGCGGACGATCTGGCATCGCAGCAACATCAACGAGGTCGGGAGGATCGCCGCAGACCGAGCCGAGATCGAGAAGAAGGCCAAAGAGATCACCCAGCAGGCGAACCTCGCTCCCTACCACTGGGCGGCGCGGCTGGCTCCCAACAGCCTGCCCGAGCTGAAGGGATTCGAGATCGGCCAGGAATACAACCCGGGCTCGGGAGCTCTGGCCGGCGACTTCTTCGACGTGTTCCGCGTGGACAACGACCGCGTGGCCGCCGTCATCGGCGATGTGACCGGCCATGGGATCGAACCCTCCATCACCGCCCTCCAGGCGAAGTATCTGCTGCGCACATTTCTCATGCAGTTCCGGGATCCGGGCCAGGCCGTCGAACAGCTCAACACCCAGATGTCGGTGCTCGAACGCGGCGAGGAGTTCATCTCTCTTTGCGTCCTGGTGTTCGACGTGGAGGCCGAGTCGCTGCGCTACGCCTCGGCCGGCCATCCGGCCGCCTTCGTGTGGCATCGCCAGGAGGTCCGCCCGCTCGGCGCGACCGGTCCTCTGCTTATGCTCGACCCCAAGGCGGTCTACCACTCCCGGGAGGTGCAGTGGAACTCCGACGATGTCGCCGTCCTCTACACCGACGGTCTCGCCGAAGCTCGACGCGACGGTGTGCTGTTCGGTGAAGATGGTGTCGCCTCGATCATCCGTCGAGACCCCACGGCCGGCGTCGACGTGCTGGCCAAATCGCTCATGGAAGCAGCCCGGGACTTCAGCGACGGTCCCATCACCGACGACGTCGCCATCCTGGTGATCCGCCACGCGTAACTACTGCTCCTAGTTTCGCTGGCGGACCCGAAGCTTGACCGGCACCGGCCCGAGGGCCAGGTCGTCCCGAAGCTGGTGCTCGATATAGCGCAGGTAGGTGTCGGGCAACGACCGGTTGGTGAACAGGGTGAAGGTCGGGGGGTCGGCCGCCCCCTGGGTCGCATACAAGATCCGGGCGCCGTTGGGCGCCGGATGGGCCGCCTGCGCCCGAGTCACCACGTCGTTGACCCGCCGGGTCGGGACCCGTGTCTGGTAGGCGTCGATGGCGATGTGCAACGATGGCAACAACTTGTCGATGCCCCTGCCCGACAGCGCCGAGATCCGGTGGACCGGAACCTCGGGGAGGAAACCGAGTTTACGTTCCACCTGGGCGGCAACCCGGTGCTTCTGGTCGCTGTCGGCAACGTCCCACTTGTTGAGTACGACGACGATCGGACAGCCGGCCGCATCGACCCGTTCGGCCAGTCGCTGATCCTGATGGGTGACGCCTTCGGAGCCGTCGATGACCAAGAGCGCGACGTCGGCCTTGTCGACTGCGACGAGGGCCCGCACCACGCTGTAGTACTCGGTGTCCTCATCGATGCGGGAACGGCGTCGCATTCCGGCCGTGTCGAGAAATCGCACGGGACCCTGGTCGGTCTCGATCACCGTGTCCACTGTGTCGCGCGTCGTTCCGGGCAGGTCGTGGGTGATGCTGCGATCGTCGCCGATCAGCCGGTTGAACAGGGTCGACTTGCCGACGTTGGGGCGACCGACGATGGCGATGGCGAAGATGCGCTCGTCCTCGGGTTCCCCGGTGGCATCCGAATCCTGGCTCGCTTCCGGCATCAGTTCCACGACCCGGTCGAGCAGGTCGCCCACGCCGCGTCCGTGGAGGGCCGAGATCGGGAACGGCGGCCCGAAACCGAGCGACATCAGCTCCCAGGTCGTGTCGACGTGACGATGGTCGTCGACCTTGTTGGCCGCCACCAGAACGGGCCGGCCACTGCGCCGGAGCAGACGCACCACCTGTTCGTCCTCGTCGGTGATGCCAACGGTTGCGTCGACAACGAGCACGATCACGTCGGCGGTGGCGATGGCCGCCTCGGCCTGCTTGGCGACCTTGCGGTCGATGGCGCTCCCGCCCGTGACCCAGCCGCCGGTGTCGACGACATCGAATTCATTTCCGAGCCACTCGGCCGGGACGACCTTGCGATCCCGCGTGACGCCGGGGCGCTCCTCCACGATCGCTTCCCGCCGGCCCAGGATCCGGTTCACCAGCGTCGACTTGCCGACGTTGGGGCGCCCGGCAATCACGACCGTTGGGCGGGTCACGGCTGCGGGACCCGCCCCGTCGTGGGTGTCCCCTCGATCGCCTGCCGGAGGGCGATGCCATTGGTCGGGATGATCTCGACCGGACGGGGCAGGTCGTCCGGGCCCAGCCCGTCGAGAAACACTCCGTTGGAGAGGCAGACGTCGGGGAGCAGGTAGCGGTGACCCGCCGGTTCGGCGGAGAGAACCCGTTGGAGATCGGCACCGACGATGAGCCCCGCAACACCGATGTTCCCGCCGAAGAAGCGGTTGTCGACCTCGATCACCCGGGCGCCGGCATAGCGTTCGACGAAGGGTCGGATCACCGCGCTTCCATAGGTGCCGGTCAGCACCCCGACCGGCGCCGGCCGGACCGGCGATCGAGCCGGTCCCAGCTTCACGGAGGTGACGCCGGCGTCCCCCAGGCGAGGGGCGCGGTACTGGAGGGCCGGCGCTCCGTCCACCCAGGCGAAGAACCCGGGCTGGGTTCCGATCGCCGTGTCCACCTCTGCATCGAACTCACGCTGGAACGTGCGAGCCATCCCGATGCCGTCCTCGTGCAGCTCGAATCCCTCGTACACCTCGGCGGGCGGGAAGGGCCGGTCGGCGAGCAGGTAGTACTCGTCGGCGGCGAAGACCAGCCGCCGGCCGAGAACCGTGAGGAACCGCTCCTGCCATACCTCGACGGTCTCGAGCACCGCCGCCGCCTCCTCCACCGTGTGAAACCGCAGTTCAGGTTCGCCGGAGAATCGGGACACGCCGAGGGGTACGACGGCGACCGAGGCAAGCGCCAGATAGCGATCCATGATGCCCCGCATCGTGCGTTCCAGTTCCGGGCCATCGTTGATTCCGGGGCATACGACGATCTGCCCGTGGATTTCGATCCCACCATCCAGCAGCGCCGAGAGCCAACGCAGGCTCATCGCCCCCCGGCGATTCCGCAGCATCGCCGTACGCGTGGCGGGGTCGGTGGCATGGATGCTCACGTACAGCGGCGAGAGCCGCTCGTTGACCACCCGTTCCAGATCGGCTTCGGTGAACCGGGTGAGCGTCGTGAAATTCCCGTAGAGGAAGCTGAGTCGATAGTCGTCGTCCTTGAGGTACAGCGAGCTTCGAAGATCCGGTGGCAGCTGGTAGATGAAGCAGAACGAGCAGTGGTTGTCACAGGTTCGGACCTGGTCGAACACAGCCGACTGGACCTCGAGACCGAGCGGTGCCCCCGCCGGCTTGTCGATCAGAACGGTCTGCTCCAGGCCGCCTCGCAAGATGTCGAGCTCGACCTCGGGTTCGTCGACGAGGGTCTGATACTGGATCACGTCCCGCAGCGTTTCGCCATTGATCGTCTGGATCACATCCCCGCGCCGGATCCCGGCCCGATGCGCAGGGCTTTCAGGCGCGACGTTGACCACCATCGGAGCCTCGGCGGTCGTTGCGGTCGGTGTCACCGCCTCAGTGTATGGACCCGGCTCCGACGAGAGATCGAGCGTCGCCCGTCCGGCGCATGTGGGCTAGCGGTAGATCCGGTCGTTGGCCATCCACGCCACGGCGTCGGTCACCGACATCGGTGGGGCGAAGTGGAACCCCTGGGCGGTGTCGCAGCCGAGTTCGATCATCTCCTCGAAGACCGCCTCACGCTCGATACCTTTGGCTGTCACCCGCAACCCGGTCCCGTGTCCGAGTCCGACGATGTGCTGGACAACGGCCCTGGCTCGGGGATCGTCGATGGCGGAGGCGACGTACCGGGAGTCGATCTTGATCTCGGTGGCCGGAATCGACGCCAGGAAGTCGACGGGCACGGCGCCACCGCCGAAATCGTCGATGGCGATCCCGCAGCCGAGATCGCCGAGCCGTTGCACAACCTGACCGACGCGGTCGCTCTGGCCGGTCCCCACCCGCTCTGCGACCTCGAAGGTGAGGCGAGCGGCACCGATCTGGTGCTTGGCGAGCAGCGACTGGACCGTAGACGGCAGGGTGACGTCCTCGACGTCGCGCCATGAGAGGTTGAAGCTCAAGAAGAGGTCAGGCCGGGCGAGGAAGTTCAAAGCCTCGAGACTCCGATCCAGCAGGTAGTCGGTCAACTCGCGCCCGACCGGCAGGTTTTCGATCTGCTGAAGGAACAGGGCGGGAGGAATGACTCCCCGCTCCGGGTGTCGCCAGCGGACCAGGGCTTCGAAGCCGATCGCCCGACCGCTGGCCGTGTCGATCACGGGTTGAAGGAAGGGCTCGAAGTGTCCTTGGGCGAGGCCGCTGCGAACCTGGGCGAGCATGGTCACCGCGACTTCGGAGTACGCTTCGTGTTCGGGCCGGTAGACCTCGAGGGTGACAGCCCTGGACCTTGCCGCCTCCAGCGCCACGGTGGCGCGGTGGACACCGGTCGACCCGTCGATTGCACCGTCGTGGACGGCGATACCGGCCGATGCGTGAACCTCGATGTCGAGGCCACGAATCTCCAGCGGTTGGGCGAGTGTCGACACGAGCCGGCTGACGATCTTCGCGGCAGCGACGTCGTCTCCGAGGTCGGCGAGGTGGACAGCGAAACGATCGGGTTCCAGGTAACCGACTGCGTCGGTGTCGCGTGTGGCGTCACGCAGACGCCCGCCGATTTCGGCGAGGAGGAGATCGCCGCCCTCGTGTCCGAGCAGATCGTTGATCCCCCGGAAGTCACGTATGCCGAGAATGGCCACGGCCGAGTGGTTCCGCCGGTCCCTGTCGTTCAGGTGGGCGACGAAGCGCTCGCGATCGAGGAGACCGGCCGTTCTCTCCGTCGCGAGCCGTGTTGCCCGGCGGAGCACGACGCCGAGAGCGACGACGAGCAGCAACAGCAGTGTGGCGCAGCCGGCCAGCCACGCCAGCCGGCGGGGCCCGTCGACAACGGCCAGCAGCGAAACGCCCAGGGCGACGAGTCCGATGCAGAACACCGAGCGGATGGCACCGAGGTGACCGGCCATGCCCACCTATCGGCACGAACGGACCGTTTCGTCAGGTACGACCCCGGTTCCCAGGTTCTCGGCAGTCAACCTGATCCTCACCGCCGGCGTGGCTAGACTGCGCTCGGCGGTTGATCTGGAGCAGGCCGCGATCCCGGGTCAGGAGAATCATGATCGAACTGAACACAGACCCGGGGCAACCGGGCCAGGACGCACCATCGTCGGCCGGGGGCCGCCCTCGCGCTCCGGTGATTCACCAGCCGGAGGCCGATCCGGCGCCCGGTGCCTCACTACCGGCGAGACCCGTCGCCCGGATGGAGGACACCGACGACCGATCGCGACGACTGAATGTGGTGGCCGGAGCTGTGGTCCTCACCGTGTTCGGAGCAGCCTTTGTCGTCGGCGTCTCCGGCACGTTGCAGAGCGATGACGTCAAGGTGCTCGGCGTCACCCAGGACTCGACCACATCCACGCCGGCCCTCACCGGTGAGATCGCCGCCGGATCACCGGGCGCCAATGGGGACGTGGTCGAGGCAGCTGTCACCCCCGACACCGTGACCGCAAGCAGCGACGACGTGGATCTCGCCGCCACCACCACGACGACCACCCCGGCGACGACGGCGACCGCGGTTCCGGAACCGATCGCACCGACGACCGCCCAGCAAACGACGGCGACCACGGGGCCGACGACCGCGAGTACTGCAACGACGGGGACCGATGCGACCAGTACGACTGGGGCACCTGAGACCACGACTGCCACAACGGCGGCCACGTGGCCGCCGGCTCTCCGACCCACCATCGTGAACACGTCTCCCACGACGACAGCTCCGACGACGACCTCGACGCAGGCGGCTCCCACCACCCAACCGACCACGACCACCCAACCCACCACCACCACCCAACCCACCACCACCACCACCCAACCCACAACCACCACCGCCCAACCCACAACCACCACCGCCGAGGAGGACGAGGGCGGATCGGGCGACGGCCGCGGCAATGGCCGGGGAAACAACGGGAACGGCAAGGGAAACGGCGGACCGCGGCCATAGGAGGTTCTGAGAAGCATCCTCGCTCCGATCCGGTATCGGCGCCGCGAATTGGGTAGAACACTGCCCATGCACATCGCGCCCATGAGAACCGCGATCGTCGGATCGGGCATCGCTGGATTGACGTGTGCCCATGTGCTCGGCCCTCACCACGATGTCACCCTGATCGAGGCCGACGACCGGCTCGGCGGGCACTCCAACACCGTCACCGTCGACGATCCGCGAGAGGGGGAGCTGGGCATCGACACCGGCTTCATCGTCCACAACGACCGGAACTACCCGAACCTCCAACGGCTGTTCGCCGAGCTCGACATCCGGACCGTCGATACCGAGATGAGCTTCGGTGTCGCCGATCAGGCCAGCGGCTTCGCCTATCGAGCCACCAACCTGAACACCCTGCTCGCCGATCGAGCGAACCTGCTGCGGCCGGCGCTCTATCGCATGCTGTTCGACATCGTTCGCTTCTATCGCAATGGCCGGCGATTCCTCAGGGACGGCGACGATGACACCTCCCTGGCCGGGTTCCTCGAGCGAGGCCGCTACTCGCGAGACTTCGTCGATCTCCACCTGATCCCGATGGGCGCGTCAGTGTGGTCGGCCGACCCCGCCTCCTTCGATGCGTTCCCGGCCCGAAGTCTGCTCCGGTTCCTCGACAACCATGGACTGTTGAGCGTCAGGAACCGACCGCAGTGGAAGGCGATCGTCGGCGGCAGCAGGGAGTATGTGAACCGGATCGCCGACCGCTTCGGCGGCTCGGTGATGCTCGGCACCCCGGTGACCGCCGTGCGGCGTGACGTCGACGGCGTCGACGTGGTCACCGCCGACCGAACCCTCCGTTTCGACGCCGTCGTTCTGGCCTGCCACAGCGACCAAGCGCTCCAACTGCTGGCCGACCCCACGCCGGCAGAGAAGGAGATCCTGTCGTCGATCCGGTATCAACGCAACGTCGCCACCCTCCACACCGATCTTTCCGTGCTACCCGATCGACAGCGGGCTTGGTCAGCATGGAACTACTTCCGCCGAGCCGGCGGCGCCGACGCCGGCCGCGCAGTACTCACCTATGACCTCACCGCTCTGATGAAGCTACCCGACGCCCGGCGCTATCTCGTAAGTCTCAACGACGATGACCGCATCGATCCCGACACGGTGCTCTACCGCACCATCTATGCCCATCCGGTGTTCGACGGACCGGCGATCGCCGCCCAGCGGAGGGTGGGTGAGATCAGCGGGCTCAGTCGGACGCACTACGCCGGCGCCTACTGGGGCTTCGGGTTCCATGAGGACGGCATGGTTTCGGGTCTACGCGTGTGCCGCGAGTTGGGGCATGAGTGGGGCACCGAATCGTGAGACCCGGTGCAGCTGCGCTCTGCGAGGGCGAGGTGTGGCACCGGCGTAACCGGCCGGTCGCCCACGAGTTCACCTACCCGGTCAGCATGGTTTGGATCGATCCCGACCATCCCGACGACGTGACCGATCTCCACCCGTTGTGGTCGTCGACCTCCCCGGCGCCTGCCCGCTTCCGTAGGGCCGACTACGGGGTCCAGCGCACCGGGTCCCTCTCGAACCAGATTCGCGACCTGGCCGCCGAGGCGTTGGAGTTCCGACCGGCCGGGCCGATCCGGATGCTCACCCAATTCCGTCGCTGGGGCTGGTTGTTCAACCCGATCACTGTCTACGTGCTGTGGGACGCCGGCGAGCCGGCCGCCGCGGTGGCCGAGGTGACCAACACGCCCTGGCGCGAACGGCACCACTATCCAGTGGCTCTCGAGTCGACCGGGCCCAACCGGTACGGCACGACCTTCGACAAGGCCATGCACGTGTCGCCGTTCCTGGGCATGGACTACCGGTACGCGCTGACCGTCACCGACGACGGTCCAGTACTGGTGGTGCGCATCGACGTGCGCGACCAGCGATCGGAGCCAATCGTCGAGACCGAGGTGCGACTCACGCGACATCAGCCGAGCCGACGGATCCTCGCCCGGGCACTCGTGCACGACCGGTTCCCGAGTCACCGCGTGTCGCTGGGGATCCACTGGCAGGCGGCGCGGCTGGCCGCCAAGCGGGTCCCCTTCGTTCCCCATCCAAAACGCAAGCACTCACCAGGAAAAAAGGAACCAACCCGATGACCGCCGTCTCTCCCCGGCCCTCCGTCCGCCCGGACAGCCTCCTCGAGAAGGCCCGACTGCAGCCACCGGCCCAAAGCTCGGTCTCGAGACCAGCCGCCTACAACCGCCGATCGAAGGCCGCTCGTGCCATCGTGACAACCCTGCTCTCCCGACTTCACCGGGATGCGCTCGTCATCACCGAGGACGGAGAGCACGAGGTCTTCGGTCCCGGTGGCGACGTGGAGGCCACCGTCACCGTGCACGATCCACGGGCGTGGTGGCACCTGGCGACCGAGGGATCCATCGGTCTCGGCCGTGGCTACATCGAAGGCTGGTGGCACAGCGATGACCCTGCTCAGGTCGTGCGGTTGGCGGCCCGAAACATGCACGCTCTGGACGAGCTACGGAACCGCATCGCCGCAGCGACCAATCCCGTGATGGACCGTGTCCGCCGGGTGCTTCCCCGTCCCGACAAGCGCCGCAATCGAGACGACATCGGCGCCCACTACGACCTCGGGAACGCCTTCTTCGCCACGTTTCTCGACGACACGATGACCTACTCGAGCGGCGTCTTCGCCGATCCGCTGACCACCATGTCCCAGGCCAGTCTGGCCAAATACGACCGGTTGCTGTCCAAGCTGGGCGTCCAGCCCGGCATGACGCTCACCGAAATCGGGACCGGATGGGGGGCGATGGCGCTGCACGCCGCCGAGGTCTTCGGCGCCCGGGTCTTCAGCACGACGATCAGCAGTGAACAGTTCGCCGAGGCCAACCGCCGGGTGAAGTCGGCCGAAGCTCATGAACGGATCGCGCCCGGTCAGATCACCTTGTTGGAGGAGGACTGGCGTGACCTTCGAGCAGCGGTCGGGCGACCGGCCGACCGGCTCGTCTCGATCGAGATGATCGAGGCGGTGGACTGGAGGGACTATCCGGCCTTCTTCAAGGCGATCGAGGCGAACGTGGCGCCCGACGGTATGGCCGGCGTCCAGGCGATCTGCGTGCCTGATCGCCGGTACGAGCGCACGAAAAACACCGAGGACTTCATCGCCCGATTCGTCTTTCCCGGCGGATTCCTTCCCTCGATCGGCAAGATCGCCCAGGTCGTCGGCCGGCACACCCGCCTCCAGATCGTCGACGTCGACGACTTCGGCGCTCATTACGCCGAGACGCTGCGGCGGTGGCGGACACGATTCGACGAACGGATCGAGGACATCCGGGCCCTCGGGCTCGACGACCGGTTCATCCGGCTCTGGAGGTTCTACCTGGCCTATTGCGAGGCGGCGTTCACCGAGCGCCACTGCACCGTGAACCAGATCGTGCTGGTCGGACCCGAGTGGCGGCCGGAGGGCCTGACTTTGGTCCGGTGAGCAGCCGGCTGTGCCGCTGCCTCGATCGGACTCACTCCGGTGTTTGCCAAGGTCTGAGCGATTCTGCCCGAGGACCCTTGACCGATGTGCCGGCACCAGCCATCATCGGATTGCGCAGGTTCGCTTCGTTCGGATCGCTCCCCGCTTTTTCTCAACCGAGGCACCGCAGTCTCGTGCTCGGTGTCGACGGGAAAGCACGTGGAGACCTCCGACCGCTGCGAACCTGCGGCGCGTCCGGCACAACGAAGCCGCCCCGGTGGACTCGACCTCCGCCCTCCACGCCATCGGCTTCGTGACGCCGCTCATAGCCGCGTACCACTCCAGTCCACCGGTGAGATCGGTTCACGAAGCACGGTCGCTCCCAGACCGAGATGAATCGGGAACTGCGCCAGGTCGAGGTTCTCCATGAGGCCACGCCAGTCCGTAGGCTGGTGGTATGGATCCGAGTCCCGGAGTCGACAAGGTGCTGCTGTGCGCTCCTCGTGGCTTCTGCGCCGGGGTCGAAATGGCCATCAAAGCGCTGGCCTGGATGGTGCGGGCGTTCGAGCCGCCGGTGTACTGCTACCACGAGATCGTGCACAACAAGCTGGTGGTCGACCGTTTCCGGGAGCGGGGGGTGATCTTC
Organism: Acidimicrobiales bacterium; assembly: GCA_041576015.1. Classification (GTDB taxonomy): domain Bacteria; phylum Actinomycetota; class Acidimicrobiia; order Acidimicrobiales; family SZUA-35; genus JABDIY01. Next base: position 18,105 of record JBFGLT010000012.1, read on the forward strand.
GTCGATGATATCGCCGAGGTCCCCGAAGGCCGGCCGATCATGCTGAGCGCCCACGGGTCGGCTCCCGAGGTCGTGGCGGCCGCCAAGTCCCGTGGATCGTATGTCGTGAACGCCGTCTGCCCCCTCGTCACCAAGGTCCATCACGAGGTGAAAGTTCGAGCCAACAAGGGCTACCGGATCATCTACGTCGGGCACGAGGGACACGAAGAGGCAGTGGGCACCATGGCGGTCGCTCCCACCGCCATCAGCCGCGTCGAATCGGTCGCGGATGTCGCCGCTCTCCCCGATTTCGATGAGCCGACCGCCCTCCTGGCCCAGACGACCCTCAGCCACCGGGACTGGAGCGACGTCGCCGAAGCCGCCACGCGCCGGTTTCCCGATCTCTGGCAGCCGGGCCGGTCCGACCTGTGCTTCGCCACCACGAACCGCCAGTCGGCACTGATGGCCATCGCCGACCGGTGCGACGCCATCCTGGTCATCGGGTCGGCCAACTCCTCCAACACCAACGCTCTCGCCAAGCTCGCCGCCCAAGCGGGTTGCGAGCGTGTCTACCGCATCAACGGACCCGACGAGGTGCCTCGGGACCTTCACGGGACGGTCGGGGTGACCGCCGGCGCATCCGCCCCCGACGATGTCGTGGCTGCCGTGATCGCCTCGCTCGACCCGGTCGAGGGTGTCGAGGAGGTCCGCATCACCGAGGAGGACGAGTACTTCGCCCCACCTCGCGACATCCGCGATCTACTCGGCGCCCTCGAGATCGCCGCCACCATCGGGTTGGGCGGCTCCCTCGAGCACCGTCCAACCCTCGACGACCGCCGCATCAACGCCACCGACGTGCTCCTCGAGCTGTAAGCACGGACCCCGGCTAGGCGGCCGGCAGGCGGACCTGGACGACGGTTCCGGTCGGACGGTTGCTCAGGATCTGGATCTCGCCGCCGTGCAGCTCGACGATCCGCTTGCAGATGGCCAGACCGAGGCCGGCTCCGCCGCCGCCGGTCGGGCCGCTTCCGTCGGCCCGCCAGAACCTCTCGAACACCCGGCTCCGGAGTTGGGGAGCGATCCCGGGTCCGCGATCGACGACGGACATCACCACCTGCTCGCCGTCGCCGACCGCCCGGATGATGATCGGTGCGCCGACGGGGGCGAAACGCAGCGCGTTGTTCACCAGGTTCGTGATCAGCTGATGGATGAGCGTCTCGTCCGCCATGACTCCCAATGGGCCCTCGAGGTCGACCTGCACGTCGGCTCCCGGATGGAGCAGCTGGCCTTCGTGGGCAACCTGTTTGGCGAGGACACCAATGGCCACCAGATCTCGCGTCGGGCCGATGGTGGTGGCCTCGAGCCGGGACAGATCGAGCAGCTGATCGACCAGCTGGCTGAGGTGATCGGTCTGCTGGAGCAGCCGTCGCAGCGTGTCGGGATCGGGCTCGGAGACCCGATCGACCAGATCGGCGAGCTGGGCGCGGATGGTCGACACCGGCGCACGGAGCTCGTGGGAGGCGTTGGCGATGAACTCCTTCTGCCGACGGTCGACCTCTCCCAACTGGGCGCTCATCTGATTGAAGGCGTCGGCGAGCAAGCCGATCTCGTCCCGCGATTCCACCTCGACGCGACCGCCGAACTCGCCGCGAGCGATCGCTTCGGCGTGCCGGGCCATACGGCGGAGCGGCGAGGTCATGCCGCGGGCCAGGAACTGCACGGCCAGCAGCGCCAGCGCAGCAGCGACGGTGAGCCGGAGCCATACGGGCCATCCGAGCCAGAATCCGAGCTGAGCGGTGCTGGCGGTCACGGCGACAGCAGCGAGGATGACCAGCGACCACTTGAGCTTGATGCTGGCGATCGAGCCCAGCGGCGACGGGCTGCGCGTCACCGGGTCGCCCTCCGAGCGGTCGGGATCGGGCCCGCTGCATTCGCCGACATGCTCCTCACGAACCTCCACCGTAAACAACTGCGACAGGGAAGTCCCGGCGGGGCCGATTGAACCGCAGCGCTCACGCGACGGTGTCGGACCCCTCCCCGACACCCAGCCTCGCTTGGGCGTCGTCGAAAAGCCTCTGGAGCGCCGCGTGGAGCTCGGCGGTGAGGCGGCGGACCTCGCTGCGTCTCACCCGTTCGCCCGGGGCCCGGGCAGCCGGGTGGATCGGGTCGCCGACGATGACCACCATCGGGCCCGGTCGTGGGAGACGCCGGCCTTTGGGCCAGACCGTCTCCCCCCCGCCGATTCCAATCGGCACGATGGGCACGCCCGTCCGGGCGGCCAGGAAGGCGGCCCCGTCCTTGAGCGGCTGAACATCGGGGCCCGAGTGGCGGGTGGCTTCGGGGAAGACGACGAGCGGGTCCCCGGCAGCCAGGACCGCCTCCGCCAGCCGCAGCGCCTGGCGATCGGTCGTGCCCCGCTCGACGGGAAACCCGCCGGCCGCCCGGAGTAACCACCCGAGCAGCGGGATCCGGAAGTAGGATTCGGCGCCCATGAACCGGAACATGCGGTTCGACACGACGGCGGTGACCGGTGTGTCGATGATCGATCGGTGAGCCCCCGGAGCGATCACGTACGCGCCGGCCGCCGGGAGCCGCTCACGACCCACGATCCGCATCCGGAACAACACGACGGTGAGGGCGCGAACGATCTGCTGCCCCACCTTGAAAAGGATCCGCTGGCCGGTCGTGACCGCAGCCGGAGCGGAGTCATTCACCGGCGCGCGCTGCCTCGACCTGGTCGGCGAGCAGATCGACGACCTCGTCGATGGCCAGATGCGACGTGTCGATCTCGAGGGCACCGTCGGCGATGGTCAGCGGATCGGCCGACCGGTTCTGGTCCAGCGCGTCACGGCGGGCGATGTCAGCAGCGACGGTGTCGTAATCGAGTTCGGTCACCTCGCCGGCGCGGCGCGCGGCCCGGACCTCGGGGCTGGCGGTGAGGTAGACGACCAACGTGGCGTCGGGAAACACCACGGTGCCGATGTCTCGACCCTCGAGCACTCCTCCCCCCCGCCGTCGGGCCCACTCGCGCTGGCGGCTCACCAGCTCCCCGCGGACTCCCGGGTTGGCGGCCACCGTCGAGACAGCCCTGGTGACCGCCGGCCCCCGGATCTGTAACGTGGCATCGATCCCGTTGACCCGGACCGTCCCGTCGCCCTCCATCGTCAGATCCAAGTTGCGGGCGACCTCGGCCACCTCATCGGTGTCGGCCGGATCCACGCCGCTGGCGATACAGGCGAAGGTCACCGAGCGGTACATCGCACCCGTGTCGAGGTACTCGATGGCCAGCCGCTCGGCAAGCCGCTTGGCGACAGTGCTCTTGCCGGATCCGGCCGGCCCGTCGATGGCCACGACCAGCAGGTTCGTGGATCCCGATGTTGTCTTGTCGCTACTCATATCGGCCCTCGCGGTCGGTCAGTCCAATGACCGCACGGTAGGACGGTAGCCCTTTGCGATCAGCCCGCCGACCAGAAGGTCTTCGGCGGCAGCGTCGGTGAGCAGGATCAGCACACCCCGCCGGCCCTCGCCGGAGTGGGAGAGCTCGAGGTCGTGGATGTTGACGTCGAGTTCGGTCGCCAGTGTGGCGATCGCCGCGATCTCGCCGGGACGGTCGGGTATCGGTATGGCGAACTCGACGAGCTCGTCGCTCATCGTGATGCCGGTCGGCAGGTTGATCCGGGCGGCCCGAGCCTTCTCGAGGAGGGCCAGCAGATCTGTCGACCGACCGCCGGCGACCGCTCCACGGATGGCCGACAGCTGATCGATCAGCTCGTCGAGACCGGTCGTGATGGCGTCGGCGTTGGCGGTGAGGATGTCGGGCCAGATCGACGGGCGACCGGCCGAGATCCGGGTCATGTCGCGAAATCCGCCGGCGGCCAGACGGAGCAGGGCCCGGTGTTCGATGGAGGCATCGTCGGCGAGGGTCATCAGGGCGGCCGCCGTGAGATGGGGGACGTGCGACACCTGGGCCACCATGTGGTCGTGCACGTGAGCCGGCATCGTCAGCACCTCGGCACCGAAGCTGCGGACCACCGACCGAACCGTCGCGAAGATCGAGGCGTCGGTGTCGGGCCGCGGCGTGAGCACCCAGGTGGTGCCCCGGAACATCCCGGCGTGAGCGCCGGCGATTCCGTCCTGTTCCGAGCCGGCCATGGGATGACCGCCGACGAACCGTTCATGCGTGACGCCCTCGACGATCGAGCGTTTTGTGGAGCCCACATCGGTCACGACGCCGCGGCAGACTTCGAGCGCGTGATGAGCGACCTCGGCGATGACACCGACCGGCGCGGCACAAAACACAATTGACGCCTCCGGATCGGGACCGATCTCAGCGGCCATGCTGCGGGCGAGTGCCTCCTCGGCGATCGAGCGGTCGGCGTCGGTCACCGAGACACGCCAGCCCCCCTCGGTCAGTGCAGCGGCGACCGAGCCACCGATGAGACCACAGCCGATGACCCACGCCCGGCCGGGCCTGAGGCCGTTGACGGTCAGCGCGTCGCTCATCCCTCGTCTCCCGCCTGAGCGAGATCGGGACGGAGCGTCACCGCCTCCCTGAGGAACACATGCCGGAAATCGGAGCGGGGCCGGTCACTGTCGATGTGAACCATCACTCGGATGCAGCGAGGCAGCGATCCGGGCACGGCCATCTCCTGGGCGCACAGGAGCGGCACATCGGTGAGCCCGAGGGCGCGAGCGGCGACCGCCGGTGCGACGGCATCCAGATCAGCCGTCGCCGTGAAGAAGATCGATGTGATCTGGTGGTCGTGCAGCCCATTCCGTTGCAGCAGTTCGCGCAGGAGGCGCTCGGTCTGCTGGAGGATCTCGTGGCGGTCGTTGGCATCGCAGGTTATCGCGCCCCTGAGGGCTCGAGTGGGCATGGCAAGCCAAACTACCGCCTCGGGGGCGGTGCCGAACGGTTGACCGATCGCTGGAGCTGCAGAACCTCGTCAGCCGTCAGCACCCGCCAGCGACCGGGCTCGAGACGGGCGTCGACCAAGGGTCCGATCCGGGTGCGGATCAAGCGGAGAACCGGGTGTCCGATCGCCTCGCACATGCGCCTGACCTGTCGGTTCCGGCCCTCGTGGATCGTCAACCGGATCACGTCGGGGCTGACGAGGGCCACCTTGGCCGGCGCCGTGACGCCGTCGTCGAGTGCGACACCCTGGCGCAGGGCTCGCAGTGCGCTGGGTTTGGGGCGGCCCTGGACGTGAGCGAGGTATTCCTTGTCCACACCGTGCGAGGGATGGGTGAGCTGGTGGGCCATGGTCCCGTCGTTGGTGAGCAACAGGAGACCTTCGGTGTCGGCATCGAGCCGGCCGACGGGGAACACCCGAGGCTGGTCGGGCACGAGTTGGACAACGGTCGGTCGACCGTGGGGATCGCTGACGGTGGTGATGATGCCGGCGGGCTTGTTCACCAGGTAGGTGATGGCGTCGGGCAGGACCGAGATAACAGCACCATCGACTTCGATCACGTCGACCGCCGGGTCGGCCCGGTCTCCCAGCTGCGCTAACCGGCCATTGACCGTGACCCGGCCGGCCACGATCATGTCCTCGACCACCCGTCGGCTGGCCAAGCCGGCGCGGGCGAGGACTTTTTGGACCCGCTCAGCCGGCATCGACGCGAAGCGTCTGTTCGAGCGCCTCGACCACGTGGGCGGGAGGCACGAAGTCACCGAGGGGCGGAAGGTCCTCGGGACCAGCGATCCCCAGCTTCTCGGCGAAGAGTGCGGTGGTGCCGAACAGCACCGCCTGGCCAGGGCCCTGGTCCCGGCCGACCTCGGCGATGTAGCCACGCTGGATCAGGGTGCGCATCACGCCGTCGACGTTGACGCCCCGGATGGCACCGATCTGGGCCCGGGAGATCGGCTGCTTGTAGGCGATGATCGCCAGTGTCTCCATGGCCGCCGGGGAGAGCCGGGCGTTCTGTCCCTCCATGACGAACTCGGTGATCACGGGGGCGAGGTCGGGATGCGTCTGGAATCGCCAGCCACCGGCAACATAGGCCAGCTGGAAGCCGCGTCCCTGATCCTCGTAGGCGTCGGACAGCGCGACACAAATGGTCCGCACGGTGACCTCGTCGGTGCCGAGAGCTCGAGCGAGCGCTGCGTCGGGGATCGGTTCGATCGAGACCATGACGAGCGCCTCGATCCCCCGGGTCAGCTCGGTCAGCCGTTTCTCGTCGGTCAGGTCGAGCACCGCCGGGTCGGTGTCCAGAGGCGGGGCCGAACCCTGAGGGGCCGGTTCGGGTGCACCCGCTGGTGCCGGAGGTTCGATCGTGTCGTCGAGTTCGGGGTCGGTGGTCATCGGCCGGCGTTCATCCGTCGTACACATCGGTGCCGCTCAGGACGAGTTGGCGGTCGGCGTCGCTCCCGACCCACTCGACGACGAGATCACCGAACCGTCCCACTTGGTCGAGCTCTACCAACCCCTGCTTGAAGAGCTCCAGGACGGCGAGAAACCGAACGACGATCTCCATCGTGTCGTCGACGACGTGATCGGTGAGCTCCCGGAACGTCGCCCGCCCACCGCCGGGCAGCCGGTCCAGCAGCTCGTGGATGGCGAAAGTCACGCTGGCGGTCACCGCCGTCACATGGTGCACATCCACGTGCGTCACCGGCCGGGGTCGCATCGCCCGGTGGAAGGCCTGTCGGACGTCGGCGGGTGTCGATTGCTCGAGGAGATCGGGCGCCAGTCCGAGGAAGTGCTCCTCCAGCCCGGTGACCCGCGGACGAACACGGGCGGCGGTGGCCATGAGCCCCTCGATGGCCGACGCAGCGTCCTTGAACGTCTTGGATTCGAGGAGCCGAGACAGCAGCAGGTCCCGTTCCTCCCAGAGGGCGATCTCCTCATCGAGTTCGACCTCGGCGTCCTCGGGCAGCAGCCGGCGCACCTTGAGATCGATCAGGGTGGCAGCGATCAAGAGGAACTCCGTGGCGACGTCGAGATCGGTCGTTTGCATGCGTCGAACCTCGTCGAGATAGGCGTCGACGATGTCGGAGAGGGAGACCTCGTAGAGGTCGACCTTGTCGTTCAAGATGAGGTGCAACAGGAGGTCGAAGGGGCCGTCGAACCCAGCCGATTCAACTCGAACCCGAGGTGTCGAGCGCGACTCGGGGTCGCCAACCGAGGTGACCGGCTGAGCCCCTCCCTCATCGGGATTCGACGATTCCGCCGGGAAAAGGACAGTCGAGCTCACCGTTTCGATTCTACGCTGCACGCCATGCCTGCACAGCGACCCCGTGTCTTCAGTGGGATCCAGCCATCGGGATCCACCCACCTCGGCAATTACCTCGGGGCTCTCCGGAACTGGGAGCGGTTGCAGCACGACGCTGACACCGTCTATTGCATCGTGGACCTGCATGCCCTCACCCTCCCCAAAGATCCCGGCGAGGTGGCCGAGGGCACGCTCAACATGACTCGTATGCTGCTGGCCGTCGGACTCGATCCCGAGCGGTGCACACTGTTCGTGCAGAGCCATGTCCACGAACACGCTGAGCTGGGCTGGCTGATCCAGTGTGTCACCGGATTCGGTGAGCTGCGGCGGATGACACAGTTCAAGGACAAGGCCGACCGGCTGGGTGGCCTGGCCGACGAGGGCAGCGGCGCGAGCGCTTCGATCAGCGCCGGCCTGTTCACCTACCCGGCCCTTCAGGCGGCCGACATCCTGCTGTACGACACCGACATCGTTCCGGTCGGCGACGACCAGCGTCAGCATGTCGAGCTCACCCGAGACGTCGCCATCCGGATCAACTCGCGGTACGGCGAGGGCACCGTCGTCGTTCCGGAACACCGAATCCCGCCCGCCGGGGCTCGGGTCATGAACCTGCAGTATCCCCATCAGAAGATGTCCAAGTCGGTCGGTAGCGAGCTCGGCACCATCGAGGTGCTCGATTCGCCCGACCGAATCGAGAAGAAGATCAAGCGAGCCGTCACCGACAACGACGCCGAGGTCCGTTACGACACCGACGCCAAACCCGGGGTCTCCAATCTGCTCTCGATCCTGGCGGCGAGCACCGACGGCGACCCGGCGAAACTGGCCGGACGCTACGGAAGATACGGACCGCTCAAAGCCGACACCGCCGAAGCGGTCATCGAACTGCTGGCCCCGGTTCGGGAGCGCTACCGCCTCCTGAGCGATGACGACGTGCGCGATGCCCTCGCCCTCGGCGCCAGGAAGGCCGGTTCGGTGGCCGGCCCGGTGATGCAGCGGATCAAGGATGCAATTGGGTTATTGTCGCCTGCGCAATGACCCCGCCGCCTGCTCCTCGATCTCCCGATGCGGGGCCCTGATCGGGCCGCCGGTCGGGCAGCCGGCCGACTCCTCGCCTCCGCAGGACTGATCCTCGCAGCGTGCACCAACGGTCCCGTCGGTGACGCCGACGGGGAGCTCGTGATCGGTTCGCTGCTCCCCCTCACCGGCACCGATGCGGAGGCGGCCATCGAGGCGAGAGCAGCCCTCGACGAGCGAGTGATCGAGGTGTCCGCCGCCGAGGAGTTCGACGGCCTCCAGGTCCGTCTGGTGCACGCCGACGCGACCCTCCTCGGTGCCGCACTGGACGAATTCGACGCCAACAACGTCGACGTCGTCATCGGCCCACCAGGATTCTCCGACAACCTCCGCACCCAGACCAGCCTCTCCCAGCTGGGCACCTTCGTCCATCTGCCCCTCGTCGAGCCGGCTGACGCCCAGGCGGCGATGATGGCCGACGCCATCGTCGCCGACGGCCATGCGGTGGCGTCGGTACTGCTCGGCGGATCGCTCGACTCGTCGATCGGCGAGGCGTTCGTCGAACGGTTCGAGAGCAACGGCGGGACGGTCGCCGGGGTCGTCACCGTGGCCGATGACGCCGAACGGTTCGACCCCGAGGTCGTCCAGGTATCGGCGCACGAGAGCACAGCCGTACTGCTGCTCGGCACCGCCGACCCTCAGAGTCTGATCGCCGGGATGCGCAGCGTCGGGGCCGGGCCGGGCAGCCGCATCATCTACGTGATCGGCAACGCCGAGAACGTCGTGCCCGACGTCGGACTTCGGATCGCGGTGCCGTCCAGCCGGCTGGCCGACAGAGCGGTCGATCGATTGGTCATCGCCGCCTTGGCTACTGCGGTGGCCGGCACCGACGACCCGGCCACGGTGGGGGCGGCAATCGGCCAGGTCGTCGACGGGGATCAGGTGTGCTCGTCGTTCTCGAACTGCCTGTCCAGCCTTCGGGAGTCCGATGCGGTGCGGTATTCCGGTGCGGCCGCCAACGGGTTCTCGGCCGAGGGAACGCCGAGACAGGTTCCCTACCGGCTCGTGGCGTTCACCGCCGAGGGTGCGATCAACGACGCGGATTCGAGATCGATCACCAGCGGATGACCGGTTCCTCGCCGTCTCCCGGTCAGTCGTCGTCACACGCTTTGAGGACCCGGCCGATGGCGGCATCGACCGTCCAGCGCCATTCGGGGGCATGGTGTTCGGTCGCCCACGCGACGGTCAAGGCGTCGGCGCCGGCCGTCCGCAACAGCTCGCCGCCGAGCTCCGGGTGAATCCGGTACCGCGCCAGCCGTCGCAGGAACACGATCCGCCCCGGGCCGCGCCCCGCCGCCATCTGATGGGCCAACCGGCCCCGCATGGGACCGGGCACCAGTGCCCAGAACAGCGTGGCCACGACCCGTCCGGTGGTGCCGTAGCCGCTCGCCAGCTTGCCGATGTCGTGAAGCGCCGCGGCGGCGATCACGGCCCGTCCAGCACCGGGCAGACGATCGTGCACGTCGACGGCGACCTTGACGGCGTGACGCTGGTCGGGTGCGCTCATCTGCTCCCAGAGATCGATCTCCCCGGGGAGCAGGTTGCTACGAAGCCACCGCTCGGCATCGGCGGGCGGCGGTGCCGGCGAGAGCGACTCGAAGAACCGTCTGACCAGGTGCCGGAACTGTCGGGTGCGGGTGCGGAGGAACGCCGGTGGCTCCATGACAAAGCTCAGAGGCCCAGGCGCCGGGCCGCCGCATAGAGCCCGACCATGGTCTTGGCGTCGGTGATGCGTCCGCTCTCGATCATGTCGATCGTCGTCGCCAGGGAGAACCGCTCGACAGTCATGTGCGCTTCTTCCGGGCCATCGTGACGGGTCGGAACCTCGGTCAGGTCCGTGCACAGAAACACGGTCTGATGCTCGTCGCAGAAACCCGGCGAGTGGTGGAGCTCGATCAAGTGCTCGACGACGGCCGGATGGCGACCGATCTCCTCTTCGAGCTCGCGCACGACCGTGGCCTCGAGCGATTCCCAACCGTGATCGAGCTTGCCGGCCGGAAGTTCCCACAGCTCGGCATCGATCGGCGCCCGATACTGCCGGACCAGCCACACCTGCCCGTCCTCGATGGCGACCGCCGAGACCGCTCCGGGGTGACGGACCACGTCCCGGCGGACCTCCTCGCCGTCGGGGGTGAGGAAGTAACTGTCGTAGAAAGCGACCACGTGACCCTGGTGAATCAGGTCGTCGCGGATGTGTCGGAACCCCGATGCCACGGATCAGTCGAGGTGGATCGTGGCGTCGCCGGCGGGCCGGACAGCCGCGAACCGGCCCGGGTCGAGCTGCTCGGCGCGTTCCAGCGCCGCAGCAACGAATCCGTCGAACAGTGGCGCCGGCCGGTTCGGCCGGCTCTTGAGCTCGGGGTGAGCCTGGGTTCCCAGCCAGAACGGGTGCCCGGGCAGTTCGACGAACTCGACGAGCTTGCCGTCGGGCGACACTCCCGAGCAGCGGAGGCCGCCCTCCTCGAACTGGGACCGATAGCGCGGGTTGAACTCGTAGCGGTGGCGGTGGCGTTCCTGCACGACCGGCCGTCCGTAGAGCGTTGCGACTTGCGACCCGTCGGCGAGCACGGCCACGTACGCGCCGAGTCGCATGGTCCCACCCTTCTCGCGAACCCCGCGCTGACTTTCCATCAAGTCGATCACCGGGTGCGGAGTCACGGAGTCCTGGCGGTCGAACTCGGTGCTGTTGGCCCCGTGGAGATGCAAGACGTTGCGGGCGTATTCGATCGTCATCACCTGCATCCCGAGGCAGAGACCCAGGCACGGAACCCGGTTCTCGCGGGTGTAGGTGGCAGCTGCCACCTTGCCTTCGACGCCCCGCTCCCCGAACCCGCCGGGCAGGACCACACCGTCGAGGTGGCTGAGCTGTTCGGCCACGAGCATCCCCTCGACGTGGTCGCTCATGATCCAGTCGATCTCGAGCTCGACCTCATGGGCGAAGGCTGCATGGCGAAGAGCCTCGGCGACCGAGAGGTAGGCGTCGGGGAGGGAGACGTACTTGCCGACGATGCCGATCCGCAGGGGCTTCCACGCCCGTTCCACGCGCCTCACCAGCGCCCGCCATTCATCGAGCTCGGCCTCGTGACTGTCGATGCCGAGGATGCGGCACACGTAGGCATCGAGACCGGCTTCGTGCATCCGCAGGGGGATTTCGTAGAGGCTCGCTGCATCCGGCGCGGTGACGATCCCTTCGATGGGTACGTCGCACAGGTTGGAGATCTTGGATCGTAGGCCGTCGGGAATGTCTCGATCGGAGCGACAGACGATCACGTCGGGTTGGATGCCCCGGCTGCGCAGTTCTGTGACCGAATGCTGGGTCGGCTTGGTCTTCTGTTCACCGGCCGGTCCGATGAAGGGCACGAGCGTGACGTGCACGTAGCACACGTTGTGCCGGCCGACATCGAGCCGGTACTGGCGGATCGCCTCCAGGAACGGCAGGATCTCGATGTCGCCGACGGTGCCGCCGACCTCGGTGATCACGACGTCGATGTCGTCGCTGGCCAGGTTGGCGATCCGCTCCTTGATCTCGTTGGTGATGTGGGGGATCACTTGAACGGTCTTGCCGAGGTACTCGCCCCTCCGCTCCTTGGCAATGACGCTCGAGTAGACCGACCCGGTGGTGGTGTTGGACGCCTGGGTGAGGCTCTCGTCGACGAACCGCTCGTAGTGTCCGAGGTCGAGGTCGGTCTCGCCGCCGTCGTCGGTCACGAACACCTCACCGTGTTCGAACGGGTTCATCGTGCCGGGATCGACGTTGAGATACGGGTCGAGCTTCTGCATGGTGACGCGGAGCCCTCGTGCCTTGAGGAGGTTGCCGATCGAGGAGGCGGTCAGACCCTTGCCGAGCGAACTCACGACGCCGCCGGTGACGAAGATGTGTTTGGTCATGAAGAGCCCCTTCAGCTATCGGCACATCCGTTTGGCCAAGGTAGCGGTTGGGAGTACGTTCCGGACTCATGGCCTTCACCGCCCTCCTGTTGACCGATGACGACGGCACGATCACCTCGTCGCTCACCGAGCTCGACGACGACCGCCTGCCGAACCCGGACAACCCGGTGACGATCGCGGTTCGCTATTCGTCGTTGAACTACAAGGACGGCATGATCCTCCAGGGCATCGGACGGCTCGTCCGCACGTACCCGCACGTCCCGGGCGTCGACCTGGCCGGCGAGGTGATCGACTCGGCCGACGGACGCTATCAGCTCGGTGACCAGGTGATCTGCACGGGATGGCGGGTCGGCGAGCTTCACTGGGGCGGCTATGCCGAGCGCGCCCGGCTCAACGCCGACTGGCTGGTGCCCGTGCCCGACGGCATGACCGCCCGGCAGACGATGGCCGTCGGTACCGCCGGATTCACCGCCATGCAGGCGCTGCTGGCCCTCGAGCGTCACGGGGTCGAGCACGGCTCCCCGATTCTGGTGACCGGGGCGTCCGGCGGGGTCGGTTCCTCGGCGGTCATGTGGGGTGCGGCACTCGGTCATCGGATCGTCGCCAGCACCGGCCGCATGGACAACGCCGCCGACCTGGTCGAGCTGGGCGCCGCCGAAGTCATCGATCGGGCCGAGCTGGCCGAGGCACCTGGCCGGCCCTTGCTCAGCGAGCGATGGGCGGGCTGTGTGGACGCCGTCGGCGGGGACACCCTCGCCCACGTCCTGGCCGAGACCGCGTACGGCGGGGCCGTTGCCGCCTGCGGGCTGGCCGGCGGGAACCACCTGAACACCACGGTGATCCCGTTCCTGCTCCGGGGGGTGAGTTTGCTGGGCATCGATTCGGTGATGGCTGCCCACGAAGAGCGGGTGGCGGTGTGGAACCGAATCGCCGAAATCCTCGACACCGACCGACTGGAGTCGATCACCACCGAGGTCGACCTTGCCGACCTGGCCAAGCTGGCACCCCTGATTCTGAAGGGGGCGGCCCGAGGCCGGACCGTCGTGTCCGTCGAACAGGACCGATGAACGAGAACCCCGGGTGCCCGACGCCTCAGTGGTGGCCCGGTCGCAGGTCCGCCACGGGGAGGCCGATCGGGTTCTGATCCGGGATCTCGCCGCTGGCGGCGACCGACCGGGCGGCATCGTCGATGACGGCCATCAGCGGGTCGACGACGCCGGCCGGGAGGGACGCAAAGGGCCGCCACGCCAGCTCATCGGTGCGGGCCTCGACTCCAACCCGCAGTTCCCGGCCCTCCGCCGTCAGCTTCCCGTCGACCACCAGGCCCCGACGGGAGAGATCGTCGGATGCTGCAGCCCAGGAGCCGGAATCCCATCCTCGACTCTGTAGGTACAACGATTCTGGATGGCCTCGGTCGGCCAAGAGCAACCGGTGGGCGTGCGGACCGGAGATCCCTTCGGCCGCAAGGACGGCGACGTGCCCGTCGCCCCGGTGCTCGCGGGCGGTGGTGCACAGCTGCCACAACCGCTCGACCGGATCGGAGGCCGGCTCCAGATCCCGGTTGGCGGCGAAGAGCGGACGGCCGAAGGGATCGGCCTGGGTCATCACCTCATCCAGTACGGGGACTGCAACCCGGGCTGTTTCATCGATGGCGGGGACGAGGCGTCGAAGTGCGACGCCGGCCGACTGGCGCCGGGCGATGACCAACGTCTCAGGTGAGGCAAACCGCCACGCATCGGGGATGGCGCGACGAACTCGTCCCGGCGCGAAGTTGGCGAAGATCGCTTCGACGACCCCGGGGGGAACCGGGCCAAGCGGGGCGGCCCGAAACCCGAAGTAGCCCATCCAGAATCCCTTGAGGCCGGCGTCGGCGGCGGCGGCGATCGATTCGGGAGCGAAGTAGGTGACGGCGTGGAGCGACTCCATCCGTAGCCAGAGCTGGCGAGCTGGGTGATCGGGTGTCATCGGCGGTCTCCTCGTTGTCTGGTTGCGCGGATGCGGTGCCGAAGGATCACCGAGCCGGCCGATGCGAGTGCGAGGCAAGCGGCGCACACGACCCACAGCGGCCGGTAGCCGCCGGCTTCGACGATCAGGCCGCCGGCGACCGGTCCGAGCCCGGCGCCGCTGAAGATGCCGATCTGGCTGATCCCGGTGGCCGACGCCGGCGCCGACGGGTTGTTGCGGATGATCGACAGGTTGAACAACCCAGGCCAGGCCCAGCCGGCTGCGAACGCCGGAACGACGGCTGCCAGATAGGTGGCGGGACGGTCGATCGCCATCAGCAGAAGCCCGCCGGCGCCGACCGCCAGGAGCCAGACGAGCCGCTGGATCGGAAGCACTCGTCGCCGGTCGACCGACCACCCCTGATAGAGCCTGCTCAGGATCCCGCTGGCCGAACCGAGCGACAGGAGCCACCCCGCCCGCCCCGGGGCGATCCCGGCGTCGGTGGCGGCGCTCGTGAGGAAGTTGACCACCGACCCGGCGGTGAAGGCGCCGAGGAAGCCGACACCTGCGTAGACCAACAGCACCCGGGGCGGCATGTCCGGCGTGCGGTGGACGGCCCGGACATCGGCGAACCGAGCGGTATCGGCTGCGCCGATGGGCTGCACCGGCACCGCGACAGCGGCCAGGACAGCGGCGACGACGAACGCCCACCGCCAGCCGACCGTCAAAGCGATGGCGGGGACCGCCGCTCCCCCCAGCAAGGCGGCCGCCGGCATCCCACTCTGCTTCACCGCCAGCGCCCGCCCCAGCTGGTCGGGCCTGATCCGGTCGGCGAGCAGCAGATTGGCGGCGGGCTGGTTGAGCGAGTTGAACACCCCGGACACACCCAATAGCAGGAAGAACTGCCAGGGTCGGCTGGCGACGGCGGCGATGAGCACCATCGTCGCTGCCGAACCGGTCAGTCCGATTCGCAGGGCCCGCCCGGGGCCGAGCGCCTGGGCCACCCGGCCCATCGGCGCCGAGGTGAGTCCGGCGGTGGCGAACGCCGCACCGATGACCAGCCCGAGAGTCGAGATGGAGAACCGGAGGTCGTCGCGGAGCTGGACGGCCAGGGCGCCGGTGAGAAACGCCGGGAGGGAGCTGCCGAGGGTACCGAGCGACGCTCCGATCCACGGACGCAGTTCCGACCGCGAGGGGCGGGTTGTCGAGACGTGGACGGTGATCCGTCGAGGCTACTGGGTCGACAATGGCGGACCGCCGGAGGCGTGTGCCGCTCCGGTCGCCGGCCCGTCGCCGGCTCTGTGGGCAACCTGCTCGATCAGGTCGACGAGGAATCGCTCGGCGGTGCCGGCGATCGACGGTTGGATCTCGGTCAGCGCCGCCTCGACGGCGGGGATCTCGTCAGCGCGCATGGCCAGGCGCGGTCGGGTCGACAGGATCGCATGCAGCCGTCTGGCCACCGCCGCCGGGTCGGCGAAGTGGTGAGGAGGGCGCCAGCGGGGGAGGCCGGCGAGGTGGGCGAGCCAGGCGGGACGATCTGCGTCGGCGACCAGCGGCGCCAGTGGTTCGGGCGGGCGGGCATGCGCAAGCGCCTCGCCCACGGCGTCGACCCGACCGCTCCCGGTGCCGGACTCGAAGAGTGCTCCGTCGAGCAGGAGTTCGATCCCGACGTGCGCGCTTGCGCGGGCCGCCCCCCTTGTGACGCCGGCCGCTCGAAGGGCGGCCCCGACCGCACGCTGACGTTCGATGAACCAGCGGTGGGAGTGGAAGGCCGCATCGGTCCGGTGGTGCAGCGCAATGCCGTCGGCGACGGGGCCCGGGGACGTGGCGGGAACCATGCGGAAACCGCCGATGGTGGCGACGTCGGGCAACGCTGCACCCAGCCGGACCAATGGGAGATCGCTGAGAGAGGCGGCGACCACGACGTGGGCTCCCAGGTTCACTGCTCGCTCCTCACCGGTCGCTCAACCCGAACTTCTCCTTGAGAACGGCATGGAAATCTCGCCGTCCTGTGACGAGGAAGCGGGCCCGAACCGTCGAGCAACGGACCATCACCTCGTCGCCGGGCTCGAGGGTACCCGCCGTCCTCCCGTCCAGAGTCACCACCGCCGACCGGTGGCCCTCGACTTCGAAGTGGACCTCGGTCGAAGGGGCGAGGACCAGGGGGCGGTTGAAGATCATGTGGGCTGCCACCGGCACGACGATGAGGGCCTGGAAGTCAGGTTCGACGATCGGCCCTCCGGCCGACAGGGAGTAGGCCGTCGATCCCGTCGGCGTCGCCACGATCATCCCATCGGCTGTGTAGGTGGTGAATCGACGATCCCCGATCGTGGCGATCAGCGACACGACGTGGCCGCTTTCAGCCCGCTCGATCACCGCCTCGTTCAACGCCAGGCCCATCCGCACTCCCCTGCCATCGGCGACCTCGATCATCATCCGCTCCTGGATGAAGAGCGCACCGTCCCGCCATGCCGACAGCGCCAACTCGAGCTGATCGGGGTTGATCTCGGCGAGGTACCCGAGGTCTCCGGCGTTCACCCCGAGCAGCGGAATCCCGGCATCGACAACCAGATGGACCGCACGGAGCATCGTGCCGTCGCCCCCGAAGCTCAGACACAGGTCGAGCTCATCGGGGAATTCGCTGTTGGCGACCCCGAACTCGGGATGGTCGAGCAGTTCGGCATCGCTGCGCGGCATGGTGACCTGGACACCGCAGTCCTCACACCAGCGGAGGGCGCGGTCGACCAGTTCTCGGACCTCCGGACGGAAGTGGTGGACGACGATTCCGATTCTGGTCACGACGGCATGTTCTCCCGGGTCGCGGCCGCCACTACCTCGTCGATCCGCTCTTCGAGTCCGACGCCGCCGTCGGGACGGTTGACGAAATAGGCCACGAACTCCACATTGCCAGCCCGACCGGTCAGTGCCGACACCGCCAAGCCCGAACATCGCAATCCGCAGCGTTCCGCCTCGCCGACGACCTCACCGATGACCCGTCGCCAGATCGCCGGGTCGTCGATGATGCCCCGCCCTCGCGACGTTTCCCGGCGACCGGCCTCGAACTGCGGTTTGATGAGCAGGATCGCTTCGTCGGTACCGAGGGCGGCGATCGCCGGCAGCACCAGCCGCAGCGAGATGAACGACACATCGGCAACGACCAGCGATGGCGGCTCGGTCAGGGTGTCGCGACGGAGCCGCCGGATGTCGGTCTGCTCTCGAACATCGACCCGCCGATCGGATCGCAACCGTTCGTGGAGTTGATGGGTACCGACATCGACGGCGGTGACCGACGCTGCGCCCCGCTGCAGAAGGCAGTCGGTGAACCCGCCGGTGGAGGACCCGACGTCGAGGCAGTGACGACCGGTCGGGTCGACACCGAAGGTCTCCAGCGCCGCCGCCAGCTTCTCGCCCGCACGGCTCACGAACGGCGGCGGGTCGCCGGTCACCTTGACATCGTCGGCGGGGTCGACTTGCCGGGCCGCCTTGTCGGCCGGAGCGCCGGCGACGAGCACGCGACCTTCGGCGATGAGACGACGGGCCGCCTCCCGGCTCGGAGCCAGGTTTCGGCGCACGAGTTCGGTGTCGAGACGACGGCGCGACCCCATCAGCTCCATCCGAGCTGGCCGGCGAGGAGGTCGGCGACATCGGCGGCGACCACATCGGGCGCCTGACCGAGCATTGCCGCAGCGGCGGCATCGGTCACCCCGGAGAGGACCAGACCGAACCGGTAGCCCATCCGGTCGGCGAAGCGCCCGTCGGTGTCGGGCCGGTCGCCGATCATCAGACCGTCCGCTCCGAGCCGGGCGACCGCCAGATCGGCCATCGGCCGGTGGGGTTTTCCGGCGAAGAGTGGCTCCGTCTCACTGGCGGTCGCCACCGCCGCCACGATCGAACCACCGCCGGCGAGGAGTCCATGTTCGGTGGGAAAAGTCGGATCGTGGTTCGTGGCGATGAACCGTGCGCCGTTCCGGACCGCCGTGACCGCCATCCGCAAGCGGTCGTAGCTGAGGTCGAAGTCCAAACCGACGATCACGGCGTCGAGGGTGGCCGGTCCGGAGGCGACCGGAGCCACCGGGACACAGTGGGCGCCTCGAATCTCGGCCTCCTCGACGATCCCGGGTCCGCCGAGGGCGAAGACCTTCGCTCCCGGCTTCAGGAGTGACGCCGCCGCCGACGCGGAACTGATCACCCGCCCGCCGGCGTCAATGCCGAGGGCGGCCAGCTTCTGCTCCTGGCGACCGATGGTCGACCACGAGTTGTTGGTCGCAAAGAGCACCTCGTGGCCCTCGGCGATGAGCCGGGCAACCGCAGCGGCCGCTCCGGCGATCGGCTCAGAGCCATGCCAGAGCACACCGTCGAGATCGAAGATGACGTTGATGACTCCTGACCGTATCGGCCCGACCGGTGAGCGGCCGCCTCGTCATCGAGCAGATGGACGGCCTCGATTTCTCTCGTTTGAATATGATTACGCTCATCTTACGCTATCGTCGAGAGCGGCATGGCTGGTCTGACCATGGCCTTCGGGTGCACGGCACCCCGTCAGTTCTGCAGTGAGTCTGGGGGGTATCTCCATGAACTTCGTCGCCCTGGAAGGCGTCGTGACGAGCGAACCACGTCGCGTCGAACTCCCCTCGGGAGACCTGAGCGTCAGCTTCGATCTCCGAACGCAGGAACCGGGTCAGCGCGCACAGTCGCTACCGGTCGAGTGGACCGGTGCAGCGGCACGGCCTCCCCGAGTCGACAAGGACTTCGAGGTGGCGGTGATCGGGACGATCCGCCGCCGGTTCTACCGGGCCGGAGGGGTCCTGCAGAGCAAGGTCTACGTGCAACCGACCTCGATCATCCGCCGACCGGCCCGCCGGCGGAGAGCGCTGCAGCGTGCCCTGACCGACCTGCTCGACGCCCTGGCCTGATCGGCCCCGAGCGGTTCTGCTCGGGGCTGCCGGTTACTTGAGGCTGCGAGCCCGTTTCTTCGCATCGCCGAAGCCGGGGTCGGCTTCGGCGATCGTGGTGAACAGCCGCCGGGCGGGGCC
>JBFGLT010000013.1:0-32702 GCA_041576015.1 Acidimicrobiales bacterium
CACAGATCGAGCCCGCCGGGTGGTCGTGCTGGCCCAGGAAGAAGCTCGCCTCCTCAACCACAACTACATCGGCACCGAGCACATCCTTCTCGGCCTGATCCACGAGGGCGAAGGCGTCGCCGCCAAGGCCCTGGAGTCGCTTTCGATCTCCCTCGAAGGGGTCCGCGAGCAGGTACAGGACATCATCGGTCAAGGCTCGAGCTCCCCGAGCGGACATATCCCGTTCACCCCTCGGGCCAAGAAGGTTCTCGAGTTGTCGTTGCGGGAAGCTCTCCAGCTCGGTCACAACTACATCGGCACCGAGCACATCCTGCTCGGACTCATCCGCGAGGGTGAGGGCGTGGCGGCGCAGGTCCTTGTCAAGCTCGGGGCCGACCTGTCGAGGGTCCGCCAGCAGGTGATTCAGCTGCTGTCGGGCTATTCGGGCCCATCCAGCCAGGGATCGAACCCCAGCGAGGGAGGCAGCGGCAAGGCCGGTGCCACCGCCGGGGGTACGGGCGGTGACACCCAGTCGGGGTCGCTCATCCTCGACCAGTTCGGCCGCAACATGACCCAGCTGGCCCGCGAGAAGAAGCTCGATCCAGTGATCGGGAGGGAGCGGGAAGCCGAGCGGGTCATGCAGGTCCTGAGCCGGCGCACGAAGAACAACCCGGTCCTGATCGGGGAGCCGGGCGTCGGCAAGACCGCCATCGTGGAAGGCCTGGCGCAAAAGATCGCCGCCAACGAGGTGCCCGAGACCCTCGATGGCAAGCAGCTCTACACGCTGGACCTCGGGGCACTCGTGGCCGGCTCCCGGTATCGGGGCGACTTCGAGGAGCGCCTCAAGAAGGTGCTCAAGGAGATCAAGACCCGAGGCGACATCATCTTGTTCATCGACGAGCTGCACACGCTGGTGGGCGCCGGGGCCGCCGAGGGCGCCATCGATGCGGCCAGCATCCTCAAGCCGATGCTCGCCCGCGGCGAACTCCAGACCATCGGTGCGACCACGCTCGACGAGTACCGCAAACATCTAGAGAAAGACGCCGCCCTCGAGCGTCGCTTCCAGCCGATCAAGGTCGAGGAACCGACCGTCGAGCACACCATCGAGATCTTGAAGGGTCTGCGTGATCGCTACGAGTCGCACCATCGGGTCACGATCACCGACCAGGCGCTGGTGGCGGCGGCCAATCTGGCCGACCGGTACATCGCCGATCGTCAGCTGCCCGACAAAGCGATCGACCTGATCGACGAGGCCGGCTCCCGGCTGCGGATCAAGCGCATGGCAACACCGCCGGCGTTCAAAGAGATCGAGCAACAACTCGCCGACATCCAGGAGAAGAAGAAGGAGGCCGTCGAGGCCCAGGACTTCGAGGCGGCCGGTCGTCTACGCGACGAGGAGAAGGAACTCCAGGCCACGAAGGCGGAGATGGAGTCCGAAATCAAAGCTTCCGGAGTCGACCTGTTCGACGAGGTCAACGAGGAATCGATCGCCGAGGTGCTCAGCATCTGGACGGGAATCCCGGTGTACAAGCTCACCGAAGAGGAAACCGAGAAGCTCCTGCGCATGGAGGATGAACTTCACAAGCGGGTCATCGGCCAGCAGGACGCCATCAAGGCGGTGTCGCAGAGCATTCGCCGCACCCGGGCCGGGTTGAAGGACCCCAAACGCCCGTCCGGGTCGTTCATCTTCCTGGGCCCGACCGGTGTCGGCAAGACCGAACTGGCCAAGACGCTCAGCGAGTTCCTGTTCGGCGACGACAAGGCGCTCATCACCCTCGACATGTCCGAGTACATGGAGAAGCACACGGTGTCCCGCCTGGTCGGCTCGCCTCCGGGCTACGTCGGGTACGAGGAGGGGGGCCAGCTCACCGAGGCCGTACGGCGCAAGCCCTTCAGCGTGGTGCTGTTCGACGAGATCGAGAAAGCCCACCCCGACGTCTTCAACGCCCTGCTGCAGATCCTGGAGGAAGGTCGCCTGACCGACTCGCAGGGCCGGTCGGTCGATTTCCGAAACACGGTGCTGATCATGACGTCCAACCTGGGCACCCAGGACCTGCGCAAGGCGACCCTGGGATTCGCCAAGAACGACGAAGCGGTCACGTACGAACGGATGAAGGAGAAGGTCAACGACGCTCTCAAAGAGCACTTCCGGCCCGAATTCCTCAACCGTGTCGACGAGACGATCGTGTTCCACGAGCTGAGCATGGAGGAGGTGGTCGAAATCGTGGACCTGATGATCAAGCGCACCGCCGACCAGCTCGAGGGCCAGGGCATCGGTCTCGAACTCACCGCCGACTCCAAGCGCTTCCTCGCCGAGCGGGGCTATGACCCCACGATGGGTGCCCGCCCGCTTCGCCGGGCCATCCAACGAATGATCGAGGACAAACTGTCGGAGAAGCTCCTCTACAAGGAGTTCCGGGCGGGACAGATCATCGTGATCGACACCGGGGTGGGCGAAGATGACGAGACCGAACTGGTATTCACCGCCCACGAGGGCTTCCAGCCACCTCCCACTCCGGAGCTGGCCGAAGCGGGGGAGTGAGCGGCGGAGGACAGAGGGTCAGACCCCGTCGGGGCTGACCAAGTTAATGTCGTGAGCGATATGAAGGAGTTGTCGGCCCGTCGCGTGCGCCTGCTGGTCGCCGCCATGGCGGCCCTGTTCGCCGCATCGTGCAACGCCGAGGTGCTGGCCACGATCGATGTGGCAGAGAACGGTTCGGGCGTGGTGGGCGTGGCGTTGGTGATGGATCCCGAGCTGGCCGCCGAGCTTCCCGACCTGGAGTCGGCCGGGATCGCGCTCGCCGACGCTCGTCTGGCCGGCTGGGTCGTCGAACCGCGGGAGCTGACCGACGACGGACGCACCCGGATCGAGGCCAGCAAGGAATTCGCCAACCCCGATCAGTTCGCCCAGGTGATGAGCGAAATCGCCGGGGGCGACGGGATCTTCGCCGATTTCGAGCTCGAACGCACCAGCAGTTTCGCTCAGGTCAGCTACGCGGTGACCGGTCGGATCGCCCCGACCGGTCTGGAGTCCTTCAGCGACGCTGAATTGGATGCGCTGCTCGGCGAGCCGCTGCCCAGTCTTGCCGAACGGCTGGGAGCCGACCCTGCGGCCACGTTCATTCAGCTGGCGGTGACCCTTCCCGGCGAGGTTCCCCCCGACGGATCCAACGGCCTCCGGTTCGATCAGGCGTCCGACTCGACGACCCGATTCTGGCGGACCTCTCTGGCCGACGACGTTCCGACGCTCGTGCAGAGCGAGAGCTCCACTCGGGAGATCGGCGCGCTCGTCGCTCTCGGTGTCGCAGTGCTGACTGCGGTGATGGCCTTCGTCCTGGCGCTGGCCATCGCCATGAGGTACGTCCAGAGCCGGCAGACGCCGGCGCCCATCGCCGGGAAACGACCACCGGCCCGGGTGTCGCGCCGGGATCGACCGAATCTGGATCTGGGGGTCGGAGCGCCGCCACCGGCGGCGGTGTCGCGGAACCCCACGGTTGTCGCCCTGGACGGCATGGGCGTGCTCTACGGACGTGGCGCCGACATCCACGAGGTGCTTGTCCCGTTCTGCTTCGAGAAGGGGTCGACGTTGACAGCCGACGAGATCGCTGTCCGGGCCCGGCAGTTGAGCCTCGGTCGGATCGATCCGCCGACGTTCTGGTCGATGGTGGGGGTTCCCGGTGACCCCAACGCGCTCGACGACGAATACCTGGCCAAGCACGCACTCAAGCCGGGGGTGGTGAAGTTCCTCCGGTCGCTGCGGGACAAGAACGTTCGCATTGCCTGTATCACGAACGACTCGGCCCACTGGGCCCGCAAGCTCCGGAAACGGCACAGCCTGGACGCTCTGATCGATCCGTGGGTCATCAGCGGAACGGTCGGTGTGCGCAAGCCCGATCGTCCGATCTTCGAGGTACTCCGCCGTCTCACCGGTGAGGCCCCGGCCAACATCTTGATCGTCGACGACCAGGTCCACAATCTCGACGCCGCCCGCGCTCTCGGTTATCGGACGGCCTGGTTCGCACCCGACGGGACAGCCGAGGAGGCCAACGGCCACTCGATCCTTCGCAGCTTCGAGGTTCCAGAGCCGGCGACCACCCGGTCCTGATCCCGGATCGACGAACGGCGGGGGCTCCGCCGAAGTCCGCCGATCGCCCCGACTTGTCACACCCCCCGGGTTGGATGAGCCCATGAGTTCTTCGGTCAACGCTGCAACCTTCGTGTGTGGGTCGTGCGGACATGCGCACGCCAAGTGGGCAGGCCGGTGCTCGGCGTGCGGTGACTGGGGAGAGATCGCCGACAGGCCGGGCCGCAGCGAATCGATTCTGTCCCTGGTGCCGACGCTGCAGCCACTTGCCGAGCTCGATTGCGTCAAGGCGTTGCCGGTACCCACCGGTGTCGAGGAGATCGATCGAGTCCTCGGCGGCGGATTCGTGCCCGGCTCGATCAGCCTTCTCTCGGGCGAACCGGGGATCGGCAAGAGCACGCTCACCTTGCAGCTGGCGCTCCGGATCGCCCGGACCGACGCGTCGGTCGTGCTCGTGACCGGCGAGGAGGCGCCGGCTCAGGTGGCTGCCAGAGCCCGCCGGATTCACAGGCGGTCCGTGCCGTCGACGCTGTCGGTTCTCGACACTGTCCGGGTCGAGCAGGTGATCGATGTCCTTGGTCAGCACCGCCCGGCGATGGTGGTGGTCGATTCGGTCCAGATGCTGTCGTGTGGGTCCGAGGCGAGCTCGGCCGGGTCGACCGGTCAGCTCCGAGCGGTCGGAGCGCTTCTGGCCGAGGCCGCCCGGCGACTCGATGTCTCGGTCGTCATGATCGGTCACGTCACCAAGGACGGCTCGCTCGCCGGACCACGCACGCTGGAGCACATGGTCGACACCGTGCTGTCCTTCGAGGGCGACCGCAGCTCGGACCTTCGCTGTCTTCGAGCCGTGAAGCACCGATTTGGCCCAACCAGCGAGGTCGGCCTGTTCGAGATGATTCCCGCCGGGCTGCGCCCGGTGGGGGACGCCAGCGCCCGATTTCTCGCCGACCGAAACGCCGCGCTGCCCGGCTCGGCCGTGTGCCCCGTGCTCGATGGGCGACGGCCGGTGATGGTCGAGATCCAGTCCCTCGTCCGGGCTGTCGAGTCCACGCCCAAGCTCACCGCCCACGGAGTGGTCGCGGGTCGGCTCAATGTCGTCGCAACCGTCGCCGGTCGGGCCTGGCCCGACCTGCTCGGACGAGCCGACGTGCTGGTGTCGGCCGTTGGAGGGATCCGGGTCACCGACCCCGGCGCAGATCTGGCGATACTCATGGCGGCGCTGTCGGCGGCCCGTTCCGATTCGCTGCCGCGGTCCACGGCCTATTGCGGGGAGATCGGTCTGAGCGGCGAGCTCCGGAGGATCGCCGCCATGGAACGGCGCCTGCTCGAGGCCTACCGTTTGGGCTTCACCGACGTGGTGGTGCCGCAATCGGCGCCCGATGGTCCGCCGGGCCTTCGGGTGCACCGGTGTGCTTCGATCGTCGAGGCGGCCGATCAGCTCAATGTTGCAGGTGTCTGACGAGTCCGTGTCGGTCGCCCTACACTCTGATCATGGGACAGCAATCCGAGCGTGCGCTCCTCCGAGTCCTCGCTCAGATCGCCCCGGGAACGCCCCTACGCGAAGGTCTCGACCGGGTCCTCCAGACCGGGCGGGGCGGCCTCATCGTGATCGGGGACAGCCCAGACGTCCTGAACATCTGCTCGGGCGGTTTCCTCCTCGACTCCGCCTTCACCCCCCAGCGTCTCGCTGAGGTGGCCAAGATGGACGGGGCCATCATCCTGGCCCCCGACGCAACCCGGATCGCCCGGGCCAACGTCCACCTGGTCCCAAACCCCAACGTTCCAACCACCGAGACCGGCACGCGTCACCGCACGGCCGAACGGGTTGCCCGGTCGCTTGACGTCCCGGTCGTGGCGGTGTCCCAGAGCCGCAAGGAGATCCAGGTCTACGTGTCGGAGGACCGGCACTCATTGGAGCCGGTGAGTCGGTTGCTGGAGCGCTCCAACCAGGCCATCCAGACCCTGGAGCGCTACCGCAGCCGCCTGGCCAGCGTGTCGGCCAACCTCTCGGCGCTCGAGGTGGAAAACCTGGTCACCCTGCGGGATGTGGTCGAGGTGCTTCAGCGCACCGAGATGGTCGCGCGTATCGCCAAGGAGGTCGAGCGGAATCTGGTCGAGCTCGGTTCCGATGGCCGACTCGTGAGGCTGCAACTGGAAGAGCTGATGGGCGGTGTCATCGATGACCGCCGCCTGCTCATTCGCGACTACTTCACCGAAGATGCGGGCTTCCACATCGAACAGGCCATGGATGCGCTGGCCGAACTCAGCGACGACGCCCTGTTCAACGAAGAACTACTCGCCAAGGCATTGCATCTGTCCGGATCGGTCACCGACCTCGACGGGTCCCTGGAGCCACGGGGATTCCGGCTGCTGTCCAAGGTCCCTCGGCTCACCCCGATGATGGTTGACGACATCGTTGAGCGATTCGAGAACCTCGACGCGGTGCTGGGGGCGACCGTGCAGGAATTGCAGGAGGTCGAGGGAATCGATCCGTTCCGTGCTCGAAGCGTCAAAGAGAGCCTCACCCAGCTCGTCGAGACCTCGATCCTCGACCGTTTGCAGCGGTCCTGACGCGTCGCGCTAGCGAGCCCGCAGTTCGAGTTGGGGTCGGTTTCGGATGTGGTAGCGACGGTCGCGCTGTTCGATCCACCCCAACCGGATGAAGCTGGCGATCGCTTTGTTGACTCGTTCGCGGCTGGCGCCGACCATGCCGGCCAGTTCCTCCTGGGTGACCGGGAGCGCGAACTCGTCGGTGTCGCCGGCCATCTCGAGCAGCCGCTTGGCGGTCCGACCCGTGACATCGAGGAACACCGAGTCGGCCAGCACGCCGTCCATGGCGCGGAGCCGGCTCGCCAGTAGCGCCACGACCCGCCACAGATGCTCGGGTTGGTCCTGGTACAAACGCTGCAGCGGTTCGTACGGGATGACCAGAACCTCGGAGGGTTCCAGGGCCCTTCCGTCGGTGGACCGGTTCTGCCGATCGAAGAGCGGCATCTCGCCGAACAGATCGCCTTTCTCCATCAGGGCGACGACGCTTTCGCGTCCGTCGACGGACCGGTTCACCATGGCGACGCGGCCCGACAGCGTGACGAACAACTCGGATGGCTCATCGTCCTCGCGGAACAGGATGTCACCGCGCTTGAGCTTCCTGATCTCCGACTGAGCGGCGATGACGGCGAGGCTGTCCGCGTCCAGTCCGGAGAAAAGCTCGACATCGGATATCAGAGCCGGGTCAATCACACGCACAACCGTACCCCCAACGAGTGCACGATGTCACAGGGTCGGCCGTGAGTACATCCACCGGTAGCCGCCCCCGGTTCACCACTACGCTCGACGCGGTGAGACTGGTGTCGGTGGTCGTTGCGGCTGGTTCGGGAAGCCGTATGGGTGGGACCGTTCTCAAGCAGTTCGTCACGATCGCCGGCCGCCCGATGCTCGAGTGGTCGGTCGCCGCCGTCGGTCGGGTCAGTGCCGCCGTCATCGTGGTCGTCCCCGCCGGAACGGCCGCCGACGTGGCCCGCCGGCCCGGGGTGGAGGTCACCACCGGCGGAACGACCCGCGCCGCGTCCGTTCGAGCTGGATTGGATGCGGCCCGGCGCCACGACCCCACCCATGTGCTGATCCATGATGCCGCCCGGCCATGCGTTCCCGCCGACGTGGTCGATCGGGTGGTCGAGGCCATGACGGCGGGCAGCTTGGCAGTCGTTCCGGTGGTCGCGGTCACCGACACCCTCCGCTGGGTCGATGGCGGAACCTTCGATCGCTCCCAGGTATGCGCGGTGCAGACCCCCCAGGGGTTTGCACTCGACGTGATCGAGCGGGCGCACGCCTCGACGACCGATGCCACCGACGACGCCGGGCTGGTCGATGCACTCGGACTCGAGGTGCTTCACGTCGCTGGTGATCCGACAAATATCAAAGTCACGGTCGCCGCAGATCTGGCTCTGGCGGAGATACTGCTGGCATGAGCGCCCCTCATGGCCTTCACCGCCTCCGGGTCGGCAACGGGTTCGATGTCCATCGCTGGTCGTCGGATGTCGACCGGACGCTGGTGCTCGGCGGCGTTGTGTTTCCCGACACGAACGGGCTGGTCGCCCACAGCGACGGTGACGCAGTTGCCCACGCCGTGATCGACGCCATGCTGGGCGCGGCCGCCTTCGGCGACATCGGCTCCCTCTTCCCCGACACCGATCCGGCCTTCGCCGGCGCCGACTCGCTCGAGCTGCTCAGGGCGACTGCCCAGCGACTGTCAGACACAGGGTGGACATTGCTCAATGCCGACTGCACCGTCGTGCTGGACGCTCCGAAGCTGGCGCCGTTCCGCTCCGAGATGGAGGCGAACCTCTCGGCCGCCGCCGGGGCGCCGGTCACGGTCAAAGGCAAGCGCACCGAAGGCGTGACTGCTCTCGCCGAAGGGCTGCAGTGCTTCGCACTCGCGCTGATGGTGGGGCCATGAGGGCGGTCCGGCGGTGAGCAAGCCGTCGCCTCGCCGCCGTTCGGGCCCAAAGGGCCGGCCGCCGTCACGGCGGCGCCGGGGTGGCCCGTCGGCCACACGCGGGTCCCCGTCTCGCCGGGGATTGGGGGGCGAGCAGGTCGAAGGCCGGCAGGCGGTGCGGGAACTGCTGCTCGCCCGTCGGCGACCGGTCAAGGAGGTGCTGATGATCGATGCGCTCGACGACGCCCCGATCCTGGCCGACATCGGTGAACTGGCCGCCGACCTTCGGGTCCCCCTGAAGAAGGTCACCCGCAAACGCTTCGACGCCGATGCGATCACGTCGAGCCACCAGGGCGTCCTGGCCAAGGCTCGCCCGCTGGAGGAGACACCTCTCGGCGAGATGCTGGCCGGACCGGCGCCGTTCCTGGTCGTCCTCGACGGGATTACTGATCCCCAGAATCTCGGCGCCATCCTGCGCACCGCCGAATGCGCCGGCGTGACCGGCGTGGTTCTGCCCCGTCACCGTGCTGCCCATGTGACCGCCACGGTCGCCAAGACCGCCGCCGGGGCGATCGAGCATCTCCATCTCGCCCTCGTCGGTGGGATCGCGTCCGCCCTCACCGAGATGACCGGGGCCGGAGTGCTCACGGTCGGGCTCGACGCCGACGGACAAGTGTCGCTCTACTCGGTCGATCTGGCCGGCGACCGGCCGGTGGCCCTGGTCCTCGGCGCAGAGGGCTCGGGATTGGGGCGGCTCGTCAGGCGGCGGGTCGACGTCCTGGCCCGCCTGCCCCTACGCGGTGAGCTGAACAGCCTCAACGTCGCCATGGCCGGCGCTGCCGCCTGCTTCGAGGTCGTGCGGCAACGAACCCCGGCCTAGGCGTCCTTGCGGGTGATCTCGCGGTACAGGTAGAACGCCCCGGCGACGACGGCAACGACGATGCCGAGACGGATCAACGTCCACAGGATTCCGAAGATCCACCGCGCCAACAGGAGTCCGACGATGACGACGATCACCGTTCCGGCCACCCGGACCGCAAGCGGCATCGACGAAGGCGAAAGCTCGCCGTTGTCCAGTGGTCGGAGCGCCATCACTTCAGCTTAGTCAACCGATCGACCTCCGTCCGGGCGGCCTCGACCACCAGGGCCACCGTCTCGGTCATCGCCCGATCCAGTCCGAACCGGGCAGCCAGCGAGACGATCGTGAGGTGGGAAGGCACGAGGTCCGAATCGACGTCGGTGTCGCCGGTGATGACCAGGACCGGAGTACCAGCGCGTGCGGCCCATATGGCCACACCCCCCACGACCTTCCCCGAAAACGACTGAGCGTCGCAGAACCCCTCGCCGGTGATGACGAGATCCGCGTCGGCGAGCGCAGTGTCGAGGTGAACGGCTTCGGCGAGGACGTCGAAGCCTGACTCGATCCGGGCGCCGAGAGCCATGAGACCTCCGGCCAGGCCACCGGCGGCGCCGGCGCCAGGGACATCCCGAACATCGATCCCGTGGGTCTCGGAGTACATGTCGGCCAGGCGTTCGAGGCGGTTGGTCAGCATCCGTACTTGGGCATCGGTGGCCCCCTTCTGCGGAGCGAACACCCGGGCGGCATCGGTGAAACGGGTGGTGACATCGGTGGCAACCACGAGCTGGACGCTGCGCATACGGGGCGGCAGGGGCATGGCTCGGAGGGCTCCCAGGCCACCGTCGGTCGTCGCTGATCCGCCGACGAAGACGATGATCTCTCGAGCGCCGGCATCGAAGGCACTCGAGATCAGCTCGCCGGTGCCGTAGGTATCGGCCGCCAGGGCGTCGTTTCGGTCGGCTCCGCCGACGAGGGCGAGGCCGCTCGCTTGGGCCATCTCGATGTACGCCACCCCGTCCTCGAAGCGCCAGCCGGCCTTCACCGGGTCGCCGAGTGGGCCCGACACAGTGGAATAGCGGTTGGGTCCGCCGAAGGCGTCGAGCGATCCTTCGCCACCGTCGCTCAGTACCCGTTTCGAGACCTGATGGCCGGCCTCGGTCAGGTCCGTGGCCACGGCGTCGTGCAGCGCCGCTCGAGAGGCGGTTCCTCGAAACTTGTCGAAGGCCAGCAGGATCCGGATCAGATGTCGATCTGATTGTCGAGACCGATGAGGACGATCACCTCGGCGCCTTCGGCTCGGTCGGGATTCCTGATGTTGAGGGGGTCGGAGAACGGTTCGACGACGCTTTCGTCGAGCCCGAACACCTGGGCGACGGCGACGGCGTCAGCCTCGAATCCGGGCGCATACTGCACCGCCGTCGCTTGGTCGCTGCCGGCATCGCTCGCCTTCAAGGTGTCATAGCCAGCTTGTGCAACGATTTCGCTGCCCCGGCCGGCGATGCCGGGCTTGTTCTCTGCTGCGTTGAGCACCAGCACCGTCACCTCACTCTGGGGTCGGGTCGAGGGAGGGGGAGCGGTGGTGGTCGTCGGCGACGTGGTCGTGGTCGTCGAGTCGCCGGTGGTCGTCGTTGCGTCGGTTGCCGTCGTCTCACCGTCGCCGGTGCCGTCGTCGCTGGAGACCGCACCGGAATCATCGGCGGTGGCGTTCACTGTGTCGTCGGCGTAGCCGAGCCACATGAGGGCGACCCCTACGAGGACGGCGGCGACGATGACACCGATTCCCTTGGCGGCGTTGCTCCCGACCGACCTGACGAACTCGCCTCCATCATGCGCTCCGGTGTTCATATGGTCGCGAGCTTAGCCGCCCGTACCATCGGTAGGCTGCCGCCGCGCCAGCCAGGCAGCAATGGGAGGAGCGACCCACTTGTCCGAGCGGATGCGAGCGGCAACCCTACTGGTTGCTTGGCGAAGCCCTCGGGCGGAGCCAGCATGAATCGAGCCCGAAGTGGGATTCGAACCCACGACATCTGCTTTACAAGAGCAGCGCTCTGGCCAACTGAGCTATTCGGGCGGGCGGACTGAAACGGTATCACGATCCCGATTTGGGGTCGCCGGCGCCATCGGCGCCGCGGTCGACGCTCTAGTCTCTTTCCCGTGAAACAGTTGGTGGAGCTGGATCCGTGGTGCGTCGTCCAGACGGGCTTCGACGTCGAGAACAACCGCATCTACGAGAGCCTCTTCTCGCTGGGGAACGGACACTTCGGCGGGCGGGGCAATCACGAGGAGCGTTACTCGGGCGACAGCCTCCAGGGGAACTACCTCGCCGGCATCTACTACCCGGATCCGACGCGAGTCGGCTGGTGGAAGAACGGGTACCCGGACTACTTCGCCAAGGTCCTCAACGCCGCCGACTGGAAGCGGCTCGAGATCAACGTCGACGGCGAGGAATTCGATCTGGCCACGTGCCAGGTCCGCGAGTACCGCCGGACGCTTCGTATGCGGGACGGCGTTCTCGAGCGGGCGGTTCGAGCGACGATGCCACACGGGGTCACGATCGAGGTCGACGTCCACCGGTTCCTCAGCATGCACGTGAACGAACTCGGGGCATTCCGGTACCGGCTGTCCACCGACGCGCCGGCCGAGCTGGCCATCACCTCGGCGGTCGACGGTGATGTCGTCAACGAGGACTCGAACCACGCGTTCGGCTTCTGGGATCCGGTGGAGCAGCGGGCCGAGGGCACTCGAACCGTCGTGGTTTCCCGGACCAAGGAGACCGGATTCGTCGCCCGTGTCGCAGCGGACGTGCAGATTTCCGTCGATGGCGTACCCACGAAGGCACCCCCGGCGCCGTTCACCCGGCCGCTGTTCGCAGCAGCGACCACCACGGTCGCCGTTGAGCCCGGGCAGACCGTCGAGGTCGTCAAGTTCGGGGCCAACGTGACGTCGCGGACCGTCGAGCCGGCCCAGCTCGAGCACCGTTGTGCCGAAGTGCTGGACGGGGCGATGCGCGACGGGTTCGATCAGGTGCTCGTTGATCACGCCGCGGTGTGGGAACGCAAATGGGACACGAGCGATGTGGTGATCGAGGGAGATGTCGCCGCCCAGCAGGGCATCCGCTTCAACATCTTTGGGCTCAACAGCACCTTCACCGGAGATGACCCGGACCTCAATATCGGGCCGAAGGGGTTCACCGGGGAGAAGTACGGCGGCGTGACCTACTGGGACACCGAGGCCTTCTGCCTCCCGTTCTACCTCTCCACGTCCGAACCGCAGGTGGCCAAGAACCTCCTTCGTTACCGTCACCGCCAGCTGGACAAGGCGATTGCCAACGCCGAGAAGTTGGGGTTTTCAGCTGGTGCCGCCCTCTATCCGATGGTCACCATCAACGGCGAGGAATGCCACAACGAGTGGGAGATCACCTTCGAGGAGATCCACCGGAACGGGGCGATCGCCTTCGCCGTCGACAATTACATCCGCTACACGGGTGATGCGGGCTACCTCCTCGAAGGGGGGTTGGATGTCCTGATCGGAATCGCCCGGTTCTGGGCCCAACGGGTGTCCTGGTCCGAACCGCGCATGGCATACGTCCTATTGGGCGTCACCGGGCCGAACGAGTACGAGAACAACGTCGACAACAACTGGTACACCAGCACGATGGCTCAGTGGTGTCTGCGCTATGCGGGCGACGCCATCGATCATGCGAGGGCGATCGACCCGGAGCGAACCGCCCGTGTACTCGCCGGCGCACGGTTCGACGAGGCGGCCGAACGAGCACGGTGGGTAGCGATCGCACAGGACATCCACCTGCCCGAGGACCAAGAGCTCGGGATCTTCCTCCAGCAGACCAACTACCTCGACAAGGAGCAGGTCACCGTCGCCGATCTCGATCCCGCCGACCGGCCGATCAACAAGCACTGGTCGTGGGATCGGATCCTCCGCTCGCCCTATATCAAACAGGCCGATGTCCTCCAGGGCATGTGGGTGTTCGAGGACCGCTACGACCTGGGCACGCTGGAGCGCAACTTCGATTACTACGAGCCCAGGACTGTTCACGAGTCGTCGCTGTCGCCGTCGATCCACGCGGTCCTGGCCGTGCGTTTGGGGCGTTTCGACAAGGCGCTCGAGATGATGCTTCGATCGGCGCGGCTCGATCTCGACGACTACAACGCCGACACCGAGGACGGGTGTCACACGACGGCGATGGCGGGCACCTGGATCGCTGCGGTGATCGGTTTCGGTGGCCTTCAGGTGCGCGACGGCGCGCTGCACCTCAACCCGAAGCTTCCTCCGGGATGGACCAGGTTGTCGTTCGAGGTCGTCTTCCGCGCTGCCCGACTGCAGGTGTCGGTGTCTCCTGGGAAGATCGAGGTGAGAAACCACTCCGGTGTCGACGCGTCGATCTTCCTGGCCGGAGGGAAGTTGCTGGTACCCGCCGGTCGGACGCAACTGGTGCCGACCCGCTGATGCTCAGGCCGGTTCGGCCAGGCGATCCTGCTTGCGCTTCTTGGCCGTGCGGGCTCGCTCGGTCGGGCTCAGCACCGCCTTGCGCAACCGGATGTGGTTCGGAGTCACCTCGACGGCTTCGTCCTCGGCGATGAACTCCAGCGCCTGCTCGAGCGAGAGGATCCGTGGCGGCGTGAGCTTGACGGTCTGGTCGGCGGCGGCCGCTCGGTGATTGGTGAGCTGCTTCTCCCGGCTGACGTTGACGTCGAGGTCCTCGCCGCGGCTGTTCTGACCGACGATCATTCCGGTGTAGGTCTCGGTACCGGGGCCGATCAGCATCTGGGCGCGTTCCTGAAGCTGGATGAGGGCATGGGCGGTGGCCGAGCCTCGGCGATCAGCGACGAGGGAGCCGGATCGGCGGGTTCTGAGCTCGCCGAACCAGGGGGCGAAGGAATCGAAGCTCTGATTGATGACACCGGTGCCGCGGGTCTCGGTGAGGAACTCCGTGCGGAACCCGATGAGGCCGCGGGCCGGCACAAGATAGTCGAGCCGAACCCAGCCTGTGCCGTGGTTGACCATGGTCTCCAACGAGCCTTTGCGCGCCGCCAGGAGTTGGGTGACGGCACCGAGGTGATCCTCGGGCACGTCGATGACCACTCGTTCGACCGGTTCGTGGGGCCGGCCATCGATTTCTCGCGTCACCACTCTGGGTTTGCCGACGGTCAACTCGTAGCCTTCCCTCCGCATCGTCTCCACCAGGACGGCCAGCTGCAGCTCGCCTCTGGCCTGGACCTCCCAGGTGTCCGGGCGGTCGGTGGGGAGGACTCGCAGACTCATGTTGCCCACCAGTTCGGCATCCAGTCGTGATTTGACGAGGCGGGCCGTCAGTTTGTCGCCCTGCTTGCCGGCCAGCGGAGAGGAGTTGATCCCGATCGTCATCGACAGCGCCGGTTCGTCGACGGCGATCACCGGCATCGGCCGGGGGTCGCCGGGATCGACGAGCGTCTCACCGATCAGGATGTCGTCGATTCCGGCGATGGCGACGAGATCCCCGGGCTTGGCCTCTTCGGCGGGTACACGCTCGAGCGCATGAGTGAGGTAGAGCTCGGTGATCCGAACCCGGTCGATCCGCCCATCGACGCGACTCAGTCCCACCGACTGACCCTTCCGCAGGTTCCCGTTCATCATCCGGCACAAGGCCAGCCGCCCCACGTAGGGCGATCCGTCGAGGTTGGTCACCCACGCCTGCAGCGGGTGGCCCTCATCGTGGAAGGGAGCCGGGAGGTAGTCGACCAGCAGGTCGAGGAGAGGTGCCAGATCGTCGCCCCGTCGCCCGGGATCGAGTGATGCCCACCCGTCCTTGGCCGACGAGTAGACGATCGGGAAGTCGATTTGGTCGTCCCGGGCGTCGATGTCGAGGAACAACTCGTAGACCTCGTCCACCACGGCGGCGACGCGGGCGTCGGGTCGGTCGACCTTGTTCACCACCAGCACGACGGGCAGATCCCTCGCCAGTGCCTTGCGCAGCACGAAACGGGTCTGGGGGAGGGGACCCTCGGAGGCATCGACGACCAGGACCACCCCGTCGACCATGGTGAGGGCGCGCTCCACTTCGCCGCCGAAGTCGGCGTGGCCGGGGGTGTCGACGATGTTGAGGGTGATCGGCCCGTGGCGGACCGAGGTGTTCTTGGCCAGGATCGTGATGCCCTTCTCCCGTTCGAGGTCCATCGAGTCCATCACACGCTCGGCGACATCCTGGTTGCTGCGGAACGATCCGGTCTGCCGGAGCAGGGCATCCACCAGCGTGGTCTTGCCATGATCGACGTGGGCGATGATGGCGAGATTTCGAAGGCTCGACCGACGGGGCACCGGCCGAGGCTACTGGCGCGCAGGGTCCGAACGACGGTGACGAGGCAGCTGTCACCGTCGCTCGGAGGCGTCGGAGTGTCGTTCGGTGTGCCTCCCACCGGCTGTGCAGCCCGGTGCCGGTGTGCCTCCCACCGGCACTGATCGGTCGCGCGGACTAGTCGGGGGGATCCCCGGTCTGGGACCCGGTTGATCCACGCGGGTCATTCGATTGGGCCGTTCGGCTCAAACGGCTCAGCGGGTACGTGACGGTGCCGAACCTAGGGGGGCCACGACGCAGTCTCGACGAACGTTCGTGGCCGATTCTGGCGGGAACCAGGGAGCGATCGGCCGGCGGTAGTACCGCCGGCCGGCTCTTCTTTTCAGACCATCGACGAGCACGCTCGACCGGTCGGCCAGACGGGATCGACGACGTGGGACCACCGGGTGAAAAACCATTCGTGCCGAGCCGGGTTTTGGCACTCTCCTCGTTAGAGTGCCAGCACACAAATCAATCGTTCGTCCCCTGTGGAGGAGGTCATCGCCCCATGGCGAAAATGATGGCATACGACGACCAGGCTCGGCGCCAGCTCGAGGCCGGTATGAACCAGCTGGCCGACGCGGTCCGGGTCACGCTCGGCCCCAAGGGTCGCAACGTCGTGCTCGACAAGAAGTTCGGCGCTCCGACCATTACCAACGACGGCGTCTCGATCGCCAAGGAGATCGATCTCGAGGATCCGTACGAGCGCATCGGCGCCGAACTGGTCAAAGAGGTTGCCAAGAAGACCGACGACGTGGCCGGTGACGGCACGACCACCGCCACGGTGTTGGCGTGGAGCATGGTGCGGGAAGGCCTCCGTAACGTGGCCGCCGGCGCCAACCCGATGGGTGTCAAGCGAGGCATCGAGACGACCGTCGAGGCCGTCGTCGAGGCCATTCAGCAGATCTCGGTCGACGTCGAGGACAAGGCTCAGGTCGCCCAGGTTGCCACCATCTCGGCCAACGACGAGATGATCGGCGCCACCATCGCAGAAGCGATCGACAAGGTCGGCAAGGACGGCGTCGTCACGGTCGAGGAGTCGAACACGTTCGGGATCGACCTCGAGTTCACCGAGGGCATGCGGTTTGACAAGGGCTACATCAGCCCGTACTTCGTGACCGACCCCGAGCGGATGGAGGCGATCCTCGACGATCCGCACATCCTGCTGGTCGGGAGCAAGATCGCCGCCATCCGCGATCTCGTGCCCGTCCTCGAGAAGGTCATGCAGACCGGCAAGCCGCTGCTCATCATCGCCGAGGATGTCGAGGGCGAAGCCCTCGCCACGCTCGTGGTCAACAAGATCCGCGGCACGTTCAATGTGGCCGCCGTCAAGGCCCCCGGATTCGGCGATCGTCGGAAGGCGATGCTTCAGGACATGGCCATCTTGACCGGCGGCCAGGTCATCAGCGAAGAGGTCGGTCTCAAACTGGAGAACGCGACGTTGGATCTGCTCGGCACGGCCAGGAAGGTCACCATCTCCAAGGATGAGACCACCGTCGTCGAGGGTGGCGGGAGCCACGAGGACGTCAGCGGCCGGATCAAGCAGATCCGGTCCGAGATCGAGAACACCGACTCCGATTACGACCGCGAGAAGCTGCAGGAGCGCCTGGCCAAGTTGAGTGGTGGCGTGGCGGTACTTCGCGTCGGCGCGGCCACCGAGGTGGAGTTGAAGGAGAAGAAGCACCGCATCGAGGACGCCGTCTCCACCACCAAGGCGGCCATCGAGGAAGGCATCGTCTGTGGCGGCGGCGTCACCCTGCTGCGGGCCCGCGACATTGCCGCTGAAAACAAGGCGGTCAAGAAGCTGAAAGGCGATGAGGCCACCGGTGCTCGGATCGTCCTCAAGGCGCTGACCCGTCCGCTTCAACAGATTGCCGAGAATGCCGGGCTCGAAGGCGGCGTGGTCGTCGACAGGGTCAGCCATCTCGAAGGCTGGAATGGTCTCAACGCCGCCACCGGCGAGTACGAGGACCTCCAGGCCGCCGGCGTGGTCGACGCCGCCAAAGTGACTCGATCCGGCGTGCAGAACGCGGCGTCGATCGCGGCGCTGTTCCTCACGACCGAAGTGGTCATCACCGACGCTGTCGACGACGACGACTGAACGTCGAGGTCGGATCCATCGGGTCGGACATGCCGGGGTCGGATCGAGTCGGGTCCGACCCCGGCGCTCCGTCGGTCCGACCACCCACCCGGTTGCGTCGTTCGGTACGTTGAGGTGATGGCGCTGCGGTCCACCTCTTTCGAGTTGTTCAGCCGCCTGGTGCGCGTCGACGGGTCCACCGTCAAGGGACCCGATCGACTGGTGGTCGAAGAACCGATGAGCATCGAACTGGACGGCACGCTGGTGTCCTCCACCATGCGAACGCCCGGCCACGATTTCGAACTGGCCGTCGGTTTCTGCCACACCGAGGGACTCCTGCACGATGTGCCGGTCACCGGCATTCGCTACTGCGGTACCGGATCGGCGGTGGAGACCGATTTCAACGTCGTGTCGGTCGAGACCGGCGGCGCAGCACCAGAACCCACACCCCGACTCGGCAACACCACGTCCTCCTGCGGGATCTGTGGATCCGACGCCATCGAGCAACTGACCGAGTCTCTCAGCGTTCTGCCGCCGCACGATCGGTGGGACCTCGCCGCCCTCCTCGGGCTCCCCGATGCCGTACGGCGATCCCAGGTGCTCTTCGACTCGACGGGCGCATCGCACGCGGCGGCCGTCGCCGGTCGGGATGGTGGGTTGCTCGTCGTGCGCGAAGACATTGGTCGCCACAACGCTGTCGACAAGGCGATCGGCCGTCTCCTGCTCGACGGCCTTCTTCCCGGAACCGACCAGGCGCTGTTCGTGAGCGGTCGCGCCAGCTTCGAGATGGTCCAGAAGGCGTGGGCGGCCGGCATCACCGCACTGGTCGCCGTCAGCGGTCCCTCGGCCCTCGCGGTCCAGACCGCACGCCGGGCCGGCATGACCTTGGTCGGGTTCTCCCGCGGCGGCGCCGGCACGCTCTACAGCCCGACCGAACGCGTCTGAAGTCGACCGATGCACCGGGGCCAGTCGGCGATTCCACACCCCATCCTCCTACACTGCACTCATGAGTGAGGCCGTGGATGGTTCGGTTCCCCGCGAGGGGCTCGGGGTCGTGCATCTCTTCTACCGCACGACCGTCCTCTCCGACCGCGAAGCGCTGCTCTCGGCGTTCAAGACGGCCCAGACGGCCGGTGATCAGGTCGTTGCCGTCGCCATGCTGGGCCACAAGGCAGACCTAGCCGTGATGGCCCTCGGCGATGATCTCTGGCGTCTTCGCCGCCTCCAGACCGACCTGGGGCGGGCCGGCCTCGAGCTGGTCGACAGTTACGTGAGCATCACCGAAGTCAGCGAGTACGCCGCCGGCGTGCCCGATCGCATGAAACAGGAACGCCTCTACCCGACCCTTCCGCCCGAGGGAAAGGCGGCATGGTGCTTCTATCCGATGAGCAAGCGCCGTTCGGCCGGGGCGAACTGGTACACGCTGTCCTTCGAGGATCGCAAGGAACTCATGATGGATCACGGGAGAAGTGGACGGCAGTTCGCCGGCCGGCTCGTCCAGCTGATCACCGCATCCACCGGCCTCGACGACTTCGAGTGGGGAGTCACCCTGTTCGCACAGCGGCCCGACGACCTCAAAGACGTCGTGTACACCATGCGGTTCGACGAGGCGTCGGCGCGCTTCGCCGAGTTCGGTCCCTTCTACACCGGACTGATCGGCGAGCCCGGCGAGGTTCTCACCGCCCTGGGAGTCGACTGATCCAGTAGCGTGGATCTCATGTCGGAGGCCGACACGACCATCCCCGGAGGACCCGGTCCGCCCCTCGGGGGTATCCGTGCCGCCGACTCGAGCGCGGCGGGTCCCGCCCCCACGATCGTCCCCGAACCGCCGGCGCCGCACTCGATGCAGATCGTCGGCGGAATCGTCACCTCCGTCAGCGCAAAGGAGGTCGAGCTGACCCTCGACGATGGCCGGCCGGCGGTCATCCCCAGCGAGAACTTCGACCTCGCCGGAACCGATCCCACAACCGTCCTCCAGGTCGGCGACGGCGCCGAGGGTGCCGTGCTGGCGCGAGAGGACCCCAAGGACCGGGTGGTCCTGTCACGCCGCTGGGTCCAGCGGGACCGGGCGTGGAAGAAGGCCGCCGCCTGCGTCGAGGACAAGTCGACGCTGCACTGCAAGGTGCTCTCGGTGTCGAACCGGGGGGCGACCGTCGATGTGATGGGTTTGCCGGGCTTCGTGCCGCGGAACCACTTGCAGCTGACCGACGACGATCCCTCCGCCGAGCTGGTCGGCGAGATGCTGGAGTTGCGGGTCATCGTCGCCGACCGGGAAAAGGACCGGCTGTTGCTGTCCCGGCGGGCGGCGCTCCTCCGGGAGCAGCGACGCCGGGAATCGGAGGCGCTGCACTCCCTGAAGGTCGGGGCGACCTACCGGGGCACGGTCGAAGAGCTGACCGGGTTCGGCGCCTTCGTGAACGTCAACGGCGTGCGTGGACTGGTACACGTGAGTGAGCTCTCCTGGGACCGAGTGACCTCACCGAAGGGTGTCGTTCGGGTCGGCGAGGAGCTCGACGTGAAAGTGCTCGATGTCAAGATCAAGAAGCGCCGGGTGTCGCTGTCCCGCAAGGCCCTGCTCGATGATCCTCTTGCCTCGATCGAGGAGGGGACAGTGGTCTCCGGAACGGTCAAGCGCCTCGTCGACTACGGTGCCTTCGTCGATCTCGGACCGGCGGAGGGAATGGTGCATCTCAGCGAGCTGGCCGAATACCCACCCAGCCATCCCTCCGAGATCGTGATGCGGGGTGACCAGGTGCAGGTTCGGGTGCTCGGCGTGAATCGATCCAAACGGCGTATCGAGCTCTCCATCCGCCAGGCGCTCTACCCGGACTCGTGAGCCGCACCGACAGCAGCGACGAGCGGCCACTCGCCGAGCACGCCGAGGCGCTGCTCGCCGGGCTGGTCGATCACCTCGGACCGTGGGCCGACCGGACCGCCACCATCGCTGGGCTGCAGCCACCCACCCCGGAGGTGATCGACTCGACCCTCGGCGAGCTCACACGCCTGTTGCAGGCCGACATCGACGATCAGTGGACCGGACCGCTCGAGCTGGTCCGGCAGGTCCTGCCCGACCTGCCCGAGCAGCACCGTCCGGCTGCGTTCGCTGACATCGACCCCTCCCTGCACGAGCTCGGCCTGGCGTGGGGCGCAGCCAAGGCTCACGTGCACATCCGCCGACATCGCAGTGTCCCGACCGTCGTGGTCTTCGCTCCCGACCTTGGTGACCGGTCCCGTTTCGATCCCTATCGGGTGACCCACGTCCGCTCCGCCGGTAGATTGCGTGAACTGGCCATCACCGACGACCCGGACCTGGTGATCGTTGATCTCGACCGAACATCGGATCCGACGCCGTGGCGGATCGATAACGCCCACGTCATCGGCTTCGGATCCCACGTCGAAACCGAACGCCTCGACCGGGCCATCGACGTCGGGTTCGATGCCGCCATGGCCCGCTCGGTCTTCTTCCGGCGCATGGCCGAACTTCTCGAACCGGTGCGAATCCGGTGACCCCCACAGGACACGATGACGAACACCACCTCCGATCTCCTCGACGCCCCTGACCTTCAGGGTATGGAGTACTGCCGGGCTCGGGCAGCCGCTGCCGACCGGTGGCTGGCCGACCTGTACGACGTGGCTGTCGGCGCCGACACGTCCAAGGTCGCGCTCGTCGCCGTGGGTGGATACGGCCGTGGGGTCCTGTGGCCCGAGAGCGATCTCGATCTTGTGCTGTTCCACAACAAACGGCGGGACATCGCCTCGATCGCCGAACGTCTCTGGTATCCCATCTGGGATCGGAACCTGAAGCTGGGCCACGCCGTTCTCACGCCCAAGGAAGCGGCCAAGCTGGCCGGCACCGAGCTGGAACGATCGACGGCGTTCTCCACCATGAGG
Organism: Acidimicrobiales bacterium; assembly: GCA_041576015.1. Lineage (GTDB taxonomy): Bacteria > Actinomycetota > Acidimicrobiia > Acidimicrobiales > SZUA-35 > JABDIY01. The sequence continues at coordinate 21,657 of JBFGLT010000013.1, forward strand.
TTGCTGGCCGGGGACCGCTCCGTCCTCGCCGGCGTCGAGTCGCTCCTCAGCAGGACTCGGCGCAAGCGCGCCGGCGCCCAGCTGCGCGAGCTGGCCCGAGTGGTCGACGAGCGACATCGGGAGTACGGCGATGTCGCCTTCCGTCTCGAGCCCGATCTCAAGGAAGGCCGGGGAGGTCTCCGCGATGTCGACTCCCTGCGGTGGGCCGAGACGCTTCGGCCCGGCTTTGCCGCCGACCTGCTCGAAGGCCTCGATGCAGGAGTCGAGGTTCTGGGTCGAGCCCGGGTCGAGCTGCATCGCGCCACCGGCCGGCCCGGCAACCGGCTGACGCTCGACGATCAGGATGTCGTCGCCTCCCGGCTCGGTCTGCGATCGGGTCAGCACCTCATGAAGGAGATCTCGCTGTCCGCCCGTCGGATCGCCTGGAACTCCGACGAGGCGTGGAGGCGCTGGGAACGCACGGAGCGGGAGGCGGCCGCACCGAACCGCGACCGAATCGAGATCCTCAGCGACGACATCCAGCTACGCGACGGCGCCCTGACGCTCACCGGGACCGCCAATCCGGCCCAGCGTCCGGAGGTGCTTCTCGAGCTGGCCGTCCACGCCGCCCGTCGATCGCTGCCGATCGACCGCTTGACGCTTGCCCGGCTCTCGATCGAGTGCTCGTCCCTCGACGAGGTGTGGGACGAACGTACCCGACGGTTGTTCGCCGACCTGTTCCTCGCCGGCAGGGTCGCCCTGAGCGTGGTCGAGGACCTGGACAACTTCGAGCTGATGGCACGGATCCTGCCCGAATGGGACGCCGTACGAAGCCAGCCGCAGCGCAACGTCCTGCACACCTTCACCGTTGATCGGCACCTGTGCGAGACCGCCGTCAACGCCGCCGCTCTCGCCGATCGGGTCGACCGGCCCGACCTGCTGGTGGTCGGCGCCCTCCTCCACGACATCGGCAAGGGCTTCCCCGGGGACCACACCGAAGCTGGCATGGAAGTCATCGACCGGATCGCCGAACGGATGGGCTACTCCGACGCCGACTCGGCGGTCCTGGTCGATCTGTGCCGCCATCACCTGCTCCTGTCCGATGTCGCCGTCCGGCGGGACCTCACCGATGAGGGCACGATTCGCAGCGTCGCCGCCGCCGTTGATTCGGTCGAGTTCCTCCGGCTGCTGGCCGCCCTGAGCGAAGCCGACTCGATCGCCACAGGACCGGCGGTGTGGGGGGCGTGGAAGAAGGGACTGTTGGAGAAGCTGGTCGACCGTACCGAGGCGCTGCTGAACGGCGACTTGTCCAGGCCCAGCCCGCCGGAGTTCCCGAGCCCAGAGATCTTCGAGATGATGGCCGGACGCCAACTGCGGATCGAAACCAGCGGCGACCGGGTCACAGTGGTGACCCGCAACGAACCCGGTGTGTTCTCCGCCATCGCCGGCGTGCTCGCCGTGCACGGACTCGACGTCATCGAGGCGGCCGCCTCGACCGAGGCCGACATGGCAGCCAACAGCTTCCTCGTCAGCTCGGGGGGCGACGACCGGGTCGACTGGTCGCCGGTGGTGCCGATGATCGAGCGGGCCATCGAGGGTCGGGTGGCCATCGCCGCCCGGGTCGCCCGTCGCGCTGCTCAACTCCGCCGCTACCAGCGGCGTCTCGCCGCCTCACCGCCCATCACCCGGGTTGCGGTGGACAACCGCATTTCCTCGGTAGCGACGGTGGTCGACGTACACGCACCGGACAGCGTCGGCGTGCTGTACCGGATCACTCGCGCCATGGCCGACCTCAAACTCGACATCGCCAAGGCGACAGTCCAGACGCTCGGCCCTCAGGCCGTCGACAGCTTCTACCTCACCGACGCCTCCGGTCAGAAGCTCGACGACGAGATGATCGCCGAGCTCGAGGTGGCTGTGCTCCACGGGGTGGAGATGAACCGGTGAACCCCGAACGGGTGAGCGACCAGGACCTGCTGCGGTGGGCCGAGGCCCTGGCCGGAATCGCCCAGACCGGTCTGGCATTCACCGACGTCGCCTTCGAGCGCGAGCGGTACGCGGAGATCATCAACGTCGCCGGTGAGATCAAAGCCCGAGCGACCGGCGGGGAACCCCTGCCCTTCGTCGAGGAGTGGATGACCGAGGTCCGCACCGGGCTGGCCGGCTACGCCACGCCAAAGATCGCCATCGGCGCCGTCGTTGGCAACGACGCCGGGGAAATCCTGATGATTCAGCGGGCCGACAGCGGGATCTGGCTGTATCCAACCGGTTGGGCCGACGTGGGGTATTCGGCGGCGGAGGTGGCCGAGAAGGAGGTCGAGGAAGAGACCGGGATCATCTGCGAAGCGATCCGGCCCATCGGGGTGTTTGACGGTCTCCGCCTGGGGTTCACGCGCATCCCGCTGTATTCGATCGTATTCCACTGCCGGGCCGTGGGCGGCGAGTTCGACCCGCATCCCGACGAGGTGGCCGATCTCGGCTGGTTCCACCCGGGGAACCTCCCCTCGCCGATCGCCAGCCAGGAACGATGGCTGGATCTGGCGTTCGCAGCTGTTCGCGACGAACCCGTCGACGTGTACTTCGACCCGCCCCGGCCCGACATCTGGCTGCCCGAGTCCGACGGGTCCTCCTGATCGGCGGCGGGTCTCAAAAGTCGGTGCGGACACCGCCCTCGGCGACCCGGCGAGCGAGGAAGTCGTCGAGTTCGCTGCGGCGATCGTCGGGGAGGGCGGGCTGCTCGTACTCCTCGAGCACCCGGTAAGTCAGCTGCTCAGCGGTCTGGTCGGCTGTAGGCCGGCCGGCCTCGGACCAGGTCTCGTAGTTCCGCCAGTCGGACAACATCGGCGAGTAGAACGCCGTGCGATACCTCTCCTGGGTGTGGGCGGTGCCGAAGAAGTGGCCACCGGGGCCGACCTCGGCGATGGCTTCGAGCGCCAGAGTGGCGTCATCGACGACCAAAGGCTCGAGGAACGTCGTCAGCATCTGGAGCAGGTCGGCGTCGAGCACCATCTTCTCGTAGGAGGCGCAAAGACCTCCTTCCATCCAGCCGGCGGCGTGGAACACCAGGTTGGCACCTCCCATGATCGCCCCCCACAGGCTGAAGACCGTCTCCCACGCCGCCTGGGCGTCGAGGGCGTTGGCGGCGCACACCCCCGACGATCGGTACGGGAGGTTGTAGCGGCGGGCGAGCTGGCCGCCGACCAGAGCGGCCTGGACGTATTCCGGTGTGCCAAAGGCCGGACTGCCCGACTTCATGTCGACGTTGCTGGTGAAGCCGCCGTACATGACGGGAGCGCCCCGGCGGACCACCTGGGTGAGGGCGATCCCGGCCAGCGCCTCGGCGTTCTGCTGGGCGAGGGCCCCGGCGATGGTCACCGGGGCCATGGCGCCGGCCAGGGTGAACGGGGTGACCACGATCGCCTGGTTGCGGGCCGAGAACTCGATGATGCCCTGCACCATCGGTGCGTCGAGGCGGAGCGGCGAGGAGGCGTTGATGATGCTGTAGATCGACGGCTCACGATCGAGCTGGTCGTCCGACACGCCGCGGGCGATTCGCACCATCTCCAGGCAGTCCCGGTTGCGCTGGGCACCCAGCGAGTAGCTGTGGATCGCCTTGTCACTCAAGGTGAGCAGGTCGTGCGTGCAGTGGAGGTGGCGGACCGCTGGATGGATATCGACCGGTTCCACGGGGTAGCCACCGTGCAAGTGCAGGCAGTTGAGCACCTGACTGAGCTTGACCAGCCCCCGGTAGTCCTCGGTGTCGCCGGGGTGCCGGTCTCGCCCGAGACCGCTGGCGTTGGGGGCGCTTGCGACCGCTGCGAAGGCGACGGCGTTGCCACCCATCCGCAGATTTCGTTCCGGATTGACGGCGTGGAGGGTGAACTCCGGTGGGGCCGAGGCGACGTGGTCCTCGATCATCTCGGGATCGAAGCGAACCCGCTCGCCGTCGACGTCGGCGCCCGCTCGCGCCAGCAGGCCTCGAGCCCCCGCGTCGAGCACGTCGATTCCCACGTCGCGCAGTAGCGCCAACGATGCGGTGTGGATGGCTTCGAGGTGGTCGTCGCTCACGATCCGGGTCGGCTCGAACACCCGCTCGGGCTGACCGAACGGGAGTTGATCCATTCCGCCGGTGGCCTGCGCGCGAGCACGCTTGGAGGAGCGTCCGCCACGGCGCCGGCCGCCTTCGTGCGGGCTCGTGTCGGACATCAGCGATCGGTGGTCGCGTCGTACCGGTACACGTTGGTCGACCGGACCTCGAACCCGATCCGCTGGTAGAGGCGGTTGGCGGCCTCCCTGCTCGGGCGACTGGTCAAGTCGACCGACACGGCACCGTGCCGGCGAGCCAGTTCGATGGCGTGACGGTTGAGGGCCTCGCCGATTCCCAGGCCCCGGCCCGCCCGATCCACGACGACGTCTTCGATCCAGGCGCGCACCCCCGTCGGGATCCGGAAGACCACCAGGGTCAGGGTCCCGAGGATGGTTCCGTCCTCCTCGACCGCCACCAGAAGCCGGGACGCCTCCGACCCGACGATCTGCTCCAGTTCGGCGCGGCTGGGCGGAGGATTGGACGACGAGAGCTGGGGAATCAGCCGTTCCATCGCCTCGACCAGGGTTGCGGTGACCTCCGACGGCTCATCGATATGCACCCCGTCAGTATGGGGCCGGTACCGTGGGCTTGTGGGATTCATCGACTACACCTCGCGACCCCAGTTCGAGTCGCCGGTCTTGCTGATGGCCTTCGAGGGGTGGAACGACGCCGGGGACGCAGCATCGTCAGCGGCCGGTTTCATCGCTCAGCAAGCGGGCGCCGAACCCTTCGCCCGCCTCGACCCCGAGTGTTTCTACGACTTCCAAACCAGCCGTCCGGTCGTCCGCCTCGATGGTCACACCCGCCGGATCGAATGGCCTGAGAACACCTTCAGCCACGGCTCACTCGGTGGCCGCCAACTCGTCATCCTCCGCGGGATCGAACCCCAGCTGCGCTGGCGCACATATGCCGAGACGGTGACGCAGCTGGCGCAGGACGCAGGGGTCGACATGGTCGTGAGTCTCGGCGCCCTGATCGCCGACGTGGCCCACACCCGCCCCGCCACCATCTATGGGTCGGCCCTGACCCCCGAGCTCCGAGAACGCCTCGACCTCGAACCGTCGACCTACGAGGGGCCGACCGGCATCGTGGGCGTCGTCCACACCGCCGCCCACGACGCCGGGCTCGATGCGGTGTCGCTGTGGGGCGCCGTACCCAGCTACGTCCCTCACGCCCGTTCCCCGAAGGTCACCAAGGCGCTGGTGGAGCGGGTGAGCCGCCTGCTCGATCTCCCGATCCTGACCGACACGCTCGAGGCTGCCGCCGATGAGTACGAACAGCAGATCAACCGGATGATCGCCGACGACGACGACATGGCCGAGTACGTCGCGAACCTCGAGTCGGAGTGGGACGCCGCCATGAGCTCGGGTTCGGGCACCGAGCTCATCGCCAAGATCGAGGAGTTCCTCAAGGACCAATAGGTCTAGCTGGTACGGCCGGCGTAGTGGATGACTTCATGATGAACCAGGGCCTTGATGCGGCCCAGGTTCGGGCCGCGCCGGTGCGTGGCAGACTCGGCGGCGGCGATGGCGGTGTCGAGCAGGGACTCGACCGGCACGAGCTGGTGGACCACACCGGCCTCGAGCTGCTGATCGGGCCCGAGCCGTTCGGCGGTGACCATCAGCCGGGCGGCCACGGCGTGGCCGAGTACGTCGGCGAAAAGGGCCATCATCCCGGGTGAGAACGGCATGCCGAGATCGGCCTCGGGAAGGCACCAGAGACCCCGATCGGTCCGTCCGATGCGCACGTCACCGGCCAGCGCAAGCATCGCCCCCGCCCCGAATGCGTGCCCGTTGAGCGCGGTGACCACGGTGTAGGGGGCGGCGAGGAGCCGGGCCCAGAGCTTCTCGGTCTCACCCACGAAGGCGATCGCGCCGTCCCCGAGCGATCCGAGCGCCTCGATGTCGAATCCGTTGCTGAAGAACTTCCCGCTCCCGGCCACGATCAGGGCCCCGATGGTCTCGTCGCCGTCGACGTTGTCGAGAAGCTCGTTGAGGCGTGCGTTGACGTCGGGAGTGAATCGGTTCTCCCCGTTGTCCATGATCAGCAGACCCACACCGGCCTCCGGTCGCTCCAACCTCAGAGACTGCGCACCTGACATGGTTGCATCGTAGGGGCGTCGAGTCGGGCTCGTTCTCAGCGAATCTCGAACCGGACGCGCTTGTTGCCCTTGCCTTTGGATTCGGTCTTGGTCACCGTGAAGTGACCGATCTCGGAGGTTCGCTTCACGTGGGTGCCACCGTCGGCCTGCTTGTCGAGACCGATGATGTCGACGACCCGGATCTCGGCGACGCTCTCGGGGATCAGGTTCACCTTGGTCCGGATCAGGTCTTCGTCCGCCAGCGCGACCTCGCGGGCGAGGAAGCTCACCTCGATCGGCCGATCGGCCGCGATCTCGGCATTCACCGCCGCCTCGAGTTCCTCGGCGAACCGATCGGGAAGCGGATCGAAGTCGAGGTCCATCCTCGCCTTGAGGGGTTCCATGTTGTTGCCGGTGCTGAGTACCCCGTACTCCTGGTAGACGACTCCGCACAGCACGTGCATCGCCGAGTGTGTCCGCATCAGCGCATAGCGACGGTCCCAGTCGATCTCCCCGGTGATCGTCTGTCCGACTTCGGGGAGATCCCCCTCGATCCAATGCCAGACGGATCCCCCGTCCTTCTTCACGGTCGTGACACGGGCCGACCGGTCGCCCCAGCGGAGTGTGCCGGTGTCGGCCGGCTGTCCGCCCCCCTGCACGTAGAACGCCGTCGCGCTCAGCTGAACCCTCCCGGCCTCGGGGTCGACTGCGAGCACCTCGGCGTCGAAGCGGCGAAGGTCGGCGTCCCGGAGATACAACAGGTCGGTCACGGGGTCATCGTAGGTTGACCGGGCACCACGAGGCACCGGCGTAAGCTTCGGGCCGTGGCCGCTGCTGAGACCATGCCGTCGCCCGATGCCGTCGAGGCGTCGCTCACGCCCGAGCAGCGCAGCGAGATCTTCGGCTGGAAGATGTACGACTGGGGATGGTCGGCGTTCAGCACGACGGTCACCACCGCCCTGCTCGGTCCGTACCTGCTCGCTCTGGGGGAGGAGACAGGCGGCGTCGACCTCGTCGGCTGGACCATCGACGAGGCGAGCTTCTACCCGTACGTGGTGAGCCTGTCGGCATTCCTCCAGGTGGTGATCCTGCCGCTGGTCGGCGCGGCCGCCGACTACACGGATCAGAAGAAACGCCTGATGATGACCCTCGCCTACGCCGGATCGGTGGCGACGGCCGGGTTGTTCCTGGTCACCGAATCGACGGTGGTGCTCGGCGGCCTGCTGTTCGTGATCGCCGCCGTGGGGTTCTCGGCCGCCTCGGTGATCTACAACTCATATCTTCCCGACATCGCCCCTCCGGCGCTGCGGGACCGTGTCAGCTCGGCGGGGTTCGCCGTCGGCTACCTCGGAGGCGGACTGTGGCTGGCCGCCAACTTCGTGCTCATCGCCGTCCTCGACGACGGACTTGCCGTTCGGCTCAGCCTCGGTGGAACCGGCCTATGGGTGCTCTTCTTCCTCTGGCGGTACCCGGGTCGTCTGATCCGGCCCCGACCGGCCGCCCGCCGACGGCCTGAGGGCGCCGGGTGGCTCGAACTCAGCCTCGGCTCGGTCTTCGTCACCCTCCGGACCTTGCGACGCGACCACCCGGTCACGTTCCGGTACCTGATCGCCTACCTGATCTTCAACGACGGGATCGCCACGGTGATCACCGTGGCCACGTCCTTCGCCGCCGACGAACTCGACGCATCGGCAACGACCCTCCTGCTCCTGGTCCTTCTGATCCAGTTCGTCGCCATCCCCGGTGCGGTCGCCTTCGGGCGTCTCGCCGAACGCATCGGCGCCAAGAAGGCCCTGATGATCAACCTGGGCGTCTGGGTCGGATTGGTCCTCTACGCCTACCTCCTGCTCACGAGCGTGGCCCAGTTGTGGGTGCTCGGGGTGGTCGTGGCCGTGGTCCTCGGAGGGTCGCAGGCGTTGAGCCGGTCGCTCTACGCCCAGATGATCCCCGGCGAGTCCGAGGCCGAATACTTCGGGTTTTACGAGATCGCCGCCCGTGGCACGTCCTGGATCGGTCCGCTCGCGTTTGCCGTCGCCAACGACATTCTCGACTCTCAGCGCCAGGCGATTTTGGTGTTGATCACCTTCTTCGTGGTCGGGCTCGGACTCCTGGCGCCGGTGCGCGTGAGGCAGGGCATGCTGGACGCCGGCCAGAACCCCGATGGCGTGGTGCTCTGACCCCGGTCACCACCCCGATCGAACAACGAGCGGCTTGGCGATACGAACAAACGTTCGCTAGTCTCGAGCGATGCATCCGACTTCCGACATCCCGCCGGCGGGACCGAGCGTCGAGGACTGGGAACGAACGCGCCGCTCGGTCGCCATGCTGCCCCCCGGCGCCTGGGCCCTCAAGCGAGAGCAGGCACTTCAGGCGCTCGCCGCCCTCATCCAGCTGCTGAGGAGATCAGCCGGTTGACCGTCCCGTCGAGGGCCAGCGCGTAGAGTTCACCGTCCCCGTCCACGCCGAACGAGCCGAGGGCGCCGGGGTTCACGGCCACGTTCAGGGTGCGGAACACGATACCCCCCGGCGTTTCGGCGGCTCCGAAGATCTCCCCGGAGCAGTAGTCACCGAACACGTAGACGCCGTCGAACAGCGGCAACAGCTCGCCGCGGTATACGTAGCCCCCGGTCACCGAGCAGCGACCGTTGTCGTGGGCGTAGGCCAGCACGGGTGGTGTGTGATCATCGGGGGCGCGTCCACCTTCGTAGGGTTCGAACCCCTCCATTTCGTTCCAGCCGAGGTTGGCGCCCGACGCGCTCGATGCGTCGAGCCGGTTGACCTCCTCGAAGCGGTTCTGGCCGACGTCGGCGATCCACAGATCACCGGTCGGTGGATCGAAGCTGAACCGCCACGGGTTCCGAACGCCGTACAACCACACCTCGGGAGCGCCACCGCCGGCGACGAAGGGGTTTCCGTCGGGGATTCCGTAGGCCGCACCGTCGGCGGTGCCCTCGGGATGGATGCGCAGGAGCGAACCGAGCAGGGTCGACGGGTCCTGACCGTTGTCGAACGGGTCGCCCGCCCGGCCGCCGTCGCCCAACCCGACGTACAGGAACCCGTCGGGTCCAAAGGCCAGGCCGCCACCGTTGTGGTTGGCGAAGGGCTGGTCCACCCGGAGGATGTCGGTGCGGTCCTGGGCTCGGACGTTCCGGCCACTCATCGGGTAGCGGGCGACGACGTTGTTCCCGTTGCGGTCGGTGTAGCTCACGAACAGCTGACGACCGTCGCCGGAGAAGACGATGTCGAGCAGTCCCTGCTCGCTGCCCGTGCTGACCTGGTCGGAGAGATCGAGGACTGGCTGGGACGCGAGCGCGAAGCGGTCGGGACGGTTGCGGGTGACGGTGCGGGTGATGAGTCGCACCCGCCCGCCCTTCTCGGCCACGTACAGATCCCCGGTTCCGCTGCGGCCGACGAGGGCGATCGGTGCGTCGACTTGGGCGATCGGCTCGAGGGAGAGGTCCTGCTCGCTCCACTCCGGCTCGCCGGCGACCGCGACCGTGGAGGCCGTGGTCGTCGTGCCGGCCTCGTCGCCCGGTTGGTCGCCGGCACCGGTCGGCGACGGGAGAGCATCGCTCGAGGGCATCGTCGTTGTCGTCGCCGCAACCCCTCCGTCCCGGCCCTCCGAGGCGCCGCACGCCCCGAGGATCAACATCAACACCGCCGCCACCAGGACTGTCAGGCAGCGCCTGGAACCGGCGCACCAGATCGTGTTCATCGGAGCAGCCGGACGAGTCCTTCCTGAACGACCGAGACCACCAACCTCTCATTCTGGTAGATCAGGCCTCGAGCCAGGCCGCGGGCGCCCTGAGAGCTGGGCGTGTCCTGAACATACAGAAACCATTCGTCGGCCCGGAACGACCGGTGGAACCACATCGCGTGGTCGAGGCTGGCGGCCATGACATCGCCGCTGAGGAAGGTCTTGCCGTGCGGCAGGTTCACCGTGTCGAGCAACGTGATATCCGATGCATAGGCGAGAACGCACTGATGGAGGGTGGGGTCGTCGGGCAGACGACCATCGGCCCGCATCCACACCAGTTGTCGCGGTTCCTGGGCGTCGCCACCCCGGCGTGCGGCTTCGTCGGGTCCGACGTAGCGCGTGTCGATGGGTCGGGGTCGGGTGTACCACTCGCCCAGATCCTCGGCGAAGGCCGCGTTGCGAGTGGCGAAGTCGGGCAGGCTCTCCGGTGCGGGGATCCCCGCCGGCGGGTCCAATTGGTGCTCCAAACCTGGCTCCTCGACGTGGAATGAGGCCGTGAGATGGAAGATTGCCTCACCGTGCTGAATGGCGATGACCCGTCGCGTGGCGAACGATCGGCCGTCGCGCACGCGTTCGACGTCGTAGACGATCGGGATCGACGGGTCGCCCGGACGGAGGAAGTAGGAATGCAGGGAGTGGACGGCCCCGCGGTCGACCGTCCGGGTGGCGGCGACCAGCGCCTGGCCGGCCACCTGGCCGCCGAACACCCGTTGACGGAAGTCCTGTGGACTCTGACCTCGGAAGATTCGATCCTCGATCCGCTCGAGGTCGAGGAGCTTCACCAACTCCTCGACGGCGTGCTGGGCCGAGTAGCCACTGTTCACGAAACCAGTGTGCCCGTCGATTGGATCGATGTGGGGATTACCGTGAACGTTGTGATGACCGCGCTCGACGGGCGAATCGGCCCCGGAGCCCGCTATCTGGTCGTGTCGGCGGTGAACGTCGTGAACCACCAGGTGCTACTGGCGTTGGCCAACTCCGTGTGGGGCTGGCCCGGCGGCTGGGCCAACGCCTTCGCCGCCATGATCGCCCTGGTCCCGGCCTATTTCCTCACCCGGGCCTGGGTGTGGACGGTCAACCGGGCGCATTCGATCCGGCGGGAGGTCCTGCCCTTATTCGCCCTCGCCTCCGCCGGTCTGGTCG